>JALOOP010000048.1 GCA_025454315.1 Oculatellaceae cyanobacterium Prado106
TTTGAGCATTCTTTTCTAGCGCAGCAGATGGGCGTGGAACTCGTGGAAAGCCGCGATTTAGTCGTCGCTAACGGCTATTTGCAAATGCAAACGACGAAGGGATTGAAGCGCGTTGATGTGATCTATCGCCGCATTGACGATGATTTTATTGATCCCCTGGCCTTTCGTCCCGATTCGTTGCTGGGCGTACCGGGGCTGCTGGAGCTTTATCGACAGGGAAAGGTGGCGATCGCCAATGCCCTCGGTACCGGAGTCGCCGATGATAAAGTGATCTACGCCTATGTCCCCAAGATGATCCGCTACTATCTGGGCGAAGAACAACTCCTGCCCAATGTGCCCACCTATCTCTGCTGGGAGCCGGATCAACTCAAGTATGTGCTGGCCAATCTGGATAAACTGGTGGTCAAAGCGGCCAACGAATCGGGCGGCTATGGCATGTTGGTCGGCCCCCACGCCACGCCGGAACAGCGCGAGGAATTTGCCGGACGGATTCAGGCCAAGCCGCGAAACTATATTGCCCAGCCGACGCTGTGTTTGTCACGGGTGCCGACTTTGTTTGGCGATCGCATCGAAGGCTGTCACGTCGATCTGCGCCCCTACATCCTCTACGGCAAAGAAATCTACATCAATCCCGGTGGACTAACGCGGGTGGCGTTGCGGAAAGGGTCGCTGGTGGTCAACTCTTCCCAGGGGGGAGGCAGTAAGGATACTTGGGTCGTTTGTGAGGGAGAAACATGCTAAGTCGCGTCGCTGAATCGATCTATTGGCTCAACCGCTATGTCGAACGAGCCGAAAACATTGCCCGCTTTGTCGATGTCAACCTCAACCTGCTCCTGGATTCGCCCATGGGTGTGACCCAGCAATGGGAACCGCTGATTTTGACCACGGGCGATCTCAGTTTATTTCGGGAGCGCTACGGTGAAGCCACCGCTGAGTCCGTGGTGCAGTTTCTCACCTTCGACAGCAGCTACCCCAATTCCATCGTCTCCTGTCTGCAAGCCGCTCGGGAAAATGCGCGATCGGTACGCGAAATCATCTCCTCAGAAATGTGGGAGCGGGTCAATTCCTTTTATCTCATGGTCAAAGAAACCGCCCAAGCCCCACCCCTCTCGCAATTACCCAGCTTCTTTGCCGAAGTCAAACTCGCCAGCCACCTCTTTGCAGGCGTGATGGATGCCACCATGACCCACAATGAAGGCTGGCACTTTGGCCAACTAGGCCGCCTGCTGGAACGCGCCGACAAAACCGCCAGAATCCTCGATGTCAAATACTTCATTCTGTTGCCGTCGATCGTGGATGTGGGAACCACTCTAGATGAAGTCCAGTGGATGGCCTTGCTGAAATCCGCCAGTGGATACGAAATGTACCGCAAACGACAACATCGCATCACGCCCCACGACACGGCAAAGTTTCTAATCATGGATCGAGAATTTCCCCGTTCGATTCGCTTTTGTTTAATGCAATCGGAACAATCCCTGTACAAGATCACCGGAACGACACCGGGAACCTGGAGCAACTCAGCGGAAAGAACCTTGGGGAGACTGCGATCGCAACTCGATTTCCTCACCATCGAAGAAGTCATTGACCGTGGACTCCACGAATTTTTAGACGACACCCAACGTCAAATCAACCAAGTCGGAGACTGCATCTTTGAAACCTTCTTTGCCCTCCAAGCCGTCAGCTAAAGGTCTGTAGAATTATAGGTCGATGATGCGTTACGCTCCGCCAACACATTCTACAAGCTGCGGTTTGATTTCTAATCTCTGCGCCTCTGCGTCTCTGCGGTTCAAATTCTTTCGTTGAATTCATGGCAAAGTTCCAAATCTCCCACTCCCTCACCTACACCTACGATTGCCCCGTCCACTTCGCCCCCCACACCCTGCGTCTGCGCCCCCGCAGCGACGCCACCCAAACCCTGCATCAGTTCTCCCTCAGCATCAGCCCCACCCCCCAACAGATTTCCGACAGCATCGACCTCGATGGCAATGTCACCACCAAAGTTTGGTTCGCCGATTCTGCCACCCCCCAACTCACCCTGCAAACCCTAATCCAGGTCGAAACCTTCCTCACCAATCCCTTCACCTACATCCTGGAACCCTGGGCAGTCCGCCTGCCAATCGACTACCCCAGTTCGCTACAACACCAGTTACAACCCTACCTCACGGGTCATGCCGGGACAGGACAGGTCGATGCAGTGGCACAACAACTGGCACAAGAGCTATGGCTGGCCAGCGACGGGCAAACTACGATGTTTCTCAGTCTCCTCAATCAGAAAATCTACCAAACCTGTCAATACACTCTGCGCGAAACCGGCGACCCGTTCCCCGCCGGACTCACCTGGACTCAACAATGCGGCTCCTGTCGAGATTTCACCGTCCTCTTTATGGAGGTCTGTCGGGCGATCGGGCTTGCGGCTCGTTTCGTCAGCGGCTACCAGGAAGGCGACCCGGATAGCAGCGATCGCCATCTCCACGCCTGGGCTGAGGTCTATCTCCCCGGTGCCGGTTGGCGAGGCTATGACCCAACCCAAGGACTCGCGGTTGCAGACGGACATATTGCCCTGGTGGCCAGTCCCTTTGCCCAGTACACCACTCCCGTCCTCGGAGCCTTAAAAGCAGGCGCAACGGCTCAGTCCACCTTGACCTATCAGTTGCTTCTGCAAAAGTTCTAGTTCTGTGCAAGAGTAGTCGATTAGGGGTGTTTGGCTCTCCGGTAATCAAAAGGACAGGGTTGCAGAGGAGCGATCGCCATCTACCACAACCCAACGAAATTCCAGGGGGACGAGGAAACCTACCTCATCGCCCCATCTTTTCGTTTCCCAAACCCTTATAAACCGCAGAGACGCAGAGACGCAGAGAGGGAAAAGGCGAAAGGAAGGTTTCTGCCCATCCCCCCATCCACCCTCTACTCCCCACTCCCTACTCCCTACTCCCTACTCCCCACTCCCCACTCCCCACTCCCCACCTCCCCACTCCCGCCCCCAATCATGGACAACTACTACGATCGCATCGCTGACCTCTACGACACTACCCGGTCATTGCCGCCTGAAATTGAGCAGCAGGTGACTCGCTTCATTCTCAATTTGGTGTCTGCTCATCCTTCCAGTCGATTTCTAGAACCTGGAATTGGGACGGGTTTAATCGCCATTCCGATTATCAAACAGGGCTATGCCTACACTGGAATTGATATCTCTGCGGAGATGATGGCGCAGATTGAGCATAAGCTGGGCAGTCTGCCGGAAAATTTGACGCTGATCCAGGCGGATGCGGCGGCTTTGGATTTTGCGGATGCGACTTTTGATGTCGTGCTGATGCGCCACTTTATTCATCTGGTGCCCGATTGGCGACTGGCGCTCTGTGAAATTCAGCGAGTCCTCAAGCCCCAAGGCTTCTTGCTCTACTGCGAAAGTCCCTGGTCGCCCCATCAACAGGAGTTTGAGCAGCATTGGCGCAGTTTTCTCAATCAATATGACTGTTTCCAACCGCCGGGATGTGAAGATCGCGATCGCGCCAACCTCGACAAGGTCAAAACCTGGCTGACGGAGCGAGGCGCAACAGTGGAAATTGCGATCGCCGCCCAATGGCCCATCCAGGAAACCGTCGGCGATCGCCTCACCCTCTACGCCACCCGCGACCATGCCACCTGCTGGAGCATTTCCGATGAAGTTTTCCCAGAGGCGATCGCAGCCTTCAAAACCTGGTGCATCAACCACTACGGCTCAACGGAAACGGTTCTGTCGTCGGAGGGGAGGTTTAGTATTGTGTATGCGCGGAAAGATGATTAGGGAAAAGGGGAAAGGGAAAAGGGGAAAGGGACAAGGGGAAAGGGACAAGGGGAAAGGGGGGAACATCGGTGGAGTCGTAGATTTTCCTAGGGAAGATGAGCATTGGGCCAGAAGAACGCGGATGGAGCCACAGACCTCCCAAAGAATATACAGGTCACCTATGTTCACTGATATTGATTTCACTGATATTGACAAAGCAAGAGAAACGGAAGTCCATCCCAATTCCATCCGTAAGTTCTCATAAGTTCTCAATGGAATGTTCATAGATTTCCCCTTTCCCCTTTTCCCTTTCCCCCTTCCCCTTCCTTAGTCCGTCAAAACATCCTCCGGGCTATCCTCCAAATAATGGTCATAGTAAGCCCACTCAATGTTGGGCATCCGCTCAAAGGCTTGGCGGAGGGAGTCTTCCCAGAGTTTGCGGATTTTGGCCAGGTAGGGGTCACCGAGGCGCAGGCGCAGTTGGTGGCGGATGTAGTAGCTATCGACCTCGTACATGATTAAGTTGATGGGCGGGCCGACGGAGATGTTGGACTTCATGGTGGAGTCGATCGACAGCAGGGCACTCTTGGCCGCATCTTCTAGCAGGGTGTTGTAGGTTAGGGTGCGATCGAGAATGGGTTTGCCGTACTTGGTTTCGCCGATTTGCAGGAAGGGGGTTTCGGGGGTGGCCTGAATGAAATTGCCCTGGCTATAGATCATGTACAGTTCGGGGTCTGCCCCACGAATTTGTCCGCCCAGCAGCAAAGTACATTGAAAGTCGATATTGTCTCGCTCTAGCCAGGGTCGCTCCTGCTCCTGGATTTGTCGCACCTTGTTGCCGATATAGTGGGCAATGCTGTAGAGATTGGGCAGGGTGTGCAGGTTTTCGGTTTCTTGCTGTCTGAGGTCTTGCTTCAGCGCATTCAGCACCGCTTGGGTGATGGACAGATTTCCGGAGGTGCAGAGCAAGATGACCCGTTGCCCCGGATCGGAGAAGTCAAAGAGCTTTTGGTAGGTCGAAATATAATCGACCCCGGCGTTGGTGCGAGAATCTGCTGCAAGAACGAGGCCGTGACAGGTAATAATGCCGAGACAATAGGTCATTGGAGGCAAGTTGGATACGAGTTGGGAGCGAGTTGGAGGGGAGTTGGGAGCGATCGCGAGGCAATGATCTACGATGGAATCCATCATGTTGATTCTATCGAGAAGCGTGAGGCTCCGATAGCGCCCCGCTTGACAAAACTTTTTCCAAAAACAAATTTTCCAAGGTCAACTGCGCCTCCGTTGGCAAAAAGACTTATCCTGAGAGGCTTTAAAGGGAAGCGCAATACATAGATTTCTTAGATCCAAATTTCTTAGATTCAAACCGGAGAGGATTCCATGACTACAGACGTTGAACCGATTAAATTAGACCAATTCCTCAAAAAAGCCGGAGCCGTTCAAACTGGAGGCGAAGCCAAACTCTTCATCCAAAACGGCGATGTCAAAGTCAACGGCAAAACCGAAACCCGCCGAGGCCGTAAGTTGGTGGAGGGCGATCGCATTACTCTCCTTGGGCAAACTTTTGTCGTCACTGAAGATCCCGATAGCGAACCTTATTGAACGCAGAGACGCAGAGACGCGGAGGGAGGAAGGGGGAAAGGGGGAAAGGGGAAAGGGGAAAGGGGGGATCTTGGAGGGTTGCGTGGAATTAATCTAGGAAGGCGAAAATGGAAATCCCCTCCGGCTTCATCAGAGCTCCACTCAAAGATTCATTCAATGTATTCCCACTCCCCACTCCCCACTCCCCACTCCCTCCCCCAAATCCGTGAAAACATCCCAAAAAGTGATAGTCTCTAATTTAAAAGCTGTGTGTATTTGGACTTAATATGAATTCCGATGAATTAAAACTGGGAGGAACCTTACGAATGAAACGTTTGGTGGGTGTGGTAGTTGCCTTTTTCTTGATGCTCGGATGCTGGACTGGGCTGGGTTCTCAGTCTGCGATCGCCGCCACCTGGGTCAATCCCCTGGGTGCTTCGCCGGTGCTGGCTGTTGAAGCCCGGAACAAAGTTGACGACAAGCTGGCAACTGAGTTTGGCAAAAAAATTGACTTGAATAACACCAATGTGCGCGCCTTTTCGCAGTACCCTGGTCTATATCCCACGCTAGCTCGAAAGATCATTGACAATGCGCCCTACAACGATATCAACGATGTTTTTGACTTGCCTGGGCTGACCGAGCGGCAATCTGAGCTTCTCAAAAACAACCTGAAAAACTTTACGCTTTCTCCGCCGGAAGATGCGTTGGTGGAAGGGGGCGATCGCTTTAATAATGGGATCTACCGTTAATTGGGTGGATGAGTCGATGGGTGGATGAGTAGATGGGTGGATGGGTGAGCAATCAGGATTCTTTTTTTGCTCATGAACCTTTCTGTCACTTCCCCTTTCTAATTTTGTCGATCGCCCTAGTTTGATTCTGAATTGGGCTGATCGCCATCTCAACAAAAACCCCAGAAATGCATGATGTGCGATGCAAATTGCTCCACGTCATGCATTTCCTTTTTGGTTGACAATTTTGGCTGACAATTTTGGCTGACAATCTTGGCTGACAATCCTGGCTGACAATCTTCAAGCTTAAATGGTGGAATTGACCCAGGGCTGAATTTCCGTAGGCATCCTACAATCCCAGATCCTACAATCCCAGATCCAAAATACTCTCCTCCATCCACCCCTCTGCTGCTATATTAAAGCTCAACCATTCGGGGGCTTGCTGTGCCTGAATCCACCTCCTCCAACCCCATGCCGCATCCCACACTGCCCGATCACTTCGATGTCCTGATTGTGGGCGGGGGCGCAGCGGGGCTTTATACTGCGCTCTGTTTGCCGCAGCAGTTAAACATTGGACTGATTACCAAAGAAAACCTTTCGATTTCGGCCAGCGATTGGGCACAGGGTGGCATTGCAGCGGCGATCGCCCCGGAAGACTCCACGACTTTGCACATTGCCGATACACTCCAGGCGGGAGCGGGGTTGTGTGAACCGGAATCGGTGGCGCTGCTGGTCGAAATGGCGGCCAGTTGCATTGGGACTTTGGTGCAGATGGGTGTGGGGTTCGATCGCCAGGGTGAAACTTTGGCCTTAACCCTGGAGGCGGCGCATTCGCGGCGGCGCGTTCTTCATGCGGCGGATGCCACGGGACGGGCGATGGTTTCCACATTGGCCGCTCAAGTGCTGAGTCGTTCTAATATTCAGGTAATTTCTCAGGCATTTGTCTTGGATTTGTGGATGCAGGCGCAGGACTGCCGGGGTGTTTGTCTGGTTTATCAAGATGAGATTCGTTGGTTGGCAGCGGATCATGTGGTGTTGGCCACGGGGGGCGGGGGACAGGTCTTTGCCCAAACCACCAATCCGGTCGTTAGTACGGGCGATGGCGTGGCGATGGCGTGGCGGGCGGGGGCACAACTGCGAGATTTAGAGTTTGTGCAATTTCATCCGACCGCGTTAACCAAACCGGGTGCGCCTCACTTTCTCATCAGTGAAGCGGTGCGCGGTGAGGGTGCCCATCTGATTGATGCTCAAGGCCATCGCTTTGCCTTTGACTACCATCCGGCGGGTGAACTGGCTCCCCGCGATGTGGTCAGTCGCTCCATCTTTCGCCATCTCCAAAAAACTGCCCCCGACAATCCCCAGGCCACCGTTTGGCTCGACCTCAAGCCCATCCCCGAGGCCACGATTCGGCATCGCTTTCCTAATATCATTCGGGTTTGTCAACAATGGGGCATTGATCTGTTCCAGGTGCCCATTCCCGTTGCACCTGCGGCTCACTATTGGATGGGCGGGGTCACCACCAATCCCCATAGCCAAACTTCGATCGCCCATCTCTATGCCGTCGGCGAAACGGCCAGCACCGGAGTCCACGGCGCAAATCGGCTAGCCAGCAATTCACTGTTGGAATGTCTGGTCTTTGGTGCCCAACTGTCCCATCATCTGTCGGAATGGCTCGAACAAACGGCTGATTCACGAACAAACTCAGAGATCCCGTCACAAGACTCTGCACCACAGCCCATGATTTCGTCGATGAATCCCTTGATGAATCTGGCTGTGAATTGGTCGATGAATTCGCCGATCGCCCCTTCCGTTCATGCGCTCTCTACGCTTATGTGGCAGAGTGCAGGGATTTGTCGGGAACAGCGATCGCTCGATCCGGCGATCGCCCAAGTCAAAACCTGGCGCACCGAATTCGCCGACCATCCCCTGAGTCAATCCCTCCAAAAAGTCTTGTCCGCCCCATCCTCTGCCCCCTTACCCACCAATCCCACCCTCAGCCCCTCCATCCGATCCTGGGGCGAAACTCGAAATCTATTAGACATTGCCTATCTGATTCTCAAAAGCGCCGCATTCCGCACCGAAAGCCGAGGTGGCCACTATCGTTCCGACTATCCCGACACCGATCCCGCTTGGCAGGCTCATACTCTAGTTCAGGACGAAGACTGGAAAAAATCCCACCCCAGTCAAATTCTTCAATAAACCGGGATGCACCTTTGATTTTCTGTACTTTGTATACAGAAAGCGACTCCCAGCGTTTAATGAGTCGAGCGATCGCCCTAGGGTGAAATTATTATTAAGATTTAGAAAAAATGCCTCAAATTTAGCAGATTGAATCAAATTGCCCTTTTCAAGACTGGGCTAGAGCGGTACAGTTTGTGAGGGAATGGGGATAGACCTACCAGAGAAATCTGGAAACCGCGACCCCTTTCCTACGGAGTTTCTGAGTAGTCTTTACAACAGGTTCAGGGATTGGAATACTGGGAAGCTCATTTCGGTTGCATCTTGGTAAAAACAAGCATCTAAGCGAGTTTTATGCCTCTGTCGCATGAAACTCACTCGTTGACAGATGCGCCTAGTTCCAGTAAAAAATGTTTTGGGTGGGGTTTGTGGGAACGAGTCATTCGCTTTCCCAAACTTTAGAGCAAGGATCAAACAAGCAAGGATTAGAGCGTGTTAGAGCGTGAATGAGCGCGGGCGTTGCTTTTACCCCATGCAATCGCAGGTATCGCCGCCTCTAAATTAAATTTCAATCGTATTTGAACCGCTATCTAGAGTAGTACAAGTCCCAATGGCAAAAATATTGGTGGTGGAAGACGAGCGGGTGGCCGCTTGGAGTATTCAAGAATCCTTAGAAGGGTTTGGGCATACCATTGTCGCTAGCGTTGTCTCCGGTGCGGAGGCTATCCAAACCGCCGAGTCCACCCATCCCGATCTAGTGTTGATGGATATTCAGCTTAAGGGGCAAATTGATGGCATTGCCGCCGCTGAACAAATCCGCAGCCAGCTTAGAATCCCCATCGTCTACCTCACTGCCCATGCCGATCACAGCACCTTGAGTCGGGCGATCGCCACGGAAGCCTTCGGATACCTGGTCAAACCCTTCAACCAAACCGAACTCCATACCACCATCGAAATTGCCCTCCTCCGCAACCAATTTGAAAAGCGTCTAGAAGCCATTGAACAACGGCTTTCCACTACTTTAATCAGCATTGGAGACGGCACGATCGCCACCGATCGCAATGGTCAAGTTGTGTTTATGAATCCGGTCGCTGAAGATCTCACCGGATGGCAACAGTCCGAAGCCTTGGGTCAATATGCTGACTCCATCCTGGATCTCGTTGATGCCGAAACGGGCGAGTCCGTCGAAGAAAGTCCGATTATGCAGGCGATTCAAGAAGGAAAACGAGTTAGCTTGCCGGAACGCTATTTGTTACGCGCCAGGGATGGTTCAGAACGCGCCGTCGGAGACACCGCTGCACCGATTCGGGATGCTACCGGTGAAGTTACGGGAGGCATCGTTGTATTTCAAGATATCAGCGATCGCAAACAGATCGAAGCCGATCTCGAAAGACAGGTCAGGGAACGCACCGCGCAACTGCAACAAGCCCTCGACTTTGAAGCCCTCCTAAAACGTATCACGGACAAAGTCCGAGACAGCCTC
Source organism: Oculatellaceae cyanobacterium Prado106 (assembly GCA_025454315.1). GTDB lineage: Bacteria > Cyanobacteriota > Cyanobacteriia > Elainellales > Elainellaceae > Prado106. The sequence goes on from JALOOP010000048.1 coordinate 9,734, forward strand.
GACGAAAGCCACATTCTCCAAACCGCCGTCCAGGAGCTTGCCGTAGAACTCAAAACCTCCTGCTGTGATACCGGACTCTACGATCTTGATGCCGGGGTTTCAACCATTGCCTACGAGTGCCTCCAGACCGATGACCTGCCCTCCAGCAAAGGTAAAATCTGCCACATGGAGGATTGCCAGCAGATTTACCGTAAACTCCAAAAAGGACAAGCGCTGCAATTTTGTTGGATTATCACCCCCAATCGACCGATTCGCTACAGCCCCAAGCGATTTGCGTCCCTCGCCTGCCCCCTGATTGACGATAAAGGTGTCATCGGTGATATGTGGCTCTATCGCCCCCATGAAGCCGCCTTTGAAGCCGCCGAAATTCGCCTCGTCCAACAGGTCGCCAACCAATGTGCGATCGCCCTCCGTCAAGCCCGTCTCTATAAAGCCGCCCAATCCCAAGTGTCTGAACTCGAACGTCTCAACCAGCTCAAAGATGACTTCCTTAACACCATCTCCCACGAGCTTCGCACCCCGATCGCCAGCATCAAAATGGCCAGCCAAATGCTAGAAATCCGCCTCAGAGGTCTAGGTCTTCTAGAAACCGATGCCGAACAAACCGGACGCTATTTACAGATCTTGCAAAATGAGTGCGATCGCGAAATCAACCTGATCAACAACATGCTCGATCTGTCGCGACTCGATGCCCAAATGGAGCCGATTTCGCAAACCCCTATTTCCCTCCAGGACTGGATTTTGCACCTGCTGGAACCCTTCACCACGAAGATGCAAAAGCAACAGCAGCATCTCGTCGTCGATATCCCTGCCGATCTCTCACCGATCGTCTCCGATCTTTCCAGCCTGGGGCGCATCCTCACCGAACTGCTCAACAACGCCTTCAAATACACCCCTGCCCAAGAAACCATCAAAGTCTCCGCCCGCCTCGAAACCCGAACCCCCCAAGACATCCGCCAGGAAATTCAGCAAGCCGCGTTGCTCAAAGACTCTCCGCCACCTCAAAATGGCAACCGCAGCGAATTTTTAGACAAAGCCTCTCTAACACTCCCCACCCAATCCCTCAAAACCTACTGCGCCATCCGCGTCAGCAACTCCGGCGTCGAAATTTCCCCCAGTGAACAAGCGCTGATCTTTGACAAGTTCTATCGCATCCCCAACACCGATCCCTGGCGACACGGCGGCACAGGCTTAGGGCTAGCTCTGGTCAAACGTCTGGTCAATCACATCCAAGGCGAGATTGGCGTGGTCAGTGAAAAGGGTTGGACGACTTTCACCATTTATTTACCGCTCTAACAAGCTACTGCTTTAACGAGTTTTTTCATTGTGATCGCTATGAAAGCTGCCCTGATTTTTGCAAGTTTGCTGCTGTTGGTGAGTTCTGGCTGCTCTCCCCAAAAATTTTCGACCGCTGTTTCGGCTTCTTCTCAAACGGATGTCAAAATGACGCGATCGCTCAGCGGCTTATCATTCCAGAAGTCGAAATTCTCTATGGGCTGGCGCTGCGAAACAAAGCTCAGGAACTGGTGATTGCCTACCACAAAGGTGCCATCCATCAAGTCAGCGCCATTGATCTCAAACAAAGAAAGGTCGTCTCGACACAACCCTTCACCGATCTAGGCACAGAGGTCAAATAGCTGATTTGCTAGCTGATTTGCGATCGGGGTTTAGCGACTTCCCGACCCCACCGATCGCCGAGGCACCCCTTCGCGACCTTCCATATCTGGATCATCACCATAGGGTTGGGTTGGTTTTGTGACGGCAGAGGCTAGCAGGAGAGAGGTGCGATCGCCAACCCACGCTCCCTTGGCCTGAGTCCCATTCACAGCATTATGCAGCGAACTTGCAACTGCCCTTTGCGCTAGCAGAAAAGGCAATCCCACCGTACTGGTCAACAGAAGATAAGCGACGAAACTTGACTTGAAAAGACTTTTCATGATCCCAGCCGAAATACAAATCGGCGCGAAAGTTCTAAGTCCTTCATTACGGTATCGTGTTTTCACGGATACGTAAATGATAAAATATAAAAAAGTCACATTCAGTAATCCGCATTTGCCCGTAAGGTTTTGTGATAGAGGCTGCAACTTAATAAAGTTTTAAACATTGAAATGAAAGACATCCGTGGATTCCCGGAATACAGGCTTAAACTAGACAACTTGTGAAGAATTTCTTTAAATGTTGAATTCCGCAAACATACTAGCGCTTTCTTTAGGAAATTTAAAGGAATTGTAAATTTCTTTATGTGAAAAGACTTTTCTTTGCTTGTTTTGGATTCTAGAGTTTGGAGAATAGCTGGCAAAACATCCAAAAGATAGAGTCTCTAGAAATGAAGGGAAAACAAGCCAAGGTCTTGGATTTGACCTTAAACCGCACCAGACGCAGAGGCGCAGAGGCACACGGCTATTTTCTAAGGGTCTTGATTAAAGGATAGGGTGGGTCGGTCAGGGGATGACAGGATGATGAGATGATGAAAGAGCATCCTGTCCTTTCACCCCTTGCCCTTCTCATCTGCATTCATCTGTGTTTATCTGTGTTCATCTGCGTTTCCCCCTTTCCCTTTTTTTATGGAACCCACCCTCACCACTGACCAAGAAGCGATCGCCCTCAACGAATCCGCTACCTCCCCCACCCTCTCCGAAGATCAGTACCGCCGCAAAATGCAGCGCCGCAAAGAAGTCCAGGAACAGCGACTCTCCGAGCGCACCCTGGAAAAAGGTTTAGTCATTGTCCATACGGGCAACGGCAAAGGCAAAACCACCGCCGCATTGGGCATGGTGATGCGATCGCTCGGCCATGGCCATCGAGTGGCGATCGTCCAGTTCATCAAAGGAGCCTGGGAACCTGCCGAGAAACGGGTCTTTGCTCCCTGGACATTGCCCAACGACAGCGGCATTACCCAACTAGAATTTTTGGCCATGGGCGAAGGCTTCACCTGGGAAACCCAAGACCGTCAGCGAGACATTGAAAAGGCCGAAGAAGCTTGGCAACGGGCGATCGCCTTCATCCAAAATCCCGACTTCAAGCTCATCCTGCTCGACGAAATCAACATCGCCATCAAACTCGGCTACCTCTCCGTCGAAACCATCCTCGCAGGACTCTCCCAAAAACCCACCGAAACCCATGTCATCCTCACGGGTCGTGGCGCACCCGCAGCCTTGATCGACCAAGCCGACCTCGTCACCGAAATGACCCTGGTGAAGCATCCCTTTAAGGAGCAGGGGGTTAAGGCGCAGGCGGGGATTGAGTTTTAGAGGGGGAAAGGGAAAAGGGGAAAGGGGAAAGGGGGGACAATGAGGGGCGATCGCAGAATCTCGACAGAATCTTTAGCCTTTTCATTCCCAGTACATCTCCCAGTCCATTAACAACATCAGTGAGCTGTTCTAGGATGCAGTTCTCCAGAAAGTTCATAGCCTCGTTAATTGATGTCCCTTTTCCCTTTCGCCTTTCCCCCTTCCCCCCTTCCTAAAACAATTGGAGGTGAATAGAGTAGTCTCTCCTGCGAGCAGGCTACTTTATCCACCTCCAATTGTTTTTGATATCAACTGATGGTTGGGTCGTGCTTACGGCTGCACTCTCTTAACTATAGCCCACATATCCCACCTTACGGACATCTGGGCGATCGCTTTATTGGAGCTTAATGATCATTTGATAAATCAGAGGAATGGACTGACTCCCCTACTCCCCACTCCCTATTCCCCACTCCCCACCAAACAACAATGCTGGAAACTGGATACTCTCTTTAGAGGCTCATCACCCCCAACTCAGCATCCCGTTCCCAGCATTCAAGGAAAATATTTGCAGCAATTGCAAAGGATTATAGTAAACCCGTGTTGGTTCCTGGCTTACCCGTAGCCAGTTGAACCTTGACGATTTTGCCGCCCATTTTCATAATGCGTTGCTGTTCGCTAAACCAGTTATCAAAAGGGACGAGCTTGGTGAAATAAGTGTTTTGCAGTTCCCGCTGGGTGCGAGTCCGGGTTTTGCTGGGAACGCAGGCCGTAACTTTAAACATCCGCATAGCTGAATCGCGCTCCTGTGTAGCTCTGTTTTAAATTTGGCTTTCTAGACTGAATATTCAGATCTTCTTCTGTATCCCAGTCTATCCGCTAAACCTGGGAATTACACTAAGTCTGGGAGCTTGAGGTCAATCTTAAGAAGTCCCAGCGAATCTGAGTGAATCGCTCACCCCAAATTGCCGTTGACCCCCTAAAACTCATCCCAAACATCCCAGACCTGATACTTCCGTTCTTGAGAGAGGCTGAGTCTTTCGGTGTGAGGATGGGGGACTAACCCTATCTCAGACCGGGAGGCTCATGCTTAGCTCAAGCCAGAGCAGATGTAGTCGAGGTAAACGCCCATTTCTTTACCAGCATCAGCACCCACTAGGCTAGCGGTGACTTCTTTGATGGCTTGGATGGCTTGGACGGTTGCCGCAACGGGAACACCCAGGGAGTTGTAGGTTTCTTTCAGACCATTCAGCACGCGCTCATCCAGGATGGAGGGGTCGCCAGCCAGCATGGCATAGGTGGAATAGCGGAGGTAGTAGTCGAGGTCACGAATACAAGCCGCATAGCGACGGGTGGTGTACATGTTGCCACCGGGACGGGTGATGTCAGAGTACAGCAGGGACTTAGCCACAGCTTCTTTGACGATCGCAGCAGCATTGGCGCTGATGGCGGTAGCGGCACGAACGCGGAGTTCGCCGCTGGAGAAATAGCCTTTGAGCTTGTCGAGAGCAGAGGCATCCAGGTACTTACCCTGGACATCAGCCGAGTTGATTACAGCAGTAATTGCGTCTTGCATGATCTTTTTGCTTCCTTAAATTGAATTAATGTCTATCAGGCTAAAAAAATAAAAGTCGTGAAGGGGGAAAGAGCGGTCGGTGTAGTTTCGCTGGTGGAGTTTTGCTACAGAAGCTCAGTCCTGCGTTCATTCAGACTCTTACTGCATAGCACCGATAACGTAATCGAAGTAAGCACCAGCTTCAGCCGCATCATCACCGGACATCATGGCAAGAGCAGCACTCTTCATGGCACCGACGCCAGCCGCGACTGCATCGACGGGGGTTCCGAGAGACTTGTACATCTCACGCACGCCGACGATACCGATTTCTTCGATGGGGGTGACATCACCGGAAACCACACCGTAGGTCACCAGACGCAGGTAGTAGTCCAGGTCACGCAGGCAGGTAGCGGTCATTTCTTCACCGTAGGCGTTGCCACCGGGGGAAACAACGTCAGGGCGCTTTTGGAACAGGGCATCGCCAGCTTGCTTGACGATTCTTTCGCGAGAATCGGTCAACACTTGCGCGATCCGCAGACGACGCTCACCAGAAGCTACGAAGCCTCTGATTTGATCCAATTCGCCAGGGCTGAGATAACGAGCCTCGGCATCCGCATTCACGATTGACTTCGTGACAATACTCATTGATGGATTCCTCCGAAAAGCAAATTGTAACCAGATATGTTTAAACTGGCGTTCATTACTGAATGACTGAGAACCTTGGGTGAGGCGGTTTATTCCCCACTTTAGACATTTGGAAAATTCCCTAGAAAACCTTCCGCTATCGACCCAAATTGAAAATCACCAATGCTGAAGCAGAGGGATACTCAACTGAGCATCTCTCAGTCTCTCGGATTATTTTCCGGCATTGTGACACCACTCTTGGAATATCAGTAATATTTCGTAACATTCTCTCATTTGAGACGCTTATCTCAGGTAGCTAGCTGAATTCGAGGTTTTTGTCAACTTCAGATTCAAGATCCAATCCCTATGTTTTTGCAGAATCATTAGGGTTGCAAATCCTTGAGGCGTGTCTCTTCTTTTGTCGCATGGGGGTCAAGGACAGACGGCTGAGCGGGAATACTGGGAGCGTTGTACTTGATGGGATGGCGATCGCATGACAGACTTCACAGTTTCAATCCGAACCTACAACGGCGAGCAAAGACTGCCAGCGGTTTTAGACCAACTGCGATCGCAAGCCAACCTCCAGGGAATCGACTGGGAAATCGTCATTGTGGACAATAACAGCAGCGATCGCACCGCCGAAGTTGTCCAGCAATACCAGGCCAACTGGCAAGTAGATGGCAAGGAAATTTGTCCATTGCGATATTGCTTTGAAGGCAGACAGGGAGCGGCGATCGCGCGTCGGCGATTGATTGAAGAAGCCCAAGGAACGTTCATTGGTTTTCTGGACGACGATAATGTTCCAGATCTTCATTGGGTCGCGACAGCCTATGCATTCGGCCTTGCTCATCCCCAAGCAGGCGCGTTCGGTGGACAAATCCACGGCGATTTTGAAGTCCCTCCGCCCAGGGATTTTGGCAAGATTGCACCTTATCTAGCGGTGATTGAACGCAAGCAAACCTTTTGCTATAACCGCGATGTAGACGGCACTCCAGCTCGAAAAGTCTTGCCGCCTGGAGCGGGGTTGGTGGTGCGGCGACAGGTCTGGTTAGACTGTGTCCCCGAGGAGCAAAAATTACAGGGGCCGATCGGCAATTCCTTGACCGCCAAAGGCGAGGATATGGAAGCGCTGCTCTATATCAGTCAGGCAGGTTGGGAGATTTGGAATCATGCGGAACTGCATATGATGCATCAGATGCCCAAGTGGAGATTTGAGCGAGAATACTTGCTGCGGCTTTGTCAAGGGGTAGGACTGGGAAAATATCCGTTGCGGATGTTGGGATATATGTCCTGGCAAAAGCCTTTTGTGGTTTGGTTTTATTGGCTGAATGATGGGCAAAAACTGATTAGGCTGTATTTGAAAACTTATGCTCAGTTAAAAACTGATGTGGTTGCGGCCTGTGAGTTGCAGGTTTTGAAATATAGCGTGGTGAGTCCGTTTTACCATTGGCGAGGCATGTTGTTGGAGAAGGTTGCAAAGGGGGGAAGGGGGCGATCGCAACAACCGCAACTTAAACAAACTATTTGAGTTGCAAACCTCCCAGGATGGAATTGAGGAAATACGCTGTAAAGCTTTAGAGTTTCAACACAACTCTACTTCTTGCAATATCCAACTCAATAATTTCTTCCATAGAAGAATTACCTGGTTAGAAGATTTGGCCAGGGTTCCCGATTGAGGAATCAGGAAGGTTTGAAGTGGGAAGCAGAGCATATAAATCACCAACCACATTCAACTAAACCTTATCTGACAATAGAGTAAACTAAGTTTGTAGACTTAGTCGCATCAAAAAATGGAAACCGTAAACATTCATCAGGCTAAAACCCATCTCTCACGGCTTTTGTCTCGTGTGGAGCTTGGGGAAGAAATTATTATTTCCAATCGAGGTATCCCGATCGCAAAGTTAGTTCCGTTTCATCCCTCATCCGATCGACGAGCCAGCTTAGGGCTAGATCAAGGGCATTTTGTCGTGCCCGATGACTTTGATGCTCCGCTACCGGAAGAAATCCTGGCCGCATTTGAAGGCGGTGAAGCGTGAAGCTCTTGTTGGATACCCAATGCTGGTTATGGTGGTTTGCCCAGCCGGAACGATTGAGTGAGGAGGCCATTACACAGATCGCCGATGAAGCCAACGAGCTATGGTTCTCGGTTGCTAGCATCTGGGAAATTGGCATCAAAGTTGCGATCGGCAAGTTGCCATTACCGGAGTCGCCTGATAGCTATATTTCTAGCCGGATGAATCAGCTAGGTGTGAGAGCATTAGAAATTACGGCAACTCATGCTTTACAGGCTGCTGCACTACCGCTGCATCACCGAGATCCGTTTGACCGAATGTTGATTGCACAAACACAGCTAGAAGACATGACCCTGGTAAGCGCTGATGCAATCTTCAGGCAGTACAGCAATGTTTCGATGATCTGGGCGACCCATTCCTAAAAATGGAGTCTAGTTGACTCACTGAAATTACTCATTGAAATCACACTCTGCGACAATGAGCGATTACGAGATTGGGAATGGGTTAGAATCGATCGCTTTCTCCAGAAAGACTAAAGGATTGTTCATTGATTTGGCAAAGCCGAGAATATTGCGATCGCGATGTTCATACACCAATTCCCCCTGTTGATTAAACATGAAAGTTCCCCCTCGTTGCGTCAGATAGGATGCATCCGGCACATAGGTTTTCCAGTTCTGCAACACTTCAGCCATGTTCCGCAGGCGCAGAGTTGCCAACTCAAACGGACGCTGAAAACCCTCACCGCCTGCCACATTGAAGAAAGAGCCTTTGAGTGGTGGCAGAGGAGGCGCTTTTACCGTTTCATCGTTGGCGATTAGTTGGGGGGCTTGGCGATCGCCCGTATACCCCCGCAACACTTCGGCCAATGTTCCTGGACTGCCCAACCCCGCACACATCAACATCAGATTCAACCAGGCATTTTGTCCTGGAGACAGGACAGGTACTTTGAAAGATAACCCTGAGTAGAGATTGAGTTGTTGATGTAAGGCTGCGGTTGGATCGACGAACAGGCACTCGGGGGGGAAACCCGTGAAGGTGCAGAACTTTTGAGCGGAGTTGCGATCGCCAATTCCCACCGCCCGAATCGTCAAAGGCATCTCTTGCAGCCGTTTTGCATCCCGTTGCAGCCACCAGACATACTCCAAACTGTCAAAATCCCCAAGCTGAGGCAACACCAGCACCAACAGAGGACTGGTTCGATCCCAACCCTCTAGGATGCCGCTCTCCTGCCCATCACTGGTGCGCTGTCGCTGGGTTTGATTCAAAACAGAAAAAGGATTCATGAGGCTTCCACTATCAGAAATTCAAAGTCTAGTTAGTATGATAGTCAAGCTGATATCAGAAAACGAATGAGGTCAAACTAATGACAATTTCTCCAGAGGAGAGGTTTCACCAACGACAACCTCGCTACAGCAAAGAAGAGTTTGCCCAAAGAGGCAACGAGATCTATGAGACCCAAGTTCGCTCTCAGGTTGAAGAGGGGAATTCTGGAAAACTGGTGGCGATCGACATTGAAACAGGTGCCTTTGAAGTTGCAGACGCGCCCATGGTAGCCGTCGATCGCCTCTATGAACGTTTGCCAGATGCTCAACCTTGGGTCATTCGGATTGGACATCGGGCTGTTTTTCGGATGGGTAGTCGTAGTCTCAGGAACCCCGTATGATGTTTGGTTATGTTAATCAAAATTGTGAAGCCACTATCAAAGTTGCCGTAGGGCGCATCGGTTCAGCCAAAATAACCGTTGATGCCATTATTGATACGGGATTTACTAGCTTTTTGTCTTTGCCGTACTCTATCATCATAGATCTGGGATTGCCCTGGCATTACCGGGACGTTGGCACATTAGGCGATGGCAGTGAAGTCTTTTTCGATATCTACAAAGCGTCTGTGATTTGGAATGGCCAGAACCGCATTGTTGATGTTGCCGCTTCCGATGCTGTTCCATTAGTCGGAATGAGTTTGCTACATGGTTTTAATCTCCAGATCGAGGCTGTTGAAGAAGGGCGCGTTATCATCGAAGCCCTCACTTAGGGTAAGTTCTAGAGTAAGTTCACCCTTCAGCTAAGGACTTAATCCATGACAATAATTTTATTTAAACCTTCCCGATCGCAAGATCGTAAAAATCAGCCATAGTCCCAGTAAACTTGCTGCGCCAAAGAAGATATTGCCAATGAGATGAACCTGGGGCGTTTGCTGTCCGGTCGAGAGAATGGCCGCGCCAATAATCAGCGAACCTACGACAGTGCTGAACGATCGCCGATTTGCCGCATCATCCAAGGTTCTCCGTAGAGCGTTGAAGTCCTGAATGGAGAGATTGAGACGCAGGGTTTCGGAACTGAGGCGGTTGAGCAGGAATCCGATTTGGCGGGGCGATTCCAGGGAGAGTTCTTTGAATTCCAGGGCGGTTCTGAGGAACGATCGCGTCGGGTCTTTGCCCATCAGTTGTTGTCGAAATAGGTCGCTCATCAAGGGCGTAATTTCTTCGACAATATTGACCGTCGGATCAAACTCGCGTCCGGCTCCTTCCAGGTTGGCCAGGGATTTGGTCAAGAGGCCAATGTTGCTGGGCAGCTTGAGGTTGTTCATGCGGGCAGCTTGCAGAATGGCTCCAAAGGCTTCGCCCACGTTGAGATTGGAGAGGTTGACGTTGAGGTAGCGGCGGAGGAGGCGATCGTAGTCCGTCTGGAGGCGAATCACGTTGATCGGCTGGGTGACATCCATCGGTTTGGCCAGTTGCAGAGTCACCTGGGCACAGCGCTCTGGGTCAGCGTCAATAATCGCCAGAATCAGTTCCACCATCAGGTATTGGGTACGGGAATCCAGCACGCCCATCATGCCGCAGTCCAGAATTCCAGCCCGACCATCTTCTAGATAAAACAGATTGCCAGGATGCGGATCGGCATGGAAAAATCCATCGATGAGATATTGCTGGAGAAATGCTCGAAATAGCAGTGTGGTGAAGGCTTGGCGTTCGTCTTTTTCTTCAGGCGTGAGTTTTGAGTTGACCGATTCTTTGCCGAACTTGGATTGCAGAATGGGTTTGCCTTCCAGCCATTCTAAAACTAGAATCTTTTTGCCCGAAAGCTCGTGATAGACCTTGGGAATGACGATTTTTTGGGTATCGAACCAGCGGCTACTAGCCAGGTTGCGGCGCAAGTCGTCGGTATAGGTGGCTTCTTGGTTAAAGTTCAGTTCCTTTTGCAGGGAAGTGCTAAACTCGTCAGCCAGCGCCACAATGCTGTAGCGCTTGCCAAAATTGGTCGTCTCCAGCAGCATGGCAATCTGCTTAAAGACGGAAATATCCCGCGACACGATCGTATCAATGCCGGGACGCTGGATTTTGACCGCGACCGATTCGCCGTTTTTCAGGGTGGCGCGGTGGATTTGGGCGATCGATCCGGCTGCGATCGCCGTCTCACTAATCTCCGCAAACACATCATCCAGCGGCATCCCCAACTGTTGCCGCAGTTCTGCCTCAATCTGCACCCAGGGCACGGGCGGCACATTGGACTGCAAATTACTCAACGCCTCAATATAGGAAGGCGGCAGCAGATCTGGACGAGTGCTGAGCAGTTGCCCCAACTTGACATAAACCGGACCCAAATCCCTGAGAATTTTGCAGAGAATCTCAGGGGCGGGAATCTCAGGTTCATCGCCTTTGCCAAGGGTGAGCAGTTGGCGCATGTAGTCCCACCCATAGCGGATCAGGACTTCGATAATGTCCCGTTGGCGGGCGATCGGGGTGATGAGGGCGGACATGGTGGGGAGTGGGGAGTGGGGAGTGGGGAGTAGGGAGGTGGGGAGATTCTGGGGGAATCAGGGGATGAGTCAGGTGATTCTTACGAGGAGGGGGAGGACACTCCTATTGTGATAGAAATTTTTGATTTTGTAGGGATGGCTTGTGACATTTGCTGCCCAATTTGCAAAGACCCTTGATTGGGAGACGCAGGCTTCAGCTTCTTGGTCTTCGATTTACCTTGTCTAGCCATTCTGTTGTGGATCGACCGCTTGTTGCGTATCGACCGCATAAAGTCTCTCTGTTGAGTTCGAGAGATAACTAGCGGCGGATGAACGGGGCGTTGTGCTGCCACAATTGCTATCAATTCCACCATCAATCTCACTGTCAATTTCACGCTGCAACTCTGAAATTGAATCCAAAATTGCAACGAAGCGCTGTCCAAGATGGGTGAGTTTATATTCAACTCTTGGCGGAACTTCTGGGTAAGAAATCTTCTCTAGAATGCCAAAACTAACCATTTTGCTCAAGCAATCATTCTGTACTTTTGTGGTGAGTCCATCAACAGCTCGCGTGATGGCTCCTGGGCGATCGACGCCTTGATAAATTAGGGTCAGGATTTGCATCGACCATTTGCAGCCGACAATATACTCGACCATTGCAGCGGCTGAAGTGTTTTTTTCTGTGCTTTTTCTATCCATTGGGTACGACCTGAATTTTTCTGGATTCCGCTTCAATTTCTACCTCAAAGTGCCTACCTTACTCAGAGGTACATACTTCCTAACTCGGTTGAAGCTTGACTATGATGCTTGCTGAAAGCGCATTGTAACCTTCAAAGAGAGATCGTTATGTACCAGGATTTTAAGGGTCAGCAAGCATTAATCATCGGCGGCAGTAGTGGCATTGGAAAGAGCGTCGCAGAAATTCTCTTGAAAAATAGAGCATCTGTAACGATCGCCTCACGCAACTCTGACAAACTTCAGTCAACCCTAGGCGACTTGGAGCCGTTTGGCAAAGTTCAGGGCTGGCAAGCGGATATCAGCGATCGCCAAGGAACCTCTCGACTGGTGGAGCGGACTGCGAATGAGCTACCTAGGGTGCGTTATCTGGTCAATTCTGCAGGTGTTTTTCTGCCAAAATCTTTTCTCGATCATGCTGATGTGGACTACGATCGCTATCTCAACATCAACCATGGAACTTTTTTTGTCACACAACAGGTTGTCCGTAACATGGTTCAGCAAGGACAGGGGGGTGCGATTGTTAATATTGGCTCCATGTGGGCACACCAGGCTGTTTTAGCGACGCCCTCCTCCGCTTACTCGATGGCAAAAGCAGGGTTGCATTCCCTCACCCAGCATTTGGCCATGGAATTAGCACAGTATCAAATCCGGGTTAATGCCGTTGCCCCGGCGGTGGTAGAAACTCCTATCTATGGAGCTTTCATCAAACCCGAGGAGGTTCACACAGCCCTACAGGGGTTCAACAGTTTCCACCCCATTGGGCGGGTTGGACAACCGATGGATGTGGCCGAAGCTGTAGCTTTTTTACTCTCCAACAGAGCTTCTTGGGTGACAGGAGCTACATGGAACATAGATGGTGGCGTTATGGCTGGACGTAATGCCTAATTTTAAACTCCACCAAGGCAACACTCACCAAGGCAACCTCAAGATTTTTCTCTCTGTCGAAACTTTGAAGCATACCAATGCAAATACCATAGCTGTCCGTCTGTTGGATCAGTTTCTGCTTTGGGAAGGTGGATTTGGTAGGAATTGGAGAAGTACAAAATTAAACTTTCGTCGGATGTAAACTTATACCCGACCAGGATGGTTTCATTGAGGGGAGAGAACAGATTGCTCCATGCCTGGAATCTGGGATTGTAATCCGGTTCTTTATAACTGGGACAAGCGTAGGCGTCGGTGATGAGTTGAGTCTGATGAATGAAAGATCAAGGTGGGTCAATCCAGATGTAGCCTCGGTTGCCTAATTTTGGGAAAAATCGAATCTGAATTTTAGGGAGTTGCACGCCAGGGTTCGGTGGCAGACTCGTCCGACCAATTCCTGCAAAATCGACTCGTATTGTTGGCGATCGCTCATTTCTAAACCTAATTTTCCAGCCTCGGGTATCACCTTTATTCTGCAAAAAGTAAAGAGGGGGAGGTTTGCGTCGCAAACCTCCCCCTCTTTACTTTTTGCAGTTCTCTTTAAGACTAATCCAGGAAGCCCATCAGGGTTTCGCTGTCGTCGATTTCGTTGGAGGCGATCGGGCGACCACCGGGGAGGAGGCTGGCTTCTAGGAGATGGGGGTCACTGGCCATGATGGGGCGACCGCCGGGGAGGGTGAGGTCATCGCGGACGACGAGATCGCTGGCGAAGACGGGGCGCTGTCCGGGGAGGGCGAATTCTGCGACTTGCAGGTGGCTAGCCATGATGGGACGGCCATTGAGGATGGTGCCATAGACATCCATGTGGCTGGCGGCGATGGGGCGTAGACCTGCCGACGCGAAGGTGTCTGCGACTTCGATCGCGCCTGCGGATACGGGGCGATCGGCGATGTAGGTGGGGGCTGCGACCTGGATTTCGCCTTTCTTGTCAGGTTGGCCGTTGCCATTTTCGGGCTTTTGAGCCAGTTCTAGTTTGCCTGCTTTGGCGGTGCCGCCGTTTTCGACTTTTTGTTCTACCATGAGTTCCTCCGTTTCACCTGCGGTTTTAAGTTCTACTGCGTTATCTGATGTGTTATCAGGATGGGTTGCCGCGCTGGATGTAGGGCTGGTTGCCGTATCTGCTGCTTTGGCAACTTGGCCTCTACCTCTACGACTGCCTGCTCTTGATGCGCCATTGGTTGCCATGAGTCAATACCCCTAAACCATTACCCGTAACCTTGCATTACCCGTAGCCTTGCATTACCTGTAACCTTGCGAAATCATTATGCTGAAATCGCTGCGATCGGAATCAATCCAGCAACCCTAAATTTCATGGAATGACCCAATGAATTAGGAGATTTGAATTGCTCAGTTATCAGGATCAGCTATCAGTAAATGTTATTTTGCCCTACCACTAGAGTATAGGCACAGGTGAATTAGCGCAATCTAAATGTAGAGGCTCGAAATACACGCTATTTCTTAATAATCAAGTCCTTATCGTTGATATTTAAGTGACTTATCAATAAGCTTTGTAAAGCGAGTCAGGGATGCTTCATTTTGAAAAGCATCCCTTGGAATAAGTTCTTTAGGATTGCAGGATTTGGTATAGGTAATAGGTGGCCATGGGAATGATGGTCGCGAGTGCAAGTAGCACAATCACCACAATAGTGGCGCTGCGATCGTCGGTTTCTTCAGCCGTGGCAAAGGTGCTTTCGGTGTTGATGTCGTTGGTGACGATCGGGGGGCCGGGGTCGGGTTGTCCGGTGAGGATGGCGGTGAGGCGATCGCCCGCATCTTCAAAGGCTTGGTTGTACTTGCCGCCGCGCAAAGGCACCATCATGGTTTCCTGGGTAATGCTGTCGGCCATCTCATCGGAGAGCAGCGATTTGACCTCGGTTCCGGTTTGGATGGCGATCGTATTGGTGACATTATCTAGCACCACCAGGATCTGATTGGCTTGTTCTTCCGCAGTGGGAAACCATTTTTGGAACAAGTCCTGGGCAAAGCTGTCGATCGTTTCTTCGTAATCGAGCCGATGGATGGTGACAAACCGCACCTCATTCCCGGTAGACTGAGCGAGAGCATCGAGTTGGCTAATCAATTCTCCTTGAGTCAAACGGCTAAGTACACCCGCCTGATCGACTAATCGCGTGATGTCTCCAGCCTTTAGCGTCGGCATGTTGTAAACGCCTGTGGCTTGGGCCGGTAATGGATTGATCAACCAAGTCGTGCAGCAGATGATGAACCCCACAAGGCTCAGCATCCAGGTTGTTAGCCATGCCTGCCTGGAGGGAACTTGGAATTGCAAGATGCGATCGGGAACTAATGTCCGATTTTTTTGAGGTAGCCAATTTTTTTGAGGCAGGGAGTGTATCATCCTAGACGGTTCTAATAGAGGCTTACTTCAGAATCTTACCAAATCTAGGATCTTCAGGAATCAGGCGATCGCAGCCCCAGCACCCTACCCCAAAAGGGGTATTAGCATTTTCCCGAAGTCGCTTACCATAATTGAAGCCTTTTCCCAAAAATCTCCAACTTTGCCCCAAAAATTATTTCAATAAAAGCAACTGTAATAAATTCCCCACCTTCTAGAATTTCCACTCAATCCATTCCCACCCTAAAAAATCTTGTATAAAGGTAACTAGCCCATCCCTGAAGTCGCACCTCGTCCCCTCAAAATATCTCCCCTAAATCACCCCAGACAAACCAATTTACTTCCCCACTCCCTACTCCCCACTCCCTACCCCCCACTCCCCACTCCCCACTCCCCACTCCCCACTCCCCACTCCCCACTCCCCACTCCCCACTCTCCCCCGTTTCAATACCTGTAACTCCCCCCACCTCCCCCGTCCCCCTGTCTATCCTGGAAACATCTATCCTGGAACTATGTCCACCACCGTCCAGTCCTCCACGCCGCCCCCTCCTGCCAAGCCCGATTGGCAGAATTTGCCGATTCAGGCGCAACCTGACCCCCAGCAGCTTGATAACATCAAAGCTCAGCTTGACCTGGTGCTGCTTGCCCTAGAAGCCCTAGCCGAGATTAGCTCCGAAGACATGCTCCAGGCGGCTAACCAGCTTGACCTGGCTGATATGGTCAGCGATCGCGTCTCTCTCTGGCGGCTCCGGCAGTCCAGCCCCCTGCGGAAAGGTCAGGGGCGCAAACGGCTCGATGTGGATGAGGCGCGATCGCTCGTGCTAATCATCTGCCACCTCGCCAAAAACCACCAGGAACTGATCCGTCGTGCCGTCGCCCTATTAGAGCAACTCACCGAACAAAACCGCGAACCTCACCATGCCGCTCTCCTCGGCAACTACCTGGACAACTTCAGCAACGCCTACCAGGAGCGCATGGAAAACGGCGACGATACCCCCCCCAGCCAACTCACCCACCTCGCCCTCAAACTCCTCATCGACCTCCTCTTCTACAGCGCCACCAACGGCTCAAAGCGCCTCTGGTTGGCTTTGTTGGAGCGCTCTACGCGAGCAGCAGGAGGTTGAAAGGGGAAAGGGAAAAGGGGAAGGGGGAAAGGGGAAACTTGGACTGATTTATGGAATAAATTACAGAAGGAAAACGGTAAGACTTTCTTCGACCTGTTCTCATTCGACTTCTTCCAAAGATTCCAGTCTTTCATCTCTTTCATCAAAGACCTCAGTCTTTCAAAAAAAGATCTCAGTCTTTCAAAGATTCAATCCAAGACCTCCCTTTCCCCCTTCCCCTTTCCCCTTTCGCCCTCTTCCCCACTCCCTACTCCCCACTCCCCAAAATGTCCACCTCCGTTCTCCGCCGATACACTCCCCCGACCTGCACCCTAGAGATTGCAGCGATCGGTTCTGCGTTGTCGCGTTGGACCGACCGTGCTGTACTCAAGAATTTGCGGTTTCAGTTGAGTTTTGATGACCCGAAGCTGCCGCCGGATCAGCAGGTGACGATTCGGGGCGATCGCAATCAGCTAGAAGCCCTCTGGGAAGTGGTTTCTACCTATATCCAAAATATTTTGATTGAGCCTGCACCCCAGTCTCTTTCATTAGGCTCAGCTACGGTTGACCATCCGGTTGACCCTGTCATGGATCAGGCCGTGGATCAGGCCATGGATCAGGCCATGGATCAGTCTATGGATCATCAGAGTCAGTCTTCGGTTTCGACTCTGGATCAAGCGCCTCATCTCCTGACGGCTCATCCTTCTGGGGTATCGCTTCAGCCTAGAGGGTTCCTTTCCCATGAACTGGCTTTGGGCACATTGGCGACCGAAGAATCCGGGTCTGTGATTCAGTTGAGTGCTTTGCAACTGTTTGATCTGGCGAATGCCTTGGATGATTACTACGCCGAAGTGATGACCCTGCCCAGTTTGGGACGTGCCCGGTGGTCTAAGGCTCCTGTAGGGTGGATGCAGGCGGCAGCGGCTGCGGTGCTGGTGGTGGGCGTGTCGGTTCCGGTGGCTCGGTTTGTCATGGATGTTTCTAGCCCCAACTTGCAAACCGCCACAGCCCCAACTACCCGAGAGATTGATATCAATTCGGCGCGTAGACCCATGCCGCCTAGCCTGCCGATTCCCACGTCACCGGGAGCAACGCCGCCGCCGCTGGTGTTAACACCGCTAACGCCTCCCGCAGCACCTCCCGTTGGGGTGACAGAGCCGCCTGCGGTGACTGCGCCTGTGCTGCCGCCCCAGCCGACGATTCCGGACAGCGTCCAGCCGGAGCCAAAAACCACGATCGAGATTCCGGCAGAAACCGAGATGCCCAGCATTCCGGCTCCGGCAGCAGCGCCTAGCGTGACCGCATCGGCACCGCCGCGTCTGGAGGGGATTACTGAACCTGGGGCGATCGCTTCCTCTAATTCCCCTGCCAGTGCCTCCACCTTGGAACAAGAACTGGGAGCCGCCGGACTCTCGGCAGATAGTGCCGCTGGAATGGCCTCCAGCAGTGCTGCTCGAAGTGCCCCAATGGCAGCCAGTCCCAGTGCAGCCGCAGAGAACTCGACTTCGGGTAGCCTCTCCCAGGTGGCTGAGGTGAAAGATTATTTTCAACAGCGCTGGTCACCGCCTGCGGAACTGACCGAAACCCTGGAATATCGGCTATTGCTCAATGCCGATGGCTCATTGCAACGGATTGTCCCGCTGGGCGAATCCTCGGCCAATTTCCTCGATCGCACCAATATGCCCCTGATGGGTGAACCGTTTGTCTCTCCGACCAGCGACGGCACAACCCCTCAAATTCGCCTGGTGCTGGGTTCTGACGGTAAAGTGCAGACCTTTTTGGAATATGCAAATTAGGGAGTGGGGAGTGGGGAGTGGGGAGTGGGGAGTGGGGAGTGGGGAGTGGGGAGTGGGGAGTGGGGAATCTGAACCGGTTGCTTCTACACCCTGGCAAATGCCCCACCTCGACGGCGATCGCCCGCCCCCGCCAAATCCCCCGTCTCATCACAAGTCACCGCATGAACGCCACCAAAGAACATATTCTGCTGTGGCCATTGTTCAACGGTTCCATTAAACGGAAATTCTTGGGTCTGAAGCGGCAACGGATCAAAGCCCGGTTCCAGGTTGAGAACGCCGCCTTCCCAATGGAGTCGCGGACTGCTGACCGCCGCCTCAATTGACTGGCCAAAGTCCAACACCTGTGAAATCACCTGCAAAATCGCTGTCCGAATCCGATTCGAGCCACCTGACCCCAGCACCAACTCAGGCCGCTGGTTTTTCAGCACCATCGTCGTCGACATCATCGAAGAAATCCGCACATTCGGCTGCCATTGGTGAAACCCTTGGGGATGCAAATCGGCTTCACCCAGCATGTTGTTGACCATGATGCCCGTGCCCGGAATCACATAGGAAGACCCTTCGCCATTGGAGGTCGTGACGCTGGCCGCGTTGCCTTCCCGGTCGATCGCACTGACATGGGTCGTACTGCCCCATTTATTGACCGCAGGACTCAGCCGGGGATTAAACCTCGAAAGATTGGCTAGATATTTGGCTAGATGATCAGGCGCGAGGAATTCTTGGGCGATCGCACCCTCATACAGTCGTCCATCGTACCCCTCCTGTCTAGCCTGATTGGTTAGCCGCATTACCTCTGCCAGGACTTGGACATAGGCGGTTGAATGGGGGGCGATCGCCGACAAATCCAGGCCAGACAACAGCCCCAGCGCAAACGCAATCAGGGTTCCACCCGAGCTAGGCGGCGGATTGGTCAAGAAGGTATTGCCGCGATAGCAGGTCATCAAAGGCTGTCGTTCTATCACCTGATACTGCGCCAAATCCTCCAGCGTCAGATATCCCCCCTGCTCCTGGCAATCGCGCACCAGCCGCTGAGCAATCTCTCCTTCGTAGAATCCCCGTGCCCCTTCTGCTACCAGATAACGCAGCGAGTCTGCTAGCTCGGGCATTTTGAGGCGATCGCCCACCTGCGGCAATTTACCGTCTGTCACATAAATCTGTCGGGCAGCATCCGAGGCCAGAATAATGGGACTCAAGATGTGAAAACAGTAAGCTTGGAATTCGTTGACCTCAACTCCGCTCTGGGCAGCGGCGATCGCCGGTTCTGCCACCACCGACAGCGGCAAGCGCCCCAACCGCTGATGCACCTGCAATAGTCCCTGGATCGTTCCCGGCACCGCCATCGATCCCAATCCAATGTGAAACTCCTGGGTCACCCCACTGCCAAACTGAACCGACACCGGATAGAAATCAATCTCCTTTGAATTTCGCTTGTGGCGCGGTGTTTGGGTAAAAAAATCAAACAAAACATCCTGCTGATCCGCCGTATGCGCCAGCAAAAATCCCCCACCCGCCACCGAAGTCAACATCGGTTCTGCCACAAACGAAGCCATGACCGCCCCCACCGCCGCATCAAACGCATTCCCCCCAGCCTCAAAAATCTGGACTCCAGCAGCAACAGTGATGGGGTGACCTGCGGCGATCGCGCCTTTGGGGGTTGGCATGGGGGAGGAAGGGGAAAGGGAAAAGGGGAAGGGGGAAAGGGGGGATGGATGGAAATGAGGGATGGAATTTGGGGTCTTCTTAGAGTGTCTTTTCTGAGACTTCTTCTTAGACTTTATTGATATTGATCTGAAGTCCACCGTGGTTCATCCAGGTTGATTCTATCGACCTTTCAGAAATTCTACGGCTCATCTTAGTTGATCTCTGTTGATCTCTTCCTAGAAATTCTAAGACTCCCTCATCGTTCTCCCTTTCGCCTTTCGCCTTTCCCCTTTCCCCTAACCCATCACCGTTTGCAACGTCCCCACAAAATCCGGATAAGAGATTGCAGCAGCTTCGGCGCGTTGGATGGTGGTGTTGCCTCGGGCGACGAGGGCGGCGATCGCCAAACTCATGGCAATCCGATGATCGGTGAAGCTGTCTACCTCTGCGCCGACCAGGGGGGAACCTCCGGTGATTTCCAGGCCGTCGGGGAGTTCGGTGAGGGTGGCTCCCATGCGGGTCAGTTGGGCAGCCATGACGGCGAGGCGATCGCTCTCCTTCACCCGCAGTTCAGCGGCATCGCGAATCACTGTGGTACCCTTTGCCATCGCTGCGGCCACCGCCAGGATGGGAATTTCGTCAATCAAGCGGGGGATTAGATCTCCGGCGATCGTGCAGGCTTTCAGAGAACTGGAACGAACCCGCAGATCCGCAACCGGTTCTCCGGCTACTTCGCGGGGGTTTTCCAAGGTAATGTCCGCTTCCATCGCCGCGAGGGCTTCTAAAATACCTGTGCGGGTAGGGTTAACGCCTACATTTTGAATCGTCAGATCAGATCCAGGGACTATAGCCCCAGCCACCAACCAGAAAGCCGCAGAGCTAATATCTCCAGGCACAATCACGGACTGGCCCTGTAACGGTGCGCCACCCGTGACCGTCACACTGCAAGTTTCTGGGTCAACCGTCAGATGGGCACCGAAGGCTCTCAGCATCCGTTCGCTGTGATCCCGAGAAAGGGCAGGCTCGGTCACGGTTGTTTCCCCTTCAGTCATCAGACCCGCTAGGAGAATGCAGGATTTGACCTGGGCAGAGGCGATCGGCGACTGATAGTGAATGGGCTTGAGCGATTGTCCTTGAACCGCCAGAGGCGCAAACCCGCCCTGTCTGTGCCAGATCTGGGCACCCATTTGTTGCAGCGGTTTAATGACTCGGGACATGGGGCGCGATCGCAGCGAAGCATCCCCCGTCACCGTAAAATATCTGCCGGGATGGGAGGCCAACAGCCCCATCATTAGGCGAATGGTAGTACCCGAATTGCCTGCGTCCAGGATATCGATCGGCTCCTGGAGTTGTCCCAAGCCAATGCCTTCCACCGTGACCAATTCCGTGTTCAGGTCAGAAATCTTCGCGCCCATCGCCCGAAAACAAGCCGCAGTACTCCGGGGGTCTTCTCCCAGCAGCAGCCCTTGAATTTGCGTGGTGCCCTGTGCGATCGCCCCCAGCATCAGCGATCGATGGGAAATCGATTTATCGCCTGGAACCTGGATTTGACCCCGCAACGCAAGTCCGGTCGTGGGGGGTGTTACCGTTAGCACATCCTGTTTTTCGGTGCGATTGAGGAAGACAGTAGTAGTAACCATTAGGATAGACTGACGTGAAGGGGCGTTAGTAATCCTATCGTGTTTATCGCCTCCAGGACGCTGCAAATGCTGACCCAACACCGGATTCCCGTAAGTTTGTCACTCCTCTCTTTTGACCTGCCCGTATGGTCTATGGTCGAAACGGACGCCACACTTTACCAAAAAGACCAAGATACCTTCCATGTTCTGCTCACCGAGCCTGTCATCACAGACCCGGTTCAACCCACCCCAACCGACAGCCTAGAAGATTGGGCCATCCGTCTGCCCGAAGCCGTCCGACCCAGCGCCCAACCTCAACCCACGCCTCGCCTGCTGTGGCTAGAACTCTCCCCCTACCGCGTCATCATGACGATGCAGGGCAACGGCCAATTCAGCTACCGTCACTACTGGGAACAGGGCGTCTACGGGGTCAGCCGCTACTGGCTACAAACCCCAGACCTCTCCCGCAACCAAATCCGCCTCCGCAACTTCACCCGCCACCTCAAGCTAGAAGGCCAAACCCTGCCCCACCATCTCCGGGTCGAATATGAGCTATGGACTCAAAACTTGCAGCTAGGCCATTACGTCCTCAATCTCGAAATTCATCACCCAGATGTTTTCGACGAATAGGTTAGGCATATCAACAAGGCGTAATTTTTTGGGGAGGGTGATGCGTCTTCGCACCCCTCCCCAAGTGTTTTCGTTCTATTCAATCCGCAATTCCTAACCTCATAGATATCAAAGATAGATATCAACAGTAGATGTCAACGACAAGGGGCTACAGCATTGACGCTGTAGCCCCTTGTCGCTTTCTAGAACTTCCTATGGAACTTCATTGATTTGCCTTCAACGATTTGCCTTAAACTGCGACTGCTTGCCGATAGCGGGCACAGGTCAGCGCCATTCCCACCTGCTGAGCCGACTGGTGAATCATCGCCAGTTCCTCTTCCGACATGGGACGGGGTTGCTTCCACTGTAGCGAAAGCACCGCCAACACATCGTCTCGGAAGGTGGCTGGAATCAGCAGATGCGCCTGCACTCCAGAACTCGCGTATTGGGGATTATTGGCTAGATCCGCGTCACCGGGGATATTCATAGAGGCTTGCATTTTTTTGCTGGCGATCGCTTCCTCTGTCAAAGGATCTTGATCCAGCCAATTCTGGATCTCACCTTCCAGACTGTAGCTGCCCTGGGCGGCCAAGGATTTGCCCTCCACCAGTTGCAGGATACAGCCATCGGTCGAGAAATTTTCGCCAAAGGCAGCGGCGATCGGTTGCAAACAGGATTCTACTCCGGATGCTTGACGCGCAATTTGCACAATGCTGTTCAGCAATGCCGTATGAGCTTGGGCGCGGCGCAGTTCTTCGGTGCGCTGTTTCAACAACTCATAGGTTTCAGCCGCCCGTTGCACAACCGCCTTGAGTTCGTTCGGGTCCCAGGGCTTGGTGATGTACTTATACACCTGCCCTGAGTTAATGGCATCTACCAGGTCTTCCACATCGGTAAACCCGGTCAAAATAATCCGCATCGTATCGGGGAACTGAGGCACCGTCTTACTTAAGAACTCAGTCCCCTTCATTTCGGGCATCCGCTGGTCAGAAATAATGACCGCAACTTCACCCTCAGTCGCCAGTATTTCGAGCGCTGAAATCCCACTGTCCGCCCGCAGGACATTAAAATCCCGTCGAAAGGTACGGTAAAGCAAGTCAAGGTTATCGGGTTCATCATCGACAACCAGCATTTTTGGTTTTTTGGGTTTCTCTAGGCTCATAAGCTGACGACCAATACGATTAACTTCTGGGATGGCGGTATCCATATATCAAGTCCTTCTTCAGCAAATCCAGACATAAAAAGCCCGTGTATGCCGAGGGATAAAGTAGAAACACGGTTTAAGAAAAAAGCACGAATTTTGCAGGAGAGTGGCGCATGAAGCGAGTTTCTGCCCTTCAAAGTTCATCTGGCTGAAGCAATTTCCCCAAATTCATCTAAAGCAACGGGCTTCCTAAATAGTCTTGACAAATCTGGGCGGTTTATAACACTTCCTTTAAAAATTCGTTGGGGTCTTTGCGTGTTCGCCGCAGGGGTGTGGAGGGAGTGGAAAGGGGGAGGGGGAAAGG
>JALOOP010000412.1 GCA_025454315.1 Oculatellaceae cyanobacterium Prado106
GTAGGGGTCAACGTCTTCCACGGGATGAGCTTTTGACTCTCTTACCTTACCCTGTTCTCACCCCCCTGAATAGGCAAAAGTCATAATGAGAATTGCTGCTGGAAAGGGCAACTGGTTGACCATATTGATGAATTAATTGAGGAACTTGCCCAAGGTTTGGAGATCCCAGAAAATCAGTTAGATTATTCCTACAAAAGCCTGGATCTGGTTTCTGAAAAGGCTGAAGCGTATGGCCTAGACCAGGTGCAAGCTGAACTCTACGATTCCCTGGTAACCTATGTGGGCGAGGTCATTCGTCGTAGAGTTAAAGGTCAGTGGGTGATTCGTCAAGATTATCCGGAGAGCCTCGCCTATCCCACGATTCAGGTGAAGCAGCGGGTGCTGATGCCGATTAATGTGGTTTGGAATGAGTTGGCTGGTTTGGAGATGATGAATCTTCGCAAGGAGGCGGCCAATGAGGTACGGCGATTTTCAGTCCGAGGTGGTTTTGAATGATGGATAACGGGAAAGTTTTAGGAGAATTATGAGTCGTGCGATCGCCCACCAACCTTTACCTTCAGAAGTCGTTCGCCAATTTCTGGAGTATGTGACTGATTATGTCAAACAAGCATTGAGTGAAAAGGCCGTTGAAATGGATTGTTCGATGGAAGCAGTGGTGGAGATGGCGATCGCCAGTTTCGTTGCTCCAGAAGCATTCAGCTTTGAGGATTGCTTACTGGCGAAGCGGCTAGGACATTAGAGGTGTTAGTTTCGTCCTTTTTAGGAGGGGTGGGGTACCTCACTCCGGTAGGATCTGCTATAAAATAGGCGCATTATTGAAACTAGAATTTTCTATGGACATTAGTCTTACCCTTGACCAAGAGCGCTTTATTCAGAGCAAGCTCCAAGCTGGGAAATATCGCTCGGCTGAAGAGGTGCTGGAAATGGCTTTGCGCCTACTTGATGAGTACGATCGCTCTGATGCCGAATGGGTTAACGATGTCCGAGCCAAAATTGATGCGGCTCTTGAAGTTTCCACTCATACTTCTCCTATTGACGGTGAAACATTTGTGAATCAGATCTTGGAGCGATTTCGTCAAACCAATTAAGCATCCGTATGAGTCGCTACGTTATCAACGTTCTTGCAAGTCAAGATCTCAATGACATTGCTGACTACTTTGCCGAAAATAATCTAGAGGCTGGTGAACGGTTCTTTCAGGCTTTCAATCGCAAATGTCAACAACTGGTTGCGTTCCCCTACAGCGGCAGAAGCTATGCAAGAATTCGCTCTGACTTACGAGGGTTATCCCTAGAAGGTTACGTCATTTTTTATCGGATTCTGGAGGATGGCATCGAGATTTTGCGGGTCGTGAGCGGTCGTCGGGATTTTCCTGCTCTTTTTGAGGAGTCTTGATTGCAGATTGGCTAGCAGGATGGAGTGGAATGATACCCCGCTTAACCCAACAATCCACGGATGGCGTGCTAAAGGCTACAATCTGAGAAACCTTATTCTCCAGAGTTTTGCTATGGTTTCCAGTCCCCAGAACCTTTCTGAGAATTTGACCCAGTCGCCTTCCGTGCTTCCCTCCGGGATGCTGCGGCGCGTTCATCACATTGCGCTGCATGTCAAGGATATGGATGCGTCCCGCCATTTCTACGGCAAGATTCTAGGGCTGCGGGAGTTGACGGGCGATGAGGTGCCGTTGACGTTGAAGCAATTATTTGAAGCGGGGGAAGTGGCTAATTTTGTTACCCCTGATGGGACGATTCTGGATTTGTTCTGGAAGCCCAACCTAGCGCCGCCTGACCCTGACCCCGATCGCGAGTTCACCCGTGCCGGACATCTGGCTTTTGACATTGACCCGCTGCTGTTTGACCAGGCGGTGGACGTGCTGCGACAGAATCAACTCACCATTGCCCATGGCCCGGTCAGCCGTCCGACGG
Organism: Oculatellaceae cyanobacterium Prado106; assembly: GCA_025454315.1. GTDB lineage: Bacteria > Cyanobacteriota > Cyanobacteriia > Elainellales > Elainellaceae > Prado106. Next base: position 1,924 of record JALOOP010000412.1, read on the forward strand.
GGCGAGGTGTGTACTTCTATGACCCGGATGGATTCTTGGTTGAAATTCGGTGTGACCCGGTAATGGGATAAGATAACGAAGCAAACTAGTGAATTGTGGCGATCGCGGGAAAGTCCGGTGAGAGTCCGGTGCTGTGCCGCAACTGTAAATCTTGGGCTAGTGAGAAAGCCCAGGATGAGCCAGAATGCCGGGTCGCTGCTCCTTCATGCAATTTCCTGCGATGCACAGGAAAGGAGTTCTTTGAATCATGGTCGTTTCTTCCGATAATCTGTCTTCAAATCAACCTGCAAATCAGTCTTCAGATCAGCCTTCAAATCAGCCTGCAAATCAGTATTTTCATTTCCCCCAAACCGATGCGGTGCAGGTCGATTGCCTCAATGAGGAGTCTATTGCGCTGCCCCAATTACCTATGCAGCGGCCTGTGCTACTGGTGGGACACGGCACCCGAGATGCGATCGGGCGACAAAGCCTGATCGATTTTGCCAATGCCTATCAGGCGATGGATCAGTCGCGTCCGGTAGTGCCTTGCTTTTTGGAACTGACGGAACCCACAATTCAAGAAGGGGTCGATCGCTGTGTGGCCGAGGGTTACACGGATCTGTCGGTGCTGCCCATTCTCCTGTTTGCGGCTCGACACAACAAGTTTGATGTGACCAATGAGCTAGACCGGGCAAGGCAGCGTCATCCCCAGGTGAAGTTCCACTATGGGCGACACTTTGGCATTACGCCGGGACTGCTAGAGTTGTGGCGATCGCGTCTCAGTCAACTCGACCAGCCGGAATGGAATCCAGGGGCGATCGCTAGAGAAGACACCGTTCTCCTCTTTGTCGGACGAGGTTCCAGCGATCCAGATGCCAACAGCGATGTCTACAAAATGGCGCGGTTGCTCTGGGAAGGCAGTGGCTATCAAACGGTCGAAACTTGCTTCATTGGCATCACCCATCCCCGCATGGAAGAAGGCTTCCGCCGCGCCCGACTCTATCAACCCAAGCGAATTATTGTGCTGCCCTACTTCCTCTTTACCGGAGCATTGGTCAAGAAGATCTACAACATTACCGAGGAGCAGCGATCGCAATTTCCCAACATCGAATTGATCAACCTCCCAGAAATCGGACTGCACCCGGAACTCTTCCAAATCCTTCGAGAACGCGAGATCGAAACCCAACTGGGTCAGGTGCAAATGAACTGCGAAATGTGCAAGTTCCGTTTAGCCGTCGTTGGTTCTAGCGGTCACCATGCCCATGACCATGTGCATCCTCATCTACAATCTACGCATTCCCACGACCATCATCCTGCCCAGGAACAAGCCGTAGATTCTAACAACGGACATCATTCCTCTGAGCATTCCCATCCCCATCCCCACGATCATGCTCATGATCATTCCCATCCCCCTGCATCGACTCCTGCTCAAACCCATCACGAATCATCCCATGGGCATAGCTACAGCCCTGCTCAATCTCATGGTCATTCCCATCATCACGGCGGTGGCGATCCCTATGCTCAACCAGAGCAGTATCATCAAAGAATCTGGAATGTTCCCTAACGGACTCAGCCCTTTATCCTCCGCGTTGAACCATGTCTGATTCTCCCTCAGATTCCCCTGATAATATGCTGCTGTCGGTGGGCGATCGCGTCCGGGCGATCGCTCTCCCCACCTATGTCAAAACGGCTGACCCGATGCCCATGCTGCGTCCGCCCCATGTCATCCAACTAGGCGAGGAAGGCATTGTCATGGATCGTCGCCCCGGCGGATTCTGGAGTGTCAAATTCGAGCGAGGCGTTTTTCTAATGGAGCGCCAATACCTAGAGCGGATTTCAGACACTTAGAATCACCCCTTCAACCCCTTAATTCTCCCCTCAAAAGCACAACAAAAGAGTCTTTCCCCTCTGCGTCTCTGCGGTTTAACTTCCAAAACCTCCGCCCCCTCCCCAAAAATCACAAAGCCCAACCCCAAGGCACACCCTTTCCAAAAACTCAAAAAAATTTTAAAGGCCGTGCCAAATCCCGGATCATCAGTTTCTGCGGAGGTTTCTACCGATGACTGGCTGGCTGGTTCGACCCCTTTGACTTAATCGGCATGATTTACTCTGGAAAACTAATTCAGAAAACTAATCCAGAAAACTAACCTAAAAAAATCAACGAAGAAAAAACTTAGCTCCCATCGTGCCAACCTGCACACAAAACACCCCCAGCAGCGCACTGCCCAACCAATAAACCAGCGCAAAGCGATAATTTTGACTGTTCACTAGGTTCAGGCTATCCAATCCATAGGTCGAAAAAGTGGTATAAGCGCCCAGAAAACCAGTCGCGACCAAAAGCCGAACTTCAGGGGGCAGCGGATGCAGCGGATGCAGCGCAAAGGGAATGAAAAATCCCATTGCTAAGCAGCCCGTAAGATTAATAAAGAAGGTGCCGTAGGGAAACAGAACGCCAAACTGAGCCGTAAACCAGGTGGTGAGATAATAGCGGCTCAAGGCACCCCCGATCGCCCCTAAACTAATGGCGATCGGCGCACGCCATGCCGGATCTTGTACCATCATTACAATACCTCTAGAACAAATATCAAAATCAATATAGGGCTTGCGGTTGGAGAGTAGAGGGGCGATCGCACAAAATAGACAGAATCAGCCATTGTTTTTTGCAATAGTTCGTATGCCATACTTTTGCTACTCTGCAAAAATAATGGCTAGCGTTCAACTCCCTATTTTTGATCCAGCCTAATGGAAACGGATGGGCGATCGCAGCCTATGACACCGTTTGCCACCCCTTTCCATCCCATCATTGAAGTTATGCAAAAAATACTATTCCCGGATCGAGAAAACGTAAAGGTTCGCGCCATCTTCCTCGGAGGTCGCTTAGACCTTAAGGCTTTAGAAAAAACCGATTACCTGGCCGCTTTGCCCCTGGTGGTCAGTGCCGGAGAACAGGGCTGCGCGGTGCTGTTTCGCTATGGGGCAGCCGTTCTGTTTGGCCTCAGCGCCGTGGAGGAGGTTTCTTTTCTATCCCACCTCAAGCCGCTGGTGGTCGAAGCCTTTTCTGCCCCAGAAACCGAAGAAGCTCTACTCCAGTTGGATCAGTCATCGGCTGGTAAGGTAGAAAACGGAGTCATCTGGCTACGAGAATTCGGCATTGAACAACTGCAAATGGTTGCCGATGTCCTGGCCAAAAGTGTAGTACTCGCTCACTATGAGATGGGAACGGCCAAAATCTTTGATCAGATTGAACCCTTTGCCGATGGCCTACAGCGTACCACCAAGGACGATCGCTGGGGTAAAGAACTTCTCCGCCAGCTAGGTCGCGCCCTCTCCATCCAAAACAAAATCGTAGGCCGGGTCGAAATCATTGACAAACCCGATCTTCTCTGGGATGCCCCCGACCTGGAACGCATCTACCTCCGCCTAGAAAACGAATACGAAATCCGCGAACGCCAACTCGCCCTGGAACGAAAGCTCGACCTCATCACCGGAACAGCAGAAACCGCACTCGATCTCCTACAACACAACACAGCCCTGCGCGTGGAGTGGTACGTAGTCATCCTGATCGTCGTAGAAATCATACTGTCGCTCTATGATATCTTCCTTAAAGCTTAAAATCTAAACAACAAATATTCGGGATATAGAAGTGAATTCTTGCCTCTGCGTCTCTGCGGTTCATGTCCTGAATTAGCGTTGGCGACGATCGATCGCCTCCTCCAGCCATTTCAAGACCCGCAGAATAACAAAGGTGGCGATCGCCCCAAACACCCCCATCAACCACAACCCACAGCCGATCGCCACCCCCAACGATGCCGAAACCCAAATCGCAGCCGCTGAAGTTAGCCCTTGAATCTGAATCGCCTGGGTCTGACTGTCACTGGATGCCGATCGCGGCATTTTTTCAATAATTTCTCCTGCACCTAGAAAACCAATCCCGGTGGTAATCCCTTGCAGCACCCGACTCACAGGATCGGCAATATCGGGAGGCGTGCCAATCTGAATACTCGTCAACACAAACATTGCTGCCCCAAGGCTCACCAGCATGTGAGTTCGTAGACCAGCAGGTTTGCGGTCAAGCTGCCGCTCCCAGCCAATAATCGCTCCCACCAGCATGGCAAGGCACAGCCGAAGGATAACGCTGGCCTCATTGACAGGTTGGAGAGGGTAGAGGGAGAGAGTACCAAACATAGGGACTTGGAGTCGAAGGGTGATTTAGCGAAGGCTTGAAACTAAATCCACTGGAAAGTTTTTCCACCAAGATACAAAGCAAGGAAACCAACTTCTCTGCGCCTCTGCGTCTCTGCGGTTTAACTTCAGCTTATTTTTTTCCTAATTCCCAAGCGCTACTTAGCTCCAGTCCTCGCGTTGGCCACCTCGACCTTTGTAGACTTGAGCAATTTTATGGATCTCCCGAGTTTTCTCAAACAGGTCGGCTTCGGTCATTTGCCATTGGGTAAGCACTTTGTCGAGGTCGGTTTGGATGTCGCGGGCACCGGGGAAGCCGTGGTAGCGGATACGAAGGCGGGCAAGTTCCACCAGATTATAGTCGGTGGGTTCGTTGTTGAGGAGGGAGGTGGCAATTTGGCGATCGCTCGCCCACTGCGGATGCTGCTGTTCTTTTGCGGTTGCCATAGGGATCACAGCTAGGGTTTTACGAAGATAGACAGAGTATTCT
>JALOOP010000413.1 GCA_025454315.1 Oculatellaceae cyanobacterium Prado106
GAAACCTCTCTACTGTAACGGTTTCATCGAAAAAAGTCTCCTGGTTACCCGCCTTGAAAAGCCCAAACTGACCTGAATTTTTCTCTCATCTGGATTTAATACCTAGACAGGCATCGTGTCTAGGAGCCAACCTTTCATAGCTCAACATCTCGAACATCGGCGCGAATACTGGGTTGCTCAAAATCGAGTTGGCTAAGCGGGGATTGGGACAGCAGGGCATGGAGGCTGGGCTGTTCTAGAAACGGCAGTAACTTCGTGAATTCTTGAGCAGAAATCATGACAACGGCATCTTCTCCCCTGACGGTGATGCGTTGAGGGGTTTGTTCTTGGGCTAGCCGCACGACTTCACCTAGCTGAGATTTGGCATCTTCTAGTTTCCAGTTGGGGTAGCGATCGAGCGGTGAGGCGTTGGAGGGAGGGGAGGAGGTCATGTCAAAAACCCAGCTAGCATTGATCAGATTCTAGGCTAAAAATCAGATTGCGATCGCCCCTCATTCTCAAACCCCAAGATGGGTCAATGGTATAGTCAGGAGGTAGAGAAAAGTCCTAGAATACTCACAGTTTTTCTGTGGAACCTGACCTATGAACGATTCTCCTAGGGAGACACTTCGTAAACGCCCCCTCATCACCCTCACCCTCCAGTCCCTCGACCTATCCGCAGAAGAACTCCAGGCCGACGCAGAAGCGCTGTTGCCCCAGCTTCGAGAAATTGAAGGGGTGGAAGATCTGGGGTTGGTGGCTCTGGCAGAGGCTCCGCCCAATACCAAGTCGATGGGCGGATTTGTGCTGGGTGCGCTGAAGTTCACGATCGAGAATTCTAATATCCTGAAGGGGTTGCTGGGGGTGGGGAATGCGATCGTGGGGAATGGCAAGGGTGTGAAGTTGACGGTTAAGGCTGCGAGTGGCCAGGAATATAGCGCAGAAGCGAAAGATCTGGCAGAATTAGAGCAAATTATCCAGATGGCGGAAGCTTCGTTGGGGCGGTTGGAGTAGGCATGGGTAAGTATGCGCTGTTGATTGGGGTGAGCCAGTATCAGGCGGAGGGGCTGAGGCCGTTGCCCAGTGCGGAACGGGATGGGGAGGCGATGCAGCGCATTTTGCAGCATCCTGAGATGGGGGGCTTTCCGGCGGAGCAGGTTGTCCGGCTGACGAATCCAACCAAGGGGCAGGTGGAGGATGCCATTTATACCTTGTTTGCGGGGAAGCAAAAGGATGATTTGCTGCTGTTTTACTTCTCGGGGCATGGCATCAAGGATGAGACGGGCAAGCTTTATTTTTCCTTGCCGGAAACCCAGAAAAATCAGGGAAGTTTGGTGAAGCATACGGCGATCGCAGCTACCACCCTCCATGACAATATGACGGAGAGTCGATCGCAGTCCCAAGTCCTCGTCCTCGATTGTTGCTTTAGTGGAGCATTTGCTAAGGGGTTGACGATTAAGGATGATGGGGGAGTGGATGTGCGATCGCAACTGGGCGGCAGAGGCCGAGCGATCTTCACCGCCTCCACTTCTACGCAATATTCCTTTCAGCAGGATGACTTTCCGCTATCGGTTTATACCCAGTTTTTTGTGGAAGGGATTGAGAAGGGGACTGCCGATCGCGATGAAGATGGATTCATTTCAGCCGATGAGTTGCATCAATATGTCCTGGAAAAGGTGCAAAGTGTTTCGCCTGCGATGACGCCGCAGTTTTACCCTGTAGAGCAAGGGCATCGGATTTATCTGGCGAAGTCGCCGAAGGATGATCCGGTGCTGAAGTTTCGCAAGGAGGTGGAGCGATGGGTGAAACAGGGCGCGTTTAATGGGGAGCGCGATCGCTTTTCGGTGGCGGCGCGGAATTTGTTGGATGAACAGCGACAGAGATTGGGGTTGACGGTAGAGGTGACGGAAGCGATTACGGATGAAGTCTTGCAACCAATACGGGAATATCAACGCAAGTTGCAACGATATCGGCAAACGGTGATTGATACACTAGAGGATGAAGGTTATCCGTTTGATGCTACCACGCAGAATGTTTTAAAGGAATTGCAGTTGGTTTTGGGGTTACGGGATGGGGATGTGGGGGCGATCGTTACGCCTTTGGTGAGAGATTGGCAGGCTAAACAGGTCCGGGAGGGGGGGCGATCGGTTGAAGTTACTCCTCCGATTCAAACTTTGCGATCGGTTCCCACGCCCACCCCTGTCCCACCCCGCCCCACGCCTGCACCTGTGGTGACTCCTGCATCTCAACCCACCTCCGTTCAACTTCGCTCCACTCCTCAAACAACCGCTGCTAAACCACTCATTGACGGCCTGTCCGATCGCAAGCGAAGACAAATCCTCAAATGGCTCGGGTATGGCGGTGGTGGACTGGCATTACCATGGTTCGTCAAATGGATGCTGGACAATTCTACTGAAACTCAACGACTTATAGACAATTTCAAGGGAACTCAACGACCGCAGCCTATCCAGCTTTCATCCGTGACACTCAAGGATTTTGACTTTGAAATCGCTACGGTGAATGCTCAGGGGAAGGAAGCTCCTCGCAAAAAGGGAGCCGCAAAAGCTTTTGTTGAAGACCTGGGGAATGGCGTGACGCTGGAAATGGTAGTGATTCCGGGGGGAACGTTTCGGATGGGTTCACCGGAGAATGAGAAGGAACGAGGCAATGACGAATCGCCACAGAGAACGGTCACAGTACCTTCATTTTTGATGGGACGGTATGCGGTAACTCAAAGGCAGTATGAGGCGATCGCCAACAAAAATCCTTCCGGATTCAAAGGCGCAAACCGTCCGGTTGAAAAGGTGACCTGGAATGATGCTCAAGCATTTTGCGGAACGCTGAGTGAGAAAACAGGGCGCAATTATCGCTTACCGAGTGAAGCGGAATGGGAATATGCATGTCGTGCTGGAACCACCACTCCATTCCATTTTGGAGAAACCTTGACCAGCAAACTTGCGAACTACAATGCCAGCATAGTCTATCAATCGGAACCTGAAGGAGAATACCGACAACAAACCACGGATGTGGGAAGTTTTCCTGCCAATGCCTTGGGATTGTGCGATATGCATGGCAATGTTTGGGAATGGTGCGAGGATGTTTATCACAGCAATTATCAAGGTGCGCCGACCAATGGAAGTGCCTGGAATGAGGGCGGAGAGCAGGGTAGAAGGATACTGCGCGGGGGTTCTTGGAACAGCTTTCCTGGGAACTGCCGCTCGGCGAATCGCGACGGCTTCTCCTCTGACTACTTGTATACCAATTTCGGTTTTCGGGTGGTGGCTGTTCTGGCGTGAGGATTCCCTTAGCCCTTTACTCTTTTGCCCTCTTGCCCTCTGTTTTTTAGCCTTCTTAGCGCGGAGCGCTCAAAATTTTTTGGACGATTTTACACTTTGTTACATTGCTGTTGTTTTTAGAGGCATTCTGGTACTGTGCAGTTGGGACAGGCAGTTTAAACTGCGCGGGGGTTCTTGGAACAACAATCCTGGGAACTGCCGCTCGGCGAATCGCAACGGCAACTCCTCTGACAACTTGAATACCAATTTCGGTTTTCGGGTGGTGGCTGTTCTGGCGTGAGCACTCCCTCGTTTCAGAGTGGGGCAATGGGAATTGTTCCAGTGTATGTGCGGGAGTCCAGACCTGTTCCGGTGATGGCGCAAGCTATCCGAAAATAAAACAGGGTCAGGGGGTTTGGTAGGGCAACCGAAGAACCGCACTGGCCTACCCGAAATGCATCATGGGCTTTTCTTCAGACTCCGTGCCCCAAAATGGTCAACGGCACGATGTCCAATGCGAATTACCCAGGGTTGAGCATTGGGATATTGCTCAAACAGTCGATTGGTCGCAGGTACTACATCTTTATCCACCTCAAAGGCTCCGGTTTCGATGTCGTTCACGAAGTGTTGCGTTAGCAAATCGCCACAATTTTGCCTTCGTTTCCGGCTTCGACCTGTTGCTGAATGCCAGATTCGTAGAGGTCTTGCCCACGTCGGGCAATTTCTTCTTTGCTGTAGCGTCGTTGGCGTGGGTGGAACTGCTCCTCTGAAGAAACTGTCATAGGGTTAGCCTCTTTGTCATGGGCAGAATCTTTGTCATGGGCAGAATCTGAGTCGCATGAGTTAGGTTTTAGTCTAGGAATTGGATGGCGATCGCCCCTTCCCTGAGTTGTTGAGCCATTGGGTGAGATCGGCGATCGACGTGAAATCCAGCAGGGCTTCTCCAAGAGACTCCAGTTGTTCCAGCGATAGGGCTTGGATTTGCTCCAGGGTCGGGGCTGGAATTTCTCCAACTCGGCGGTTGAGTTGACGGAGAATGAGCGATCGCTCTCGCTGTGCCCCTTGCTCGATCCCCTGCTCGATCCCTTTTTCCATCCAACTGGTGACCACTTCCATAACCGCTCCTTTTTGGTTTGCTTCTATTTTATCAAGTTCTGTCTGGAACACCGACTCCTCGTTGCCTTCCAGTTTCAAGTAGGTGTCCACAAAGCCTGAGAGCATCTCGATTTGAGCGGGATTTAACCGCAGCCCTGCCATCATCTTGAGACACTCCAGCTTGACCAGGGGGCGTTCCTGTCGCCGTATCTTCATCTTGGACATCAGCGCACTGGCCACTGGATTGCTTTGCTGAGCATAGTCTTGCCATTTGAGATGATTCAGGCGAATTATGCGGTAGTTGAAGCGCAGCACTTCCCAATCTGGGAACTCGACGGTGTAAGTTCGGCTCTCCAGGGGAGAGGCTTCAGGATTGCCCTCCATGCGAGGACTGCGATGGGAAAAGAGGACAATGGGGTAAACGGGTAATTGATGGGTGCGATGGAGGTGAGCAAAATAGTTGAACATTCTGCGATCAAAAATCGGACGGAAAATACCCTGATGTTCGACATGGATAATGAAATAGGAATCTTGATTGAGAAACCTGGCTTTGACGACAATATCGGCATCATAGGTATCCCCTTCGGCGATGTCGGCGAAGATTTCTTGGGGTTGAAATTCGATAGAGGTGCGATCGAGATAGCGAGCAACCTGTGGGAAGAACAGATCGATGAATTGGGGGAAGAACTCGCTCAGCAATTCCTTGAACAAATGGTCGTGATCAGTCATGGGAATGGTGAATAGGATTCATGCCTTTGCAGTAATACGAATGTATTGTATCAGGCATGATTCTCAACTGCGGGACTAAAGTCTCTTTTTCTGACGCAGGCAGATGAGGACTTGAGTCAATTGGAGCCGCTCCTCGCATTTTTTGCTAGCGGCTAAAACCCGAATGGCGATCGCCCCTCCTGTCAAAACCCTGGGCGGGTCAACCCAGCGATCGCCGATTTCAGCAGAATTCTGGTAAAGTATGGGTGATTATCCTGTTGAGGTCAGCCTTGATAAAAAGGGGGTTCAGGTTCATGCGTTGGGACATGGGTTGATTGCAAGATGCCGAAACTTGCCCTATTGATTGGGATCAGCGACTACGAAGAACAAACCGTGCCCAATCTCCCAGCAGTGATGGGAGATCTGGAAGCGATGCGGCAAGTTTTAGAAGACCCACAAATTGCCCAGTTCGATCGCGTCACGATTCTCCGCAACCCCAACCGTCAGGACATGGCCGATGCGATCGAACAACTCTTTTCCTTCGATTGTCAACCGGATGACCTGATTTTGCTGTACTTCTCTGGGCATGGGGTTAAGGATAACAACGAGAATCTCTATCTGACCAGCACCAACACCCGAGAAGAACAGGGCAGATTTTCTAAAGCGTCTGCCATTGAAGCCCGGTTTATCCAGGATCAAATGCGCGGCAGTCGATGTAAGCGGCAGGTGATTATTCTCGATTGTTGCTTTAGTGGTGCCTTTGCTGAAGGACTGCCTGCCAAGAAAGCGCTTTTATCCGAACCGATTGTGACGACGCTCGAAGCTCAGTTAGGGGTGCCTCGGGTCGCCCCAGAACCGAAGATGAAGGGCTTGATTGCCCCCACGCCCTCCTCCACGGCGCAACGGCTGGGCTTGGAAGGACGAGCCATCTTAACCTCTTCGACCGATAGTCAACCTTCCTTTGAAGAAAGAGGATCAAAGATTTCGGTTTACACGCGCCATTTGGTGGAAGGGTTGCGGACTGGAGCGGCGGATCTGAATGGCGACGGGGTGATTCTGATTGAGGAATTACACGATTTTGCCAAGGAGCGGGTGCAGGAAGCTTTCCCTGATATGAAACCCGAAATCTATGCCATTCAGGAAGGCTACAAGATCCGGTTGGCTCAGGCCAAGATCAATGACCCAGAGTTGGAGTATCGCAAGGAGGTGGAGCGATCGCACGACTCCGGCATCATCACGGCGATCGGACGCCGCATGTTAAATCGACGACGCATTGAGTTAGGGTTGACGATCGAGGAAACAGCGGCGATCGAAGCGGAAGTCTTGAAACCTTACCAGGAATATCGGGAGAATTTCGCTGAGTTTCAGGAAGCGCTGAGGGAAGGACTCACAGCGGATCAGCGATTGACACCCTTGGCTTATGATCAACTGAAACGATTTCAACAGATTTTGCGGTTGCGGGATGAGGATGTGGAAATCACCCTTCACAACAAGGTGACTCTCTTTCTGAACCAGCCTCAGATCCCACAGAATCACAGCCGTCAACCTTCAGTCGTCGGAGTGCTTTGGGATGGGGGATGACTGCTCTTGGCGCGACAGGTTTTCTTGGAATGAAACTGTTATTTCCTGACCAGATAAAGGCTCAACCACCTGCATCAACTGACCAGGACGAACCTTTACAATTGAAGAGTTTTTCCTTTGATGTTATTACTGTTGATGCATCTGGGAAAGAAAAAAGTCGTCGTTCCAATCAGGCCACTTGTGTTCAGGAGGATTTGGGCAAGGGAGTTATCCTGGAAATGGTAAAGATTCCAGGCGGGAGCTTTCTTATGGGATCACCAACGGCAGAGCAAGGACGATATAGCCCAGAAAGCCAGCAGCATCGGGTAACTATTCCTGATTTTTTTATAGGGCGGTATCCGGTGACTCAAGCGCAGTATGAGGCGATCGTCAACAAAAACCCTTCCAACTTCAAAGGCGCAAATCGTCCTGTTGAAAAGGTGACCTGGAACGATGCTCAAGCATTTTGTGGAAAGCTAAGTCAAAAAACAGGACACAATTACCGCTTACCAAGTGAGGCAGAATGGGAATATGCGTGTCGTGCTGGAACCACAACGCCTTTTCATTTTGGAGAGACAATCACAACGGATTTAGCCAACTATCAGGGAACAGATTGGGAATACCAGGGGACAACCTATCCGGGCAACTACGGGAATGCTCCAAAAGGTAAATATCGAGAACAAACCACGGATGTGGGAAGTTTTCCTGCCAATGCCTTTGGATTGTGCGATATGCATGGCAATGTATGGGAATGGTGTGAGGATGTTTATCACGAAAATTATCAAGGTGCGCCGACCAATGGAAGTGCCTGGAATGAGGGCGGAGAGCAGGGTAGAAGGATTCTGCGCGGGGGTTCTTGGAACAGCCTTCCTGGGATCTGCCGCTCGGCGAATCGCGTCGGCTCCTCCTCTGACTTCTTGAATTCCAATTTCGGTTTTCGGGTGGTGGCTGTTCTGGCGTGAGCACTCCCTCGTTTCGGAGTGGGGCAATGGGAATTGTTCCAGCGGATAGTCAAAAACGCCCGAGTCCTAGCTGATATCCAGGCAATGAAGCTGCTGTCTACTTTAGCGGCTTCAGAACCGATCGCCACCGTCAAAGCTGCCTTTGATGTGCAGCAACCCGCCATTGATCCAGAAGCACTCTGGAACTTGAACCAAGCCTTGCCTTACCATGTTTCAATCACCTGGTCTGATGCGTTGGATTGTTTTGATGTGGTCTTTCACCATCTACAGGCAACAGCGGCACCGCAACAGAAACAGCGGGTGCCAAGGGTGGAGGGGCGATCGTGGCAGCCCTACGGCAACAATCCGCTGCAAACCAAACAAACGAGCCAACTCGTGCAGCAATTGCGGAGTTTCCTCAAGGAAAAACTCCCAGAGTTTATGGTGCCTGCTGCGATCGTTCTCATGGGCTCCCTGCCGCGAACCCTCAATGGCAAAGTCAATCGTCGTGCCCTTCCCGCGCCCAGTCAAACCCGCCCCACCCACGAAGCCCTTACCGCCCCAAGGACACCCACAGAAAAGCAATTGGCTGCGATTTGGAGTCAAGCATTGGGACTCGATCGCATTGGCATTCACGATAACTTTATCAGCAAAAAAACTCTGATGATTCTATCTAATTCTCGATATCATTCTTACTTAAATTCTTTCTAATCAGATGAACTCAATTTTCTAACCCCACCCCATTACTCGCGTCTGATGGCACCTTTGTGTTCGCGAAGCGGGCTAGAGGCGATCGGAATTTTCGGGAGCATCCTCAGAGCATCATCCTGACTGATGCGATCGCCTCCATCGTTTTCCAATGAGCAACCCCACTGCATAAGCGGATGGAGTTGCACATACCGCCTGACTTGCCTTGTGTCTGTGTCAGTCAATACAATTTGAATTTACAATTAGCGGCTATGCTTAATTACATTTGACATTAAGCATCCACATTGAATGACTAGCCAAACACTGCTGATCGGCAACACTCGGGGCGACAACATCTACCAGTTCAAGGTCGATACCGGAGAATTTATCGGAGAATTTATTGCTCCGCGCAACAATGGACTGGCAGACCCCGACACCTTGCTCTTCGGGCCTGATACCAACGGGGATGGTTTCAACGACCTCTACATTGCCAGTGGTTCAAAGGCGGGCAACAGCGGTGACTTCGGCGCATCCTCCATCCTGGTTTACGACGGTCTAACAGGCAGCTTCATCAAAGCCCTCGTCCAAGACAACCCTGCCACCCCCACAGACGAAACGGGTGGCCTGTTTCGCCCCTACGGCATCGCCTTTGGCTCCGAT
>JALOOP010000414.1 GCA_025454315.1 Oculatellaceae cyanobacterium Prado106
CATTCGCCAAAATGTTCATAAACACCTGGTTAAGCTGTCCCGGATAACAGTTCACTGGCGGTAACTCTGCATACTCTTTGACGATTGGAATCTTAGGCCGTTTCTCATTGGCTTTAATCCGATGCCCCAGAATCAGCAGCGTGCTATCTATGCCCTCATGCAGGTTACAGGTCACCTTAGACTGTTGATCCGATCGCGAAAAGGTTCTCAACGAAGTGCTAATTTCCTTAATTCGATAAACCCCGGTCTGCATCGACGTAATCATCTTCGGTAAATCTTCCTGGAGAAATTCCAGGTCAATCTCTTCGGCATGGTCTGTGATCGCCCCCGTCAGCGCCGGATATTGCTCCTGATACAACTGAACATGCTCCAGCAAATCCTGCGTATAGGTTTCCAAACAGCCTAAATTATTAGTAATAAACCCGATCGGATTATTAATCTCATGGGCAACTCCCGCCACCAGTTGTCCCAGGGTAGACATTTTTTCACTCTGAACCAGTTGCAGTTGCGCTTCCTGGAGTTGTTTCAGAGAATCAGAAAGCTCATCGGTTTTCACCTCCAGCGTCTTGGAATAGCCCGCAAGCTGTTGGTTTGCGGATTCCAGTTGGTTATTGGTGTCGGTTAACTTGAGGTTGGTCGATTCCAGTTGTTGGTTAGTGTCCGCAAGCTGAAGATTGGCCGATTCCAATTGCCCATTCGTGTCTGCAAGCTGGAGATTGGCTGATTCCAATTGCCCATTCGTGTCTTCAAGTTGCAAATTGGCCGATTCAAGCTGACGATTGGCGGCTTCTAGTTTCTGCTGTTTGACCGTATTGGTCGTGGCCGATACGCTAATAATCAGCACCGTCAACGCAGGCACAACCGGAACAAACAGCCCACCCAGAAACGCCCCATAAGCCCCACTCAGAATCAGACCGCTGGTTCCCACCGTTAACCAAAAAGTCCATCCCCCAAAAATCTTTCGCTTGCTGCGCTTCCGGTTCGCTAATGCCCAACTGCCGCCCGTCCCCAAAACTGACCACAGCAGAATCCAAAGCTTTTGAGCTTTCCCCGAAAAGCCGCTGAGATTGGTGCGGCCTGCGATCGCCCCCTGCACAAGCTGACTCGCAAGATTGGCATGAATCACCACACCAGGTGTTAACGATCCCGCCGCAAACAAAGAGCTACTGTAGGGTGTCTCAAAAAAATCATTGGTGCTTGTCGCCGTCGAACCAATGAAAACCATGCGATCGCGCATCAAATCCGGCGGCACCTTCCCCGCCAGCACATCCCTCATCGACACTGACGGAAAAGCCGTCTGCGGCCCCCACCAGTTCATCAAAATCTGATATCCGCCCACATCAGACTTGCTGTATCCCGCATCCCGGTCTTTCAGGGGCGTAAAAATAGATTTTCCCAGTTGAAACTTCTGCTGCTTGGCATCAACAGGCTTCAGGCTAATCCCTTCAGCCTCCAGATATTTCAACGCCACCTGAGCAGCCAATCCCGCTTTGACCTTGCCTTTGCCCTGGGCATCTTTGTCCTGGGTATCTTCCGATGACAGCAGCCCTCGTCGGACTTTGCGATCTGCGTCGGGAACCAAATCGGCGATCGCCACCTGTCCCAACTCCTGCAACACAGGCGGCGGCGCAACTCGACTACCCGTAATTTTCTCCACCCCAATCAGATTAGGCGTGGTGCGAAAGACCTCTTGCAGTTGAGCATGACCCGGTTCTTCGGGCAAATCCCGGTACAAATCCAGACCGATCGCCCTCGGCTTCTGATCCCGGATTTTCTTCAGCAAGTCCGCCAACACCTGATCGGGAATCGGCCAATCGCCCACCGCTTTCAGATCCGCCTCATCGATCGTTACCACCACGATCGTTTTCTCGGGTGGCGCTGGCGTTCTAGCTCGAAACAACTCATCGCGAAAGTTCCACTCCAACTGGTTAAACACGCCAAGATGATTGCAGAGAATGACTGCGATCGCTGCCCCCGGTGCAATCACAAAAAAGGTGCGTGATTTCCCAACCCAGGATTTAATGCTCAGTCCCATACTGCGATTTCCTCTTGTGCGACACCAGTTCAACGACTCATCAAAGACTCAAAAAGCCGAAAGGCTCCATCGTTTCAATCCGACAGAGCCTTCCGGCTTTTAGTGTTCCCCGTTTCTCAAAATCTATAAGGGGGGAGTGGGGAGTGGGGAGTGGGGGAATGGGGAAAGGGGAAAGGCGAAAGGGATGACATTGAATAAACCTTGGAAATTAACCCTGGTCAACCATTCAAAAAGATTTTCCCTGTCCCTCCCCGATCCCCTCTATGAAGTAACCCAAGAATCCCCCTTTCCCCTTTTCCCTTTCGCCTTTCCCCTTCTATTGGGAAATAGCGGCAGACGCGATATCGTTCAACCCGACCGAGGTCAGCAGTTCGTTCCAGTCGCTAGCAATCATGTCATTGCCGGGTTGGGTTTGGTAGAGCATGGCCAGCAGGGCTGCACTGTCATACCAAACGCCTTCGGTGGCCAGGGTTTCGGCATTTTGGTGAGCATCGCCGCTGGCTAGGGCATTGGCCAGGGCTACGGAGGGTTCAATGCGCTTAACCCAGGCATCCACAAAGGGGCTGCTGGGCGATAGGCTGCCGTCTAGAACGAGCGCCATGAACCAGTGATAGTTCTTGCCCACTTCCAACTCGGGCATGTCGACAGGTAGTTGTACCGCAATTACACCGGATTTGCCTTCTACGGGAACGCGCATCTGGTAGTGCATTTTTTCCTGCTCATCTTTAATGCTGAAGACGGCTTCTTTGGCGTTGGACGCTGGGATGTAGACCATGATTGTCGGACGAGCTGAGAGCGTCGTGCCGTAGAAACTTTGCGGCGTGAGCGCCATCATGGACATTAGCGGGTTGGCTGCGATCGCCCCACTCTGTCCGCCTTGCTGGGACTCCCCATAGATCTGCGGAGCCATTGTGTCCGTTTCATTGGGAATAAAATCACTGCGAGAAGCGCCGCCGACGGTTTGCCGAGGCGCTTGGTTGCGGGAGGGCGGCGTGAAGGTGCCACGGGAAGCCCCACCGCTTGCCTCTAAGGGCGCAGCGTTATCGGTCGCCGGAATAAAGGTGCCGCGAGACGCACCGCCCGTTGCTTGCTGCGGAGCGCTATTGTCGGTCGGGGGCATGAAGTTGCCACGGGAAGCGCCGCCCGTGGCCTGGGTGGGCGCGCTGTTGTCGGCAGGCGGCATGAAGTTGCCGCGAGACGCGCCGCCCGTGGCTTGGCTTGGCGCGCTGTTGTCAGCAGGTGGCATGAAGTTGCCGCGAGACGCACCACCTGTCGCCTGACTGGGGGCGCTGTTGTCTACTGGGGGAATAAATCCACTGCGAGATGCGCCACCCGTCGCCTGACTGGGAGCCGCATTGTCAGAAGGCGGAGTGAAATTGAAACTGCCGCGAGATGCACCGCCTGTAGCTTGGCTAGGGGCAGAATTGTCTGCTGGAGGGGTAAAGGAGATGGCTTGGGCGGCTCCATAGGAAGTCCAGGCCATGGCAGACACGAGGGCGATCGCCCCAAAAGTGCCTGCTAAAAGGTGTTGTTTCATAAGAGATTCCAGTTGGGGTTAAAAGGGCGTTGGGTCACTCAAGGTAAACACCAAAGGACTCAGAACCTCTAGCAATGGGCCGTCGTAGATAGCAAACGTTTATCGGAACACCTGTTTTATCTTAGGAGAATTGATACTCAGTGTCCTTAGTGTTTATTCGCACTTATGTCAACCCACTGTAATCCAGAGCTAGAGCCAATTCCCGACCAGCACAAAGGCCGACCAGAAAAAGGGATGGGTATAGTCAGTTTGAGTGATCAATTCCACTTGGGCTTGCCGGAGAGCTTCGGCCTTGGTCATTTGTGTTTCTCGGAGATGTTCGTAGAAGCGGGTCATAAGCAAGGCAGCAGCTTTGTCCTTCACTGGCCAAAGTGTCGCTAAAGTAGAGCGTGCCCCAGATTTGACCGCAAATCCCGCTAGACCCAGAGTGGCGCGATCGTCTCCCGAAGCCGTATCGCAAGCACTCAACACCAGCAAATCGATCGGATGCGCCTGGTTATTGGCTCGACTTTGCAGCAGCCTGGAAAGCTCCTTGACATTCATTCGCCCTTCCCAGGTCAGCAGAAAGGTATCTTCCTGACGAGAGCTAAATTGTCCGTGAGTGGCCAGGTGAACGATGTTCGCCGTGCTGCGAGTGACTCGATTTTCTAGCGCTTGGCTGGTGAACTGCTGATTCAAGAGCGTCGCCGCTGGAACCAGTTGAGAAATATCGTTCACTTCTGCCTCCACCGCAGGCAGTGCCGCAAACCCTTCTCTAGATTCGCTAATGCCACCGACGATCGCCTTCAAATGCCCCTCATTGAGCGATCGCGCCGCCATCAATTGCAATCCTGGCGATAGTGAAACGCCATACTTTTCAATCAAATACTTTTCCCCATCATGCAGCGCCGAAATCGGAATCTTCCGCAGCAATCCATCCAGCACAAACACCAAAGTCTTGGTCTGTTTGAGAACCCCTTCGGCTTCCGCAGGCCGAATCAACCAATCATAGACCTGCTGAGAAAGTTTCAACCGCTCAGCATTATCTGCAACCGGATGCAGCGAAGCCAGCAAGTTTCGCAGCGTCGTATTAATCTCAATCTGGGAGCCTCTAAATTGATGGAAATGCAGGGGCTGATTGGCTGATGAAGCAATGACTGCGAGGCGATCGCCCAAAATAATGGGATAAATTACCGTCGCCCCCGCATCCAACTGGTCAATCTGCTGCGGCTGCACATCCAAACAGGCTTCCCGGAAGAAATTATCCAGTTCCGCCACCTGCAACGCTTCAATCAACCCCCGAGCCTTCTTCAGGTAATCCTGACTGGGACTATCATCCAGCAGCAAAGCGACCAACTCGCGATACACAGGTTCAACGCTTTCTCGGAAGGAGAATTGTACATCCGGGTTAATCGCAACCAAGTCGCCTCGGAGGGCTTGCAGGGCAGTGACTGCTTGGGTATAGGCGGCGATCGCCTCTTCCTGCTTGCCTTTCTTCGCCAATACTCGTCCCAATTGCCAAGCTGATTGTGAGGTAATATCCTTGGCATCAATTTGCTGTGCAATATCTAGAGATTGCTGCGTTAAATTCGTGGCATCCGACCATTGTTGTGTTCGGGCATACATCTGTCCCCATTGCCCTAGCGCATAGGCTTCTGCCCTAGCATCTTTCAAGGCTTTTGCAGATTGCACCGCACTGGCCAGTAGTTTAGCGAGTTTGTCCTGCTGAATGGGTTGTTTGGACTCTTCCAAACGGCTAATGTTGGCTACCAAATTCACCGCAGCATACACCGAGAGATGGCTGGCTGGAAGCTCCTGAAGCTGTTGATAAATGTCGTAACTCAACGCTTCAACGGGATACCAGCGCTCAGGCGGAATTTCATTAACATAATCGACATACAAATTCAGTTGATTCAATCGGGCTTGCAGTTGATCCAATGGACTCACCGCTAGTTTTTCGGCTTCTTGAAAATCGGCCAGTGCGGTCATGACTTGCCCAGAATCAGCCTCAGTTTTACCCAGGCTGAGGAAAATGGTGCTGAGTTCTGGTGTGAGGTTGAGGTTTTGGGCGATCGCCAAACTCTGCTCCAGCACCACCCGACTCTCCTGCAAATCCCCAATCACCTGAAGCACAACCCCCAGATTTCGCAGTCCACTCACCTTCAAGGTTGAATCCGGCAGTTCCACCAACTGGGCTTGAATGCCTTCCAAAAGTTGCTTCGATCGCCGATAAAATCCCAGCGTTTGCAATGCCTTGGCTTGATTGATCTGACTGCCCAAAACCCCTTCTGGGTCACCTGCTTGCTGATAATATTGTTGGGCTTTTTCCCAGGTTGCCAATGCCGCTTCGGCCTGTCCAACATGCAGCAGCAAACTGGCCTGAGTATTAGAGGCTTGAGCCAACAGAATAGCTTCTGTGTTCATCCCAGGCGTTTGCAGCAAACTCAGGCTCTGCTCAATCGATTGCTGAGCCTTGTCCCATTGATTCAATTCTTGATACGCCAAGGAGAGATAGCTGAGTGCCAGGGCTTGATTGAAGCGATCGCCCCTTCCCTCAAAGTCCATAGCCGCTTTTTGCCAAAGATCAGCAGCTTCAGCAAATTGGCCGGAGGTATAGCGCGATCGCCCTTCTGCCATGCGATCGGAGGTGGCCGTCGTTGCGGTCACCGAAGGAGTAAGTGAACTGGGTTCAGCCGCCTTGATCGGGTGCTCACTGCTGGTAAAAATCACCAACCCCAACCCCATCAGTCCCATGAGTAAATAGGAGAAGCAACGTTTCATAAAACGTCCGATTGAGCGCATCGAGAATCGATGAGAGATTTTCAACATTTAATTCATCTCCGATTGAGCATCAGCAGGGGAACCTGTGCAGGTGGCTGAGGCGAAGGCATGGTGGGTGCAAATGGAAAAAGATGGTCATGCCGCTTCTAGTGTCAGGATATCAGAAGTAACAATTGGTGGGAGTTTCGGAGCAATGCCTGAGGTTAGAATC
>JALOOP010000415.1 GCA_025454315.1 Oculatellaceae cyanobacterium Prado106
CATCGGCAACGATACGGTCTATGTGGGCGGTGGTCGCGATCGCCTCATCCTAGATGCTGGAGCAGGTTCCGTCACGGTCATTGGCTTCTCGCCCCTAGACCAAGTCAGCCGAGGCGCAGGACTGAAGTCTACCGATGCCC
This sequence comes from Oculatellaceae cyanobacterium Prado106, assembly GCA_025454315.1. GTDB lineage: Bacteria > Cyanobacteriota > Cyanobacteriia > Elainellales > Elainellaceae > Prado106. The sequence goes on from JALOOP010000415.1 coordinate 141, forward strand.
TCACACTCAGCCTCAGCGGCAACGATACACTGGTGAACGCTGGCACCGATTTGTTGGCCACACTGAAGGATGTGCGATTGGAGCGTTAGCGATCGCAGCAATCACAGAGGCTTTTTTGACTTTTCCAAAACTCACCCCTAGTCCTACGCCAGCGGCAGTCAAGGCAAGAACGGCCTTTGCCTGATAGTTGAAGAACAAGGACTGCACCAAGAGTCGAGCAATGTCAGTAAACCAGAATGGATTCGAGGGCACTATTTTAGCGCTTTGGGGATTCTGATGGGACTGGAAGAAGCGGTGTTTGCAGTGCCTTTGGCGTTGAAATTACACGATGGCATTGAAGCCGTCAGCGAGTTAGAGCAAGCTCTGAGCTTAGTCAATAAGATGGCGACATTGTGCATCACCTGCATGAGTCCAGGCAGCTATATGTTGCTGGATGCTTACTATGCTTGTGCCAAAGTCCTGCAAGCTCTGCGTTAAAAGGTGAAAATTCTGGCATTCTGAGATGCCTCAAATTATGGGTAGATATGAGCATAAGAACCGAAACGGGGTTTTATTCTCACATCCGCCAGAATCTGGCTTTAGAGATCAGATTTGATGGGATCTTGTTAGGAATCTATCGATCGACAGATGCACGATTTAGCAGAATGAGAGGTCAATTATTTTTCCATGTAGCAAGCCGAAATGTTATTTGAAGAGAGGGCGGGTTGTGCCCACCCCTCCCTTCAAATAAGGTGATCTCTGAGAAAGAAGATCCCAGATTTTTTGTGATGTGGCTTCGCCACATCACAAAAAATCTGGGATCTTCTTTCATGGAAATGTCCTAACATTTCAAAGATCAAATCGGAACGCTATACAAAAGATTGGGGATGTTGCTTCTTTGGACAGACCCTAATTGGGAGCAAGCACTGAATACTAAAGAAATAGCATTTGTCACGGCTCATCGCTGCTTACCCCATAAAAACCTCTAAAGAAAACCTCCTCCAAGGAAAACCTCTGGGAAAGTTAGAGAAGTGACCTAATCTCTTTGATGCCCTCTTTGATGCCATTGTTTCTGCCATTGGGGATTATCCTGCTCGATAGGTTCTTTAATCCATGTACTTTCAAACCCTACTCAAACCTGACGGGCGATCGCTCACTCTATACAGCCGTTTCCCGATCGCCCCTGGCCTAACCGCACCTAGTCCGAGTGTAGAACCCGTGCAGGCTAATCCCCATCTGCGCTGGCACCCTTTGCGGAGCGAGTGGATTACCTACGCTAGCCATCGGCAGGGGCGCACCTTCATGCCGCCGCCAGAATATAACCCCTTAGCGCCTACTAAAGATCCAGAATTCCCGACAGAGTTGCCGGAGGGACGCTACGATGTGGCCGTGTTTGATAATCGCTTTCCTTCCTTAACCTTGGCCGCCCATGATGCGCCTAGTGCGATCGTGGACACCCTTCCGGCAAAAGGGGCTTGTGAAGTGGTTGTGTTTACCCAAGATCCCCAGGACAGTCTGAGTTCTCTGCCGTTGGATTACTTGGAACTATTGCTTCAAGTCTGGGGCGATCGCACCCGAGTCTTAGGAGAAAAGCCGCAGATTGAGTATGTATTACCCTTTGAAAATAAAGGCGTGGAAGTGGGAGTAACCCTGCACCATCCCCATGGCCAGATCTATGCCTATCCCATCATCCCGCCTGTCCCTGCCCGAATGCAAATGAATCAACAGGGCTATTACCAGGAACATCATCGCAGTTTACTCACGGATCTAATTCAGAAGGAAGTTGCCGACGCACAGCGAATTCTTTACCAAGATGAGTGGGCGATTGCCTTTGTTCCCGTCTGCGCCCGTTATCCCTACGAAGTCTGGGTGGCTCCGATTCAGCAAACGGATTCTCTAACTAACTTAACCCCCGAACAACGACGCGGATTAGCCCGAGCGATTAAAACTGTAACGCTCAAGTATGACGGACTGTGGCAACGTCCTTTCCCTTATTTAATGGCTTGGTATCAGGCTCCGAGTGATTATCGGCTTCATCCAGAATGGCATCTCCATGCGGAGTTTTATCCGCCTTACCGAACGCGCGATCGCCTCAAATATCTGGCAGGGACAGAGCTTGCCGCCGGACTCTTTGCCAATGACGCACTCCCTGAAGAAAAAGCAAAAGAACTCCAGGCTGTCAACGTCACGCTGTAGGTTCAATTGCCCTGTTTATCCTAATGTCAAGAGTTTTTATCATGGACTTTCAGCAGATTTTCAATGCTGCCCCTGATGCAATCGCCCAAGCCCCCGGACGGGTCAACCTTTTGGGTGAACACACGGACTATAACGATGGTTTTGTCTTGCCCACGGCTATTCCCCAACAGACGATCGTCTCACTCGGCTTAAGTCCTAATGCTCAACATCACTTCTACTCGGCAGAACTAGAAGAGCAAATCGATTTTGACTCTTCTGATCCCATTCCCGAAGGGTTCGCTCGTTATATTATGGGCTGCATTCGGATGGTTGAACAGATGGGACATCCAGTCCCGCCTTTGAATCTCTTTATTACTTCATCGGTGCCGCTAGGTTCTGGACTGTCCAGCAGTGCTGCCTTGGAGGTGGCGGTGTTGCGGGGATTGCGATCGCTCCTTCACCTTGATCTAGACGATGTTCAGATTGCCAAACTGGGGCAGCAGGCGGAGATTCAGTATGCCGGAGTGCAATGCGGCATCATGGATCAAATGGCCTCTAGTCTGGCAGAACCGGGCTATCTGCTGTTTTTAGATACGCGATCGCTCACTCGTCAAGTTCTTCCCTTACCTGAAAATAGCGAAATTCTGGTAATCGACAGTGGTATTCCTCGAACATTAGCGACCAGTGGCTACAATCAACGACGCGCAGAATGCGAAAAAGCATCGGCGATCCTTGGCATTAAAGCTCTGCGAGATGTGGCCGATCTCTCAGACCTGAATCAACTTCCGGAGCCATTACATCAAAGAGCTAAGCATGTTGTCACTGAAAATTTCCGTGTTTTAGAAGCGTCTAAAGGTGTATCCGCTGAGCGTTTTGGGGCATTGATGAATGCTTCCCATATTAGTCTCCGAGATGATTATGAAGTGTCGATCGCAGGCTTAGATCATCTCGTCGAAATTTTGCAAAGCACGCCCGGTGTCTGGGGCGCACGTCTCACAGGTGCAGGGTTTGGCGGAGCTTGTGTTGCTTTGGTGGCAGCAGGAAAAGCCGGGGCGATCGGACAAACCGTTTTACAACAGTACAACCAGCCCAACCCCATTGGAAAAATTCTCGTAGGATGTGTTAACACAGCGTAACGCATCCCGTCGATGAGTTTGCGAGGAATCACGGGCTATTAGCACAAAGTCCATTAAGGAGAGTTGACTCATAAATCAGCAAATTACTTCTCAGTATTGCCAGGTTTTGCTGAGTTCTAATTCCCCGATTTATGAGTCAATTTCTGCAAAGCTAACCTACAAGCCTGTTCGTAGTGAGGACTTTAGTCCTTACCAAAGTGACAGGCTTTGACCGTTGTGTCCCGTGGGTTTGTAAGGACTAAAGTCCTCACTACAAGCCTTTTGGTCGTGAGGACTTATCAGGGTAGACCTTGAAGCGCTGTGCTTTAGCAGCCTGTGGCTGCACAGTGGGCAACCACTTGGGGATATTCAGACTCCATAGACTTACCATTCTGATGGAAATCGAGACTGAAGCCTCGTCCATGGGTGGCGGCTGCGATCGCCTCCATGGGGAACTTAGGCGTGCGATCGGCATAGAGCAAGCCATTGGCTTCCTGGAAGGTGTCTGTCAGTTGGGTATAGCAGAACCCGCTAAACAACTCGACCTGATTCACCGCAGCCAACAAGTCCGCATATTGGCGATAGAACTCGATCTCATTGGTCGATCGGGCATAGCCCCAAGTTTGATGGATCTCACTGGGTTTGGTATAGGCAACACCCCCAAACTCCGTCAGCATAATGGGCTGTCCCTGGTGGGGGTGACCATCTAGCGTTAGCACCCGTCCGCCTGGACGTTCACGGTCGAACAGATCCGAAAGCTTGACTTCTGGGCCATAGCGCTTGGCCAACCGAGTCGGCTGGGTGTCGTAGTCATGGATCGCCAAGATATCGGTCGCGGCACTTTCCCAGCCGTCATTACCCACCACCGGACGAGTCGGATCGAGGGTTTTGGTCAAGTGATAGAGCGCCTGGACATAGTTGCGGTGAGATTCTGTGGCCGTTAAGTCTGGAACACCCCAGGATTCATTAAACGGCACCCAAACCACAATACAGGGGTGGCTGGAATCACGCTCAATGACTTCCGTCCATTCCTGGGTCATGCGCTCGACTGCGGTACGAGTAAAGCGATAGGCACTGGGCATTTCTTCCCAGACAAGTAGACCTAAAACATCTGCCCAGTAAAGGAATCGGGGATCTTCAACCTTTTGGTGTTTGCGTACCCCGTTGAATCCGAGTTGCTTGGTGAGTTCTACGTCACGCCGCAATGCCTCGTCGGAGGGGGCAGTCATCAACGATTCTGTCCAGTAGCCTTGATCTAGAACCAGTCGGAGATAGTAGGGGTGGCCGTTGAGAATGAAGCGATCGCGCTGTAAACCCACCGTTCGCATCGCCGTGTAGGACTCGACTTCATCAAGGAGGCGCTCGCCCTGCCAAAGTTGAATATTGGCGTAGATCAGGGTCGGTTTTTCGGGACTCCAGAGTAGTTCATTGCGGTAGTCATCAATGCCCGGGTCAGAGAGGGCAATGCGCCGATGAATTTCGCCGTTGAGCACCTCATAGGTGTCATTGACCAACCGCTGCTGTCCCGCCGTAAGCTTGATGTTGATTTGCAGATCATCCTGCTGCTTACCCGCCACCAGCGCCTCAAAGCCAATCTCCCAACGCTCAAAGTGAGGTGTCCAACGCAGACGACTCAGGTAAGTTTCAGGGACTCGTTCCACCCAGACCGTTTGCCAAATCCCACTGGTGCGGGGATACCAGATGCTATGGGGTTCGAGTTGCCAATCCTGCTTGCCACGAGGCTTGGCTAAGTCATGGGGATCATCCTGTGCCCACACCGTGACGCGCTGCGCCCCCGGCTGCAACGCAGGAGTAATGTCAACCTGAAAAGGCGTATGTCCACCTTGATGTTCTGCGACAAACTGACCGTTGACCCAGACTCGGGCATGGTAGTCTACCGCTCCGAAGTGCAACAGGATGCGATCGCTGGATGCCGAGCTGTAGACAGCCTCATCAGCGTCAGACGAAGCAGGTGAAGTCAACTCAGATAGGTCAAACTCCCGTTCGTACCAGCAGTTGGGGTGGAATCCAGTGTCATGAATACCACTTCGGATAGATTCCGGTGCAAAGGGGACTTCGATACGATGTGACCATTGGGAAATGTGACTCGGGTGGGAGTAGTTCTCCGCATCATCAAACGTGAATTTCCAGAAACCGTTGAGATTGAGCCAGTGCGATCGCCTTAACTGCGGACGCGGATAGCTCATGTCGGACATCAAGGAGTTGCCCGAAGACGTTGAACAACCCAGATGTTGATCATCCAGGCATTTACCAAATGCTTTCATTCAAACCTCAAAACCAGAAAACCTCTACTCACGATCTTCCTTGATATTCTCAGGGTTTAACCTCGATCGATACAGAACTTAATAAACTCTAGGATTCTTGTTCACTGTCGCTTTGAGCGATTTGAGGTGGTGTGGGGAGGTGTCTTCTAAAATTATTTTCCCCATATTTTTTATTTGGATTTTAGTATTAAATTTTTGCCCATCTCTCTGTCTCTTTACCTGTGGCTATCCCTGTGTAAAACCTTGAGCAGATTGTGTAGTTTCAGCGTTGTGGTGTAACTGTTAATCCGATCCATTCACTGCAAGTGCTAAACAGATATATCAAATAGGTATTCTCTGCCTGAAATCGGCGGATTTAATCCGATTCTAATTCCCTGGTTTGAAGGTCTTCGATCGCCGCAAAATCTAATAGTGCCTCACCTAGAACTGCCATCTGCTCGACTTACAAAACATTAATCAAAGCATTAGTTCGCAGACAAGGGTACACACTTCTCCAACCTGACAGTGGAGGAGGCGAAGTAGCGTGTTGTTTCTTTACGTAATTTCTCGCGCCTCAATGAAGCTGAATTTAAGGAAGTTAATATCCATGATGGCACCGACAGTACCCTCATGATTCTGCAAAATCGACTCAAACCCATCACGTCTAAGCCTAGCCAAATTTGCATTACCACTGCTCTCACCCACAACAAAGAATGGGTTGCTATTCATATCTCCGACAATGGCTCTAGCATTCTCCCCGAGTTGCGCGATCGCCTCTTTGACCCATTCTTCACCACCAAACCCATCGG
>JALOOP010000416.1 GCA_025454315.1 Oculatellaceae cyanobacterium Prado106
CCATTATCAACGGAACGCCGCCGGATGAGGGGGTGATGATTGAGTTGGGGGTGGCGATCGCTCTTCAAAAAGCGATTTTCCTGTTCCGCGATGACTTTCGCCGCTGTACCGACAACGAAGCCTACCCGCTCAACCTGATGCTATTTGCTGGACTGCCGGAAGTGGGGTGGGAGCAATATTACTATCGATCGGTCGAGGAAATTCCTGATCCCGCCAAAGGGTTGTCTTCCTGGTTAAACACCGATTCGTCTGGGTTAATTTGATAGCAATTTTGATGTGGCGAGTATGGCGATCGCAGTTGCCCCCTCCAATCCTCTGATGCTCATTGAAAGATCTGAGTCACAGGCAGACTAAATTCTGGTAACAATAGATCTATTCCTGGAACTGAGTTTTAGAATGAGCGATCGCCCTCTCAACAAGCGCTTTCACCGATCTGCTTAGATTCAGTTGATTTTTGGAGAAATCAATGGGGCTAATCTGATGAGGAAGAGGTGATCTGCTGTTGCAGTTGTTGAACGACTTCCAGCGATAGTCCTGTCGTCGAGGCAATCACGTCAACGGCAATTCCGACTTGTAGGAGATTGATTGCAATCTCGCGTTGCTTTTCGGCTTTGCCTTCAATGTCTCTCCGGAGGACACGATAAATGATTTCGTCTTCTAATTTTAACCCAGCTAAAATCCCGGTTGTAGCCATTAAATTTGCTTGGGTGGTAGCATCCGAAACTTGATCGATTCTTTGGGCTGCTTGACGCAGGGTTTCTTCTGCATTGGAATTTTGACCTAGAAGTACATGTCCGAAATTATTTAGAAGGAGATTCCTAGCCATTCAACTCCGTCCACCGAGTCTGAAGGTCTTGGATCGAAAAAATGCTCTGGAAGGCAATGCCCTGCTGTTGGTACAGTTCGGCACCGCCTTGGAGACGATCGACCAATGCCAAAATCTGGGTGACCTCATAGCCCGCTCCCCGGAGGCGATCGACCGCCTTCAGCGCTGATTGTCCCGTCGTCACCACATCTTCCAAGACCACGACCGATGCCCCAGGTGGCAGCGTCGGGCCTTCGATGTAGGCTTGGGTGCCATGACCTTTGGCTTCTTTGCGGACAATCAGGGGAGTGAGCGATCGCCCCTCATAAGCCGCCACCACACTAGTAGCCGTCACCATCGGATCAGCCCCCAGCGTCAGCCCCGCCACAGCCTGCACCTCCGCAGACAGGTGGGACAGCAAAATCCGCCCCATACCAACGCCCCCCAAGGGATGAAGCGTCACCTGCTTACCATTGATGTAATAGGTGCTACGCTGCCCCGATGTCAGAACAAAGTCACCCTGTTTGTAAGCCACTTCACAAAACAAATCCAGCAAATATTGCCGGAGCGTAGGCAAGTCAGCCTGAACAACGTAACGAGCAGGTTGGTTGGCGGCAGGTGTGGAGTTTGTCATAGATCAGTGGATGGGGAGATTCAGTGGATGGGGAGGTGGGGAGGTGGGGAGATAGGGAGATGGGGATTTAGCTTTCCTATCATCTCATCATCCATTCCCATTCTCACTCCCCCTTCCCCTTTCCCCTTTCCCCTTTCCCCTTCCCCCCTACTCCCCACTCCCCACTCCCCACTCCCCCTTAGCTGAAAGAATCCACCGAATCAGGGTATTTTAGGGAGGAATCTTTCGACTGGTTAACGACGAAGGGAACAGGCGGAGATTGATTCCACTTCGCGGATGAAGCTGGATTTGTCGCCGATTTGTTAGAACTTCTGTCAATTCGTCCATGCTAAGAGCAGGACACTTTGCAATTCAGTTTGGTTGGGTTTCCCAAGCGAATGTAGCGCAACAGGTCAAATTCAGTCGGGGAGCCAATTCAACCAGGATGCTGCAATTCTGGAGTACCCTGTCTTTTGAAGCAGCAGGATTAAACAATCTAGGGTTTGTGAGGACCACTAACAATGGACATGAGAACAATGGGTATCAACATCAAAATGGGATTGAAAGTGGGGGTGGCGATCGCCCTACCCATCGTTTGTATGGGGTTCATGGGCAATGTCGCACTGGCTCAGGAAGCGCCTGCCGACGATGAATCAATTACCATCCCCGAAGCCTTTGACCGAGCTTTCTACCGATTTGACGAAAATTTCTACCGCAACCGTCAGGTTCCCCGCAGCTTGACCTGGTTCCTTGGCCCCTTCCCCGAAAATGAGATTGCAGGGGATGGTCGTATGGTGAATCGGCTGTACCGCGAGGTCTTCACTCAGCAAACCACCGAAGACCCAACCATTCGCACAGCAGATCTGCCCAATCCCTTCAGCTATTCCCTCTCCACCGATTCCATCGTTCCCCCCGAGGAACCTATCCCATCTCCCGCCTTTACCTCCTTCAGTGCTCCCCCGCCGATGCCCAGCAGCGGTGGAAGTCGCTTCAACAGCAACTTCCCGGTTCCTGCACTGTGGTAGAACCTCCGAACGATCGGGGAAACGAATAGAAGGATTGAGAGGGATGCTGCATTGTCAGCGTCCCTCGATTTTTGTGACTGGTTTTTAAGCTAGGATATAAGCTACTTCGACATCAAGAGGGATAATGATGGATCTATCTACAACTCTGGCGCAGGTGAATACCTTGAGCGTAGACGATCGCATTCGTTTAGTCCAAGCCATTTGGGATAGCATTAGCAGCCAGCCAGAACAGATTGTGCTAACTGAGGCACAGCAGATAGAGTTAGCGCGTCGTCTGAGTGCCCATGAAGCCAACCCTCAAGCCGTCACGCCTTGGCAAGAGATTAAGACTCAAGCCTTGGCAAGAGCAAGGACGCTTGAATGAAGCTGCCTATCGTCTTCCGAATTGAGGCACAAGCCGAATTCGACGCAGCGTTTGATTGGTATGAGCAACAACAAGCAGGACTTGGAGTTGACTTTTTAACTTGTGTAATCGAAGTCCTGGAACGAGTAGAGTCCTTGCCTCAAGCTTATGAGATCGTCTTTGAGGATATTCGACGAGCCGTAACTCGAAAATTTCCGTACTTGATCCTGTATCGGGTTGAACCCACCCGGATTGTAGTGATGGCAGTATTTCACACAAAGCGTGATCCCCAGGTTTGGCAGAACCGAATCTAAGTCAATGCTAAATCTGGGATGAGATTTTAGGGGAAATTGCTTAGAATTTAACGCGCCGGAGAAGCAATGAGTTCGTTACGACACTAACTGAGCTAAACGCCATGAGAGCGCCTGCTGTAGCGGGACTCAGAACAATTCCCAGCGTCGGCAGCAGTAGCCCTGCGGCCACTGGGATGCCGAGCGCATTGTAAGCAAAGGCCCAGAAGAGATTTTGCCGAATCTTGTTGAAGGTGGCACGGCTGAGGCGGATGGATTCCACCACATCCTTGAGCCGATCGCGCATTAGCACAATGCCTGCTGTTTCGATCGCCACATCCGTCCCCGAATTGAGGGCAATCCCCACATCGGCCTGAGCCAAAGCAGGCGCATCATTGATGCCATCCCCGACCATGCCCACCCGTTGTCCCGTGGACTGGAGATGGGCGATCGCCGCTCCTTTCTCATCGGGTCGTACTTGAGCAATGACATCGGTGGAGGCTAGACCCAGCGGTTGGGCAATGGCTTGGGCTGCGGCTTGGCGATCGCCCGTCAGCAGCATCACCCGCAGTCCGAGCTGGCGCAGTTGGGTAACGGTTTCGATCGCATCGGGGCGGAGACTGTCTTGAACCGCCAGGGTGCCAACCCATTGTCCGGCTAAGCCTACATAAACCAACGTTTTTCCCTCAGCTTCCAAAGATTGGAAGACTGATTTTGCGTCAGAATCCAGTGAAATTCCCTGTTGGATTAGCCATGCTGCTGTGCCCAGGACGACCTGCTGCCCCTCGACTATTGCCGCAACGCCTAGGCCGGGTTCTGTCTGGAAGGCATCTGCTGGCAGGAGAGCGAGTCCTTGCTGTTGTGCCTGCTGCTGGATGGCACGGGCAAGGGGATGCTGGGTGCCGCTCTCGACGGTGGCGGCCAGTTGTAGGAGGCGGTCTGCCGTGAGGGTTGCGGTCGTGGGAAGGCAGTCGGTGACGCGGGGTTCGCCCTGGGTCAGAGTGCCCGTTTTGTCAAAGACGATGGTATTAATCTGATGGACTTTTTCTAGGATATCGCCGCCGCGAATCAGCAAGCCTCGTTCGGCACCGATGCCCGAACCGACTAAAATCGCGGTTGGCGTGGCTAATCCTAGGGCGCAGGGGCAGGCAATAACCAGGACGGCGATCGCCAACTTCAAGCTAACCAACAAAGGCAACGCCGTCGGGTCAGCCATCTGATGCATCGAGTGCCCATGCTCCATCATGCCGAGCGCCGATGCACTTAGACCGGGGGACATGACCAGTTCTGGCCAGAGATGCAGCCCCACGAAGTACCAGAAGAGGAAGGTAAGGCTGGCGATCGCCATCACTCCATAGGTAAAGTATCCGGCCAAAGTATCGGCCAGTCCTTGAATCGGAGCTTTGCGAGTTTGCGCCGTTTCCACCAGGGAAATGATCTTGGCCAGCGTTGTGTTCTGTCCGGTGCGCGTCGCTTTGAGGACGACCGCCCCCGAGAGATTCAAGCTGCCTGCCGTCAACGTATCGCCGGGATACTTCAGGACAGGCAATGCCTCGCCCGTTAACATCGACTCATTCACCGTCGTCTGCCCCTTAATCACTTCCCCGTCCACCGGAATCGTTTCGCCGGGGAGGACTTGTAGCCATTCGCCCACCTTGACCCGTTCCGCTGGGATTTCCAGGGTCACGGGCGGGGTATTTGTCGGGGTGGCTTCAGGTTGAGAATCGGGGGTTTGGAAATCGGGGGTTTGGGACTCAGAAGTTTGAGAATCGGGGTGGATTAGACGGGCGATCGCGGGTTGCAATGCCAGTAACGCCTGGAACGCGGTCGCCGCTCTGCCCCTTGCGCGTTGCTCCAGGCTGCGCCCCAGGAGAATGAAGCCCACGAGCATCACGGGTTCGTCAAAAAAGCATTCCCAGCCCAGTTTGGGGAAGAAGAGGGCGATCGTGCTGGCGCTGTAGGCGGTCAAGGTGCCCAGGCCAATCAGCGTGTTCATGTTAGGAATATTGTGCCGCAGCCCTTTCCAGCCATCGACCAGGATGCCTCGTCCAGGGAAAAGGAGCGCCACAGTGGCCAGTCCAAAGTGGAACCAGATGTTGCTCAGTCCGGGAATGATGACGCCGAAATGCTCTAGGTGCCCAATGATGGACAGAATGAGGAGGAGAATGGCGATCGCGGCTCGACGAGTTTGCTGTTGGGTTTCGCGGTGGTGGCGATCGGCGGGACTCAGCCGCTCTCCGTCTCCTTGCCAGGTGCCCAGGTGATGCCGCGACTGACTAGGAAATCCGGTTTCGGTCAGTTTCTCGGCCAACTGATCGGGATCGACCTGCCCCGGTTCGCACTCGACCAGAGCCACTTCTGTGACCAGGTTGACGGTCGCCTTCAGGACTCCAGGCTGTTGGGTTAGCTGGTTCTCCACGGCTCTGACACAGCCCGCGCACTTCATGCCGCTCACATCAAAGGTGAAGGTGTCGGGGGTGAAGGTGTCGGGGGTGGGGAGTGGGGAGTGGGGAGTGGGGAGTGGGGAATGGGGGGTGGACAGGGGAGAGACTTGCATAGCGGGCAATCCAATCAGGGGTGAGCCGGACATGGGCTATCTAGAGCGTAGGTGAAGAAACGCCGAAATGCCTAGACCTTCAGTTTAATTTTAGAGATAGAAGTTAATCTTAGACATAGCAGGACAAATGCTGCTGATAGGGTGAATTGCAGAAGGTTCTATCCAATCCTCCGTGCTGGGTTTTGTCTGAATAAAAACCCTTGTTCTCTAAACTCAGTTGCATATTGAAAAGTGACGAAAAAATATTATAAGGAGTTCTCTTCTGCCAACTGCATTACAAGCAATGAGCTGTTACGATCTCTGTCAAAGAATGACTAGCCTATTTTTGCCAATCTTTTGCCAATCTATGTTGTCCGTTTCGATCAAAGAACAGAAGAAGTTTTTATCCTGGCTGGAGAAGAAACAGAAGTTCTGATTGCCCAAGATGGTCGTTGGAGGTATGTAGAATGACCCATCCCAATTTTGAAGAAATGACGAGAGCAGAATTGAGAGCTTATTTACTGAGTCATCCTGATGATGATGAAGTATTTCATGCCTACATGGATAAGTTGAAAGCCGAGGCAATTTTTATCCCTGGAAGCAAGGAAGACCTGCAAGATACAGAGCATTTTGCGGCGGCTCTAGAGCGAGTCCGACTTATTAAACAGAGTCAGGTTAAACAAGGTCAGGTTAAACAAGGTCAGAATCCGAAGTTAGAGACTTAAGTGGACTCTGACGGGCAAAGGTTATTGGACTCTACGGCAAAAACATTCTTAAGCCGGACTTCTCCCACCTTGTACTTCTGCTAAACCGCATTCAAGGAGATTTCTGCGATCGCTTCACAGAAATCTCCAAGGATATTTTTCAGTGAGATGACAAAAGGGCAAGCGCCATTTCCCCAAAGGTTCCATTCGCCTATATTCGCCTATACATGACGCAATACACCAATGACTTCTCTTTTGTTGCCAGACTAATCCTTGTTGCCAAGTTAATCGTTGTTGCCCAATTAATCGCGAAACACAAGATGATTCGGAAGAACTTGCGTCTCTTTCCAAAGCTATTGCAGCGTAAATCAGAAACTTAGGCAAAAACATCAACAGTATAAAGACTTTCCTAACGATTATCGGTAGAAACGAGCGCATAGGTTAGTATTCTAACTTCTGGGGCGATCGTCTTTTATATAAATTTTGCAAAAGAGAATTCTGCAAAAGAGAACGAATCTTTTTAATCCCATCCCATCATTTGTTTAGGGGTGCAAATGGAAAAAGATGGTCATGCCGCTTCTAGTGTCAGGATATCAGAAGTAACAATTGGTGGGAGTTTCGGAGCAATGCCTGAGGTTAGAA
>JALOOP010000049.1 GCA_025454315.1 Oculatellaceae cyanobacterium Prado106
ATGGGGGAGGGGGGAAAGGGAAAAGGGGAAAGGGGAAAGGGGGGCGGTGAGAGGGCGGGATTTAGCTCATGAACGATTAGCCTATGAAGGCTAATCTATGACACTCATTCCACGAAACTGAGTCCATGACACTCATTCCATGACACTCATTCCATGTTATTTCTGGGTGTCCCCTTTTCCCCTTCCCCTTTCCCCTTTCCCCTTCTTTCCGCCCATCATCCCATCATTTTCTGATCCCATAGCCTACCCCAGGATAGAGGACTCTGCCGAATCATAGGCGGCCATTTCGATCGCCATAGGTTCAATTTGCCACAATTCCTGACAATAGTCGCGGATGGAGCGATCGGAGGAGAATTTGCCCATGCGGACGGCGTTGAGGAGGGACATGCGGGTCCACTGTAGGGGGTCGCGGTAGGCTTGGCTGACGCGATCCTGGCAGGCGATGTAGGAGGGATAGTCGGCTAGGAGGAGGTAGGGGTCGGAGTAGAGGAGGTTGTCTACGAGGGGTTGGAAGAGGTGGCGATCGCCCCCCGAAAAAGCACCGGAGGAGAGGCGATCGATCGCTGCCTTCAGTTCCGGATGGCGGTAGTAGTAGGTTTGGGGCGTGTAGCCGTTGGCTTTGAGTTGGTAGACTTCTGGGGTGGTGAGGCCGAAGAGGAAGAAGTTTTCGGCTCCCACTTCGTCGCGGATTTCCACATTGGCTCCATCCAGAGTGCCGATGGTCAAGGCACCGTTCATGGAGAATTTCATGTTGCCAGTGCCCGAGGCTTCTTTGCCTGCGGTGGAAATTTGTTCGGAGAGATCGGCGGCAGGATAGACCCGTTGGGCAAATTTAACGTTGTAATCTTTGAGAAAGACGACCTTGATGCGATCGCCAACCTCCGGATCAGCATTCACCACATCCGCCACCGCATTGATCAACTTAATGATCAGCTTTGCCATGAAATATCCGGGTGCTGCTTTGCCGCCAAAGATGAAGGTGCGGGGTGTCATCTCCAGGTTGGGGTCGGCTTTGAGACGATTGTAGAGCGTGATGATGTGCAAGACATTCAGGTGTTGTCGTTTGTATTCATGAATCCGTTTCGCCTGAATGTCAAAGATCGAGTTGACATTGACTGCAATGCCGTTCTGTTCTTGGATGTAATCGGCCAGATCTTGTTTGATGGCCTGCTTGATGGTTCGCCATTCCTCGCAGAATTGAGGATCGTGAACTTTGGTTTCGAGCTGACGGAGGGCATTGAGGTCTTTGATCCAGCCTTCACCGATGTGACGGGTATAGAGTTGCGTCAGGCGAGGATTGCTCAGCACCAGGAATCGCCGGGGAGTGACACCATTGGTTTTGTTGCTGAATTTCTCCGGATACAGTTCAGCAAAGTCGCGCAGCACATCCTGTTTGAGCAATTCACTATGGAGTGCAGCCACGCCATTAATAGCATAGCTGCCTACGCAAGCGAGATTGGCCATGCGAACATAGCGATCGCCCGACTCATCAATCAGCGACATCCGCTGAATCCGCCCCTCGTCTCCTGGAAACTGCACCTTGAGGGTTTGAATAAACCGATAGTTGAGTTCCAGAATGATTTCTAGATGACGGGGCAACAGAGCGCTAAACAGGGCAATCGGCCAGCGTTCTAGCGCCTCGGGCAGGAGGGTATGGTTGGTGTAGGCAAAGGTTTTGTGCGTCATCTCCCAGGCTTGTTCCCAGGGCATTTTATAGTCGTCAAGCAAGAGGCGCATCAGTTCGGCTACGGCGATCGCCGGATGCGTGTCGTTGAGTTGCAGCGTAAACTTCTCGTGCAGGGTTTCGAGGGGTTGCTGACGGCGATCGCAGTGAATCCGAATGATGTCTTTTAAGGAGCAAGCAACAAAGAAATATTGCTGTTCCAATCGCAGTTGTTTGCCCTGCCACTGGTCATCATTGGGGTACAGCACCTTGGAAATGTTTTCCGAGTAAATCTTGTCGCCGACCGCCCCATAGTAGTCCCCTGCGTTGAATGCGCCAAAGTCAAAGGATTCAACGGCTTCTGATGTCCAAAGCCGCAGGGTGTTGGCCGTGTTGGTTCTGTAGCCCAAAATCGGCGTATCGTAGGGCACTCCGCGAATGATGCGATCGGGAATCCAACGCACCCGATACTGTCCTTGCTCATCGGTGTAGGATTCGGTATATCCGCCCAAATTGACCTGCACCGCCCACTCGGGACGCGCCACTTCCCAAGGGTTGCCGTAGCGCAGCCATTTATCAGTAATTTCAATTTGCCAACCGTCTCGAATATCCTGGTCAAAGATGCCAAACTCATAGCGAATCCCATAGCCAATGGCCGGAATTTCCAAGGTGGCCATAGAGTCTAAATAGCAGGCTGCTAACCGCCCCAAGCCGCCATTTCCCAGTCCGGGTTCTTCTTCCTGTCCGAGAATGGCCTGAAAGTCCAGTCCCAAATCTTCGACCGCCCGCTTTACCTCATCGTAAATCCCCAGGTTGATCAGATTATTACCCAGATGCGGCCCCATTAAAAATTCCGCTGACAGATAGCAAATCTCACGCGGTGCAGTCCGGGTGTAGGTGTCGGTCGTGTTCAGCCAGCGTTGCAGGAGGCGATCGCGCACCGTATAGGCCACTGCTAAATAGTAATCATTCAAGGTGGCCATGGAGGCGGATTTGCCCTGGACATAGAAAAGATTGTCGGCGATCGCACGCTTCAAGGTTTCGATGGTTAAACCCGTGCGATCGTCTTCGATGCGGATGGGGGAGGGTTGGGTTTGCATGGCGGAAGGGGGGAGATGGGGAGATGGGGGAACCGCAAGGAGGTAGAGAAGGGGAAAGAGAAAGTAAATTGCTGTAGATCTCTGGGTCTGGTTTATTTCTGCGGTTCGGGAAATCTAGGCAAATGTGGGGATGATGAAAAAATGAAAGGATAGAGAGATGAGAGGATGGAGGGATGAGAGGATGGGATAGTGTTGCTATGGTTCATTCATATCCTCTTAGGTTTAAGCCTTTCTTAAGAGGTGAAGAAATTTATTATTGTCAGTTTGAGGGGGATGGGGGGTTGACCTGAAAGCAGGACGATGACTAACTCGGCAAGTTTGTGTTCCTGTACACTCCCTTATGATCCGAGTTCTAACATATGAGTTTGAAGCGGGTTCAAGTTTTAGGAACGGATAGGTGAAAATGTTGCTAGGTGAGATTGAAGCCACTCGGTGAAGGTTGTAGGCTGCTTCCCGGTTAGGCTTTGAACAGTATCGGTCACGGTGGGTTCTCCGGAGCTTGCGACTTGCCAGGATTGGGCGATCGCCTCAGCCTTCCACTCAGGCATTCCCGCGTCCAGCAACATCTGTTGAAACTCTATTGCAGAAATAGCAATATAAGTGATTCTTTTTTCCATTCTTTTAGAGATGCGATCGACGATATCCTGCATCGACAAAGCTTCCCTTCCAGTGATGTTGTAGATTCCTGGATAGGTTGTTCCCCCTAGATTCTTCTCAGTTAAAACCACTGCTGCAACCCGGACTAAATCTCGGATATCCACGGGTGCAGTCTTGGCGTTGCCCAGCGGCAGGGAGAGGGTTCCATGCGTTCTTATTTCATCAGCAAACCAGAGGAAGTTTTGCATGAAGGAGTTGGACTGGAGAACGGTGAAGGGAATAGTGGCCTGCTGAGATAGATAGTGTTCGGCGATCGCATGTTGTCGAAAAAACAAACAGGGCGAAGCCAAGTTTGCTTTGATCGTCGAGAGTTTAACCAGACGCTCAACCCCGGCTCGTTCTGCGGCCTGGAATAATTGGATCTCTTGCTCAGCTTGATTGAGCGTATTGGCGGGAATCGAACAGAGACGGTAGGGGCGATCGTCCACACAAAGGTCACGCCCCTGTCGCAACGCAGTCTCTACCGACTCCAACTGATGCCAATCCACCTGCCAAACCACTGCACCTAAAGCTTTCAGACTCTCTGCTTTCTGCGGATGCCGCACCAAGATGCTCACCGGATTTCCAGTTTGAAGCAACCCTTCAACCAACACCCGCCCCACTCTTCCCGTTGCACCCGTTACTAGAATCATTTAGATAAACCTTGGCGAGAAGGGAGTGGGGAGTGGGGAGATAGGGAGTAGGGAATAGGGCGAAAGGGGAAGGGGAAAAGGGGAAAGGGAGTTCTGAGAGTGCTTCGTGGGAGGCTTCATGGATCAATGCCTTGGAGAAGATTGAAGAGCCTCTTGAACTCCTCCAAAATCCCTTCAAAATTTTTTCAAGGACTCACTTGATGTTCCCCCTTTCCCCTTTCCCCTTTCGCCTTTCGCCTTTCGCCTTTCGCCTTTCGCCTTTCGCCTTTCGCCTTTCGCCTTTCGCCTTTCGCCTTTCCCCTTTCCCCTTCCCCCTTTCCCCTTTCCCCTCCCTCCTCCCGGCTATAATACAAAAACCCCGCTCCCCCTGGAGGCTCACCCATGCAACAGCCCCTGCCCTCTCCGGATCTTGAAGACCCTCGGCTTGCCGCACTCCCTCCGTTTCCCACGATGGATGACCTGCCCAGCGAAGACCCGGAGGAACCTGGATTGCCCGACGATTATCATGATCTGCAACCGCAGTTGCTGAGCCGTACCCTGCGGCTTTCAGGCTATAACCCTAGCGAGTTTTATACCGCTTCTGATTTAAATTTTTATTACGATTTGCAGCATCCCCTCTGGTACAAGCGCCCCGATTGGTTCTTGGTGGTGGGGGTGCCTCGGCTGTATCCAGGACGAGAGACGGGCGATCGCGATAGCTATGTGCTGTGGCAAGAAAAAGTCAGCCCGATCGTCGTCATCGAATTACTGTCACCCGGTACCGAAGTCGATGATTTAGGCCGATTCGCCCCCAAGCCCCCGAAATCCCAGCCGACTCAGGCTCCGCCGTCTAAATTTACGGTGTATGAGCAGATCTTAAAAGTGCCGCACTATCTGGTCTTCAACAAGCGAGACGGTTCCCTTCGTTATTTTCGTCTCGTCCAGAATCGCTATCAGGAACAGTCCGTTGCAGCCACCAATCCCCGCATTTGGATTGCGGAACTGGATATTGGTCTAGCGCTCTGGCAGGGGCTGTTTGAAGGAATGCCCCGCCTCTGGTTGCGCTGGTGTGATGCGGACGGTACGGTGCTTCTGACCGATACTGAAGCGGCGGTTGTGCGGGAAATGGCGGCTTTGGAGCAGCAGCAGCAGGCGGAGATGGAGCGACAGCAGGCAGAGTTTAGACTTCAGCAGACGGTGTTGGGGTTGCGGCAGATGGGGATGGCGATCGCTCAAATTGTCCAGATTACTGGGTTATCTGAGGTTGAAGTGGGGGCGATCGTCGAGCAACAGGAATGCGATCGATGAACGCATGGGGAAGATAGTAGAGCGGTCAGCAGAGGCTACAGTAATAGCCCTATCGTGACTTTATTAAACCTGGATCGGCAATCAAGATTGAGGAGCTAGAGATAATGTTTAGCGCCTCTTCACGGCACAAAACATAATTCCCAATCAAACCTATTAAAAAAATCTATTGAACCAGATGAACATTTCGCTGTAAATACCAAGTGTCATTTCTGATGTCCGTCTAAGTTCCGATTCGGAACTTTTCGAGATGTTCTGTTATTCATTAGAGAAAAACAGGACGCATCCCTTCCTGGATGAAAAGTATGTGTCTCCGGCAGTGATGACAGGGGTTACAGCAGCGCTCATATATTGATTCAAGGAATAGAATCAGCCGTTCATGCTCAGAAGGATTCCAAAGACCTGAAAAGACTTCCAATAAATTTAAGACTTGCAACCATCACAATTTGTTAACGTGAGGATGAATTGATGGAAAGATTGAATTCAATAGATTCAATCCAATCTATCTTCTGGTACTCCTAAACACATTCCTGGGATGAGACTTTGCTCTACTCTATGATGAGTTTAATCTGCTGAATTCTATTCGATGGAACATTCCTCCATCTGCATTCAGTCTGTAAGTGTTCTGTAAACGTTCTGTAAATGTTGCTCAATTCCCCCTGCAAAAGCCACTCCCATCGGGTGGGCAATGTCCAACAATATATTGGTGCTTAGTCCTGGCCGACGGGTTCACAAACATCGCGAACTAGGGCGATTCAATCGATCTCATTTCGTGGATTTTGCGGAGTAGCATTTGTGAATTTGAATTTATCCTTTGTAGTTGGTGAAGTTACTTTCACAGCTTGAACTTTCACAGCTTGAACTTTCACAGAACTTTCACAGCTTGAACTTTCACAGCTTGAACTTTCACAGCTTGAACATTGCTACTAAACTGGGCTATCAAAAGGAACTGTCCTTTACGCCATAGCCAGCCATTCGCTTTGCTTCGGAGGCAAAATGCCATTGTCTCATCCTGGATCTGAGCGGTTCACTCCGCTCCACTTGTTTTACTTATTGAAGGATTGACTAGCGCAAGCTTGCAATCATGGATTTTGCCGTCATTGTCCTTGCACTCTGGGATCTCACCATCACGGCTCTTGCAATCTCTGATCGCAATCTTGAATTTGCAAAGGTTTTGCAACTCGTCAGTCCTACCCACATGACTTGCCCACATGACTTGTAACAAAGCATGACTTGCAACAAAGAGGAAATCAAGCATGGTCGCCACCCCTGAACTCAGTAGAACCGAAATTCCTTCCGTCAGTGCTTTTGGGATCGCCCGTTCCACCGTCAAAGGCGCACCCCTGGAGGCCGAAGAACTACGGAAAATGCACGCCTTTTGGCAAGCCGCCAACTATCTGGCTGTCGGCATGATTTACCTGCGGGAAAACCCCCTGCTGCGCGAACCGCTAAAGCCCGAACAAATCAAGAAACGCCTGCTGGGACATTGGGGATCAAGCCCCGGCATTAGCTTTCTCTACACCCACCTGAATCGGGTGATCAAAAAATTTGACCAGGACATGCTCTTCATGGTGGGTGCAGGCCACGGTGCGCCCGGATTCCTGGGGCCTTGCTATCTGGAAGGCACCTACTCCCACTACTTCTCCAACTGCTCCGAAGATGCACTGGGAATGCAGCAGTTCTTCAAGCAATTCTCCTTTCCGGGTGGAGTCGGTAGCCACTGCACGCCCGAAACGCCCGGTTCGATCCACGAGGGCGGGGAGTTGGGCTATAGCCTCTCCCATGCCTATGGAGCCGCGTTTGATAACCCCGACCTGATTGTGGTGGCCATGCCGGGAGACGGGGAGTCAGAAACCGGCCCCCTGGCCACCTCCTGGCATTCCAACAAGTTCCTCAACCCGATCCGCGATGGCGCAGTGCTGCCCGTGCTGCACCTCAACGGCTACAAGATCAACAACCCCACGGTGCTGTCTCGCATCAGCCATGACGAACTGTCAGCCCTCTTCCGGGGCTATGGCTATACGCCCTACTTCGTGGAAGGTTCCGACACCGAATCCATGCACCAGGCCATGGCCGCTACCCTGGATCACTGTGTCGCCGAGATTCGCCAGATTCAGTCTGAAGCCCGCCGCAGTGGGATTGCGGCGCGGCCTCGCTGGCCGATGATTGTGCTGCGATCGCCCAAAGGTTGGACCGGCCCTAGCGAAGTCGATGGCCACAAGGTCGAAGGCTTCTGGCGGGCGCACCAGGTGCCCATGGGCGGGATGCACAACAACCCCGAGCATCTGCAACTCCTGGAAGCCTGGATGCGGAGCTACAAGCCCGACGAACTGTTTGACGAACGCGGTGCCCTGCGTGCCGAGATCAAAGCCATGGCTCCTACCGGAACCAAGCGCCTCGGCTCCACCCCCTTTGCCAACGGGGGCTTGCTGCGCCGCGAGCTAAAAATGCCCGACTTCCGCCAATACGGCATTGCCGTTGAGCGCCCCGGCACGATCGAAGCCGAAAACACCAAGCCCGTCGGCGTTTTCCTGCGCGATGTCATGAAAGAAAACATGACCAACTTCCGCGTCTTTGGCCCCGATGAAAACACCTCCAACAAACTGGGCGCAATCTACGAGGTCAGCAAAAAGTTCTGGATCGCCGACTACCTGCCCGAAGATGAGGACGGCGGTGAACTCTCCCCCGATGGCCGGGTCATGGAATACCTCAGCGAACATACCCTGGAAGGCTGGCTGGAAGGCTATCTCCTGAGCGGACGACACGGCTTCTTCTCCACCTACGAATCCTTCGCCCATGTGATCGATTCTATGGTCAGCCAACATGCCAAGTGGCTGGAAATCTGCAAGCACATCAACTGGCGCAAAGAGATCTCCTCGCTCAATCTACTAATCACCTCCACCGTCTGGCGGCAGGATCACAACGGCTTCACCCACCAAGATCCCGGCTTCCTGGATGTGATCCTCAACAAGAGTCCCGAGGTGGTGCGGATTTATCTCCCTCCCGATGTCAACTCGCTGCTGTCCGTGGTCGATCACTGCCTCCGCAGCGAAGACTATGTCAATGTCATCGTCTCGGACAAGCAAATGCACCTGCAATACCATGATATGGATGCCGCCGTGCGGAACTGCACCAAGGGCATTGATATTTGGGAATGGGCCAGCAATGACGAAGGCGTAGAACCAGACGTGGTGCTAGCCACCGCAGGCGACATTCCCACCCAGGAAGCCCTGGCCGCCTCTGTCCTCCTGCGGGAAAACTTCCCCGACCTAAAGATTCGCTTTGTCAACGTGATTGACCTGTTCAAACTCCAGCCCGCCGAGGAACATCCCCACGGCTTGAGCGATCGCGATTTTGACAGTCTCTTCACCCTCGACAAACCCGTGATCTTCAACTTCCACGGCTACCCCTGGCTGATCCACCGCCTCACCTACCGCCGCACCAACCATGCCAACATCCATGTGCGCGGCTACAAGGAAAAAGGCAACATCAACACGCCCCTAGAACTGGCGATCTGTAACCAAATCGATCGCTACAGCTTGGCGATCGACGTGATCGACCGAATCCCCCGGCTCAAGATCGCCGGAGCCCATGTCAAAGAAATGCTCAAAGACGAACAAATTGCCTGCCGCAATTACGCCTTTGAACATGGCATTGATAAGCCGGATGTGGTGAATTGGAAGTGGCCCTACTAAGGGGAAAGGGGAAAGGGGAAAGGGGAAAGGGGAAAGGGAAAAAGGAGATCAAGGAAGTAAAACAATGTAGGCATAACCTTGACTGCATCACGGTTCTGTCTTCATTGTTCTATCTTCAGGGTCTGTTTTCCCTGTCCCTTACCCTTACCCGTTTACTTATCCACCCATCCATTTAGCCCCCCTTTCCCCTTTTCCCTTTCCCCTTTCCCCTGCCTTTTACCAGGGCAACCGACTGCCATCCCAGGAGAAAAACTCGCCGCTGTCACTTTCCTGGAGTTGGTCGAGCACCTGAAGCAGTTGGTGGACGGTGCGATCGCAGCCAAACAATTTCTCGGGCGGCACGTTGCGCTGGAAGGGG
The DNA here is from genome assembly GCA_025454315.1 of Oculatellaceae cyanobacterium Prado106. GTDB lineage: Bacteria > Cyanobacteriota > Cyanobacteriia > Elainellales > Elainellaceae > Prado106. Next base: position 9,390 of record JALOOP010000049.1, read on the forward strand.
CGGGATAACTGGGTGTCAGTGGTGCCGGGATGCAGATTGACCAGGATGGCACGCGGACAGGTGCGGCGATATTCGATCGCCGCTGTTCGCATCAGCATGTTCAGAGCCGCTTTCGAGGCGCGATAGCCATACCAGCCGCCCAGTTGGTTGTCGCCGATGCTGCCAATTTTGGCTGAGAGGGTGGCTAGAATTGCGCGATCGCCATGTTTTAACAGCGGCTGGACTTGTTTCATCAGCAAAGCCGCACCAATGCTATTGATCTGAAAATAGCGCAGCAGTTGTTCCGCATTGAGATGGCGCAGACTCTTCTCGGGCTGCATTGTGCCTTCATGCAGAATACCAACACAGTTGATCACCCAATGTAAGGCCGGGGTTTCTGATTGGATGGTGGCGATCGCCGCTGCCATCTGAGATTCCTGGGTAATGTCCAACGGCAAACAGCGCAACCGGGGATCATCCCAGGTGCAAATTTCTGCTTGAGGATTGCGGTAGGTGGCGTAGAGGCGATCGACCCGAGGCAGGAGTTGCCGCACGAATTCCAGACCGATTCCTTGACTAGCACCGACGATGAGGGCGGCGGGAGAGTTTTGCATGGTGGATGGGTGGATGGGTGGATGAGTGAATGGGTGGATGGGTGGATGAGAGGGGCATCTACTCTTGCCCATAACCCTTTTCCCTTTTCCCTTTTCCCTTTCCCCTTTCCCCTACTCCCCACTCCCTATTCCCTCTAATCAGCTTGACTCAACAAAACTAGCGGCGGCATTTCGTCGCGATCGTCGGAGGTGGCTTGGGCTTGGAGGCGATCGCGGATTTCGATGGCAAGCTGTTGTTGGATGAGCCGAAAGCCAGGGCGACCGTCTAGGCGATAGAAGACTTCGTAGATGCGTTGTTTAGGCACCTCGGACTTGTTGGGGGAAAGCTTCACGGCTTTGGCGGAAGACTTTGGGGTGAGTTTTTCGGTTTTTTTGACCGCTGTGATTTTAGAAGACGTAATCTCTTTGGTCTTGCGTCGGACATAAACCACGGCTTCTTTTTTGTCGCTCCAAGTCGCCTTGTAGCTGTAGCGATCGGAACCTCGCTGCAAACTCAGCTTGGGAAACCCCGGAATCACCAGTTGAAACTCATCGTCACTGTTCTTAACCACCTGAAAATAACCCCAGGTTTTCTCTTGCTGATCGACCAGTTTGGTTAGAGCCAGGGTAAGTCCCTCTAAGGGGATGTCAGACTGGGAGGGGGAAGGGGCGATCGGCATAGGAGGGCGGGAGGTGAAGGGGACTTCTAGTGTATCGTAAACGGGAAGGGAAGAAAGGGGAAAAGGGGAAGGGGGAAAGGAGGGACGGCGAGGAAGTCACTGAATTTTCTGAGAAAGGAGATTTCTAGCTTCGCCGAGAATACTGTGTACCCCCTTTCGCCTTTCGCCTTTCGCCTTTCCCCTTTCCCCCTTTCCCTCACACCGAAGGTGAAGCCTCCAACGCCTCATAAAACTCGCCCACCCAAGGGATTTGCGCCAGGTCGGTAAAGGTGGTGTGGCGCTGCTGCTGGTCGAGTTCGGCGATGCGTTGTTTTTCGGCGTAGATTTGCTGCTGCAGGAAGAGGCTTTGGTCGGGGGAGGTGGTGCGATCGAGTTTTTCCCAGAGGTTGAGGAAATGGCGGCAGCGCTTTTCGCAGAGGACGCGCTCCATGCAGGCCGTGGCGGCGCGGATGACGAGGGGGGCACGGAGGAGGTCGCGCTGGGTTTTCTCGTCGAGTTGCATTAGATGGTAGAGGTAGGCGAGTTGGTCGGGGTGGTCGGTGCAGGTGTCCTGGAGGCGATCGAGCAGGTCATTAGCATTGGGGGGGGCAGCGAGTTGATCGACCGTGGCCGGGTCAGCGCTCTGGCTTTCGGCAATCTGCATCATCTGCTGCCAGAGGAGCCGATGGTGCGCCAGACTGAAGTCTAGATCCCGCTCCTCCAAAGCTTCCTGGATGAAACTGCGGTATTCCGGCAGGTGTAGATAGAGGCGCAAAAGCTGGGCTTCGGACTCTTCTAAGAGGGTGCGATCGCCCGGTCGCTGCCATTTTTGCGATCGCCCATGCCACCGCTGCCCCCGCACCTGAGTTCTAAGATCCGACTCCAGTTGCACCGTCAGGTGAGGGTTACCCCGGCTTAATAGTTCTGCACAGCGATGAATATAGTGCGTTCTCAGTGTGGCATTCGGCAAATTCCCCAGGAGTTTGACCAGATCTTGCGTCGCCTGCTGAAACTGATCCGCCTGGTTGAGATCAACCCCGACCAAAGTCTGTTGAATCTGCCAATCCAGCCAGAGCGGAGCCTGATTGAGCAAATTCTGATAGTCTTCCGGCTTATGGTGCTGCAAAAACTCATCCGGGTCTTTGCCCTGGGGCAAATTCAAAATCCGCAGCTTCACCTCCCCCTGATAGGCCAGATCCGCCACCTCCCCGATCGCCCGCTGAGCCGCCTTCATCCCCGCATTGTCCGCGTCAAAGTTAAAGATAATCTGCTTCGACTCGGTGTAGCGCAGCAGCAGCCTGACCTGCGCCAAACTCAGCGCCGTCCCCAGCGAAGCCACCGCATTGGTAATCCCCGCCGCATGGAGCGCGATCACGTCAAAGTAGCCCTCCACCACCACTGCCTGGTCTTGCTTAGCGATCGCCGCCCGCGCAAAATGCAGCGCAAATAGATTCTTGCCCTTATCAAACAACTCCGTCTCCGGCGAGTTGAGGTACTTGGGCTGCTCATCTCCCAACGCCCGTCCGCCAAAGCCAATCACCCGCCCCTGCAAATCATGGATGGGAATGATGAGGCGATCGCGAAAGCGGTCATAGTAACCACTCCCCTGCCCCGCCTGCCGAGGCACAATCAGCCCTGCCTGCTCAATCAACTCAACCGGATAGCCCTTGTGATCCACCAGATAGGTATACAGCGTCTGCCACCCCCCCGGCGCATAGCCCACCTGAAACTGCTGAACCGTCTCCTCCTTCAGCCGCCGCTGCTCCTTCAAATACTTCAGCGCCGCCTCCCCCTGCGGCTGATGCAGCGCATGTTCAAAAAACCGCGCCGTAATTGCCAGCACCTCATACAACTGCTCCCGCAGCGACATCTGCCGCTGCAACTCCTGCCGCTGCGCCGGTTCCAGCGTCTTCACCGGCACCTGATAGCGCTTCGCCAACTCCAGCACCACATCCGCAAACGACTCTTTGCGAAACTCCATCAAAAACTTAATCGCATTCCCCCCCGCCCCACAGCTAAAGCAATAGTAAAACTGCTTCGTCGGACTCACACTAAAACTCGGCGACTTATCCTCATGAAACGGACACAACCCCGTAAAATCCTTCCCCCGCTTCCGCAGCACCACATGATCCGAGATGACATCCACAATGTCAACCCGCTGCTTGACCTGCTCAATAGTTTCGGGATGGAGGGGGGGGAGGGGCATGGGGAGTGGGGAGTGGGGAGTGGGGAGTGGGGAGTGGGGAGTGGGGAGTGGGGAGTGGGGAGTGGGGAGTGGGGAGTGGGGAGGTCGCAGATTCTAATAGGGGAAAATCTGAGGAGGATTGAGGAAAGGGAGATCGAAATGAGTTGTGGAAGCTCAAGGAAAGGGTCTAGGGAAGTCCAGGAAATTCAACCCACCTGTTAGCTGTAAGACCCTTCGCGGTTGACCCCTGATCCGGGATTTGGCACGTCCTTTTGGAGGGGGTGCAGGGGGAGGAGGTTTCTCCCCCTGCTGGGGGGTTTGGGGGGGAACCCCCCAAGGCTCGGAGGCGGGGACTTGGGGGAGGGGAAGGGGAAAGGGAAAAGGCGAAGGGGGAAAGGGGAAAGGCGAAAGTCTGGGAGGTGAACCAAAGATAGCGTGATGATTCCTCGCTATTCAAAATCATGCCACTATCCGTAGTGTAGTACAACCCTTCCCCAAGGTTTCCAAATTCTAAACCATATTCCCAGATTTAGAAAACTTGCGATCGCCCCTCCCTCCCCAAAACCAAAACCCAAAGCCAACGATTATTTTGAATTTTGAATTCAATACATTTGATCTACCCTAATCTTTTCATTTTAGGCAGAATGGGCAAGTTATGAACACCCGACGAACCGCTCGACCCCACGCAACCCCCAAAACCCCGCAGTCCACGAAGCGAAAAGGGCAAGCCAAAAAGCCGAGCGCACAGGCGAAAAAGGAGCACCGATGGGACGAATTATCATTTCAGCCGGACATGGGGGCATCGAAAACGGCGTCCGCGATCCTGGAGTCATTGTCGATGGCGTCACCGAAGCCCGAGAGATGATTCTGCTGCGAGATCTAATTTTGCAAATTCTGCGATCGCGCAACTACGAAGCCCTCGCCGTCCCCGACGACCTCAGCCTAGACGGCACCCTCAACTGGATCAACACCCGCGCCAACACCGGCGACATCGCCCTCGAAATCCATGCCAACGCCTTCACCGACACCACCACACGCGGCGTCGCCGTCTTCTTCATCGCCAACAACGAAGACCGCCGTATCCAGGCCGAACAACTCCTGCAAGCCTACATCCGCCGCGTCCCCCAAATGCCCAGCCGAGGTGCCCGCCCCGACACCCAAACCGGACTCGGCAGCCTCGCCTTCTGCCGCCAGGTGATCATCCCATCCCTGCTGATGGAAGTCGGCCTCCTAACCAACCCCGACGATCGCCGCCTGATCCAAAACCAGCGCCAAGACATCGCCCTCGGCATCGCCGAAGGACTGGCCACCTGGAGCCGAGGCGGCAGCCCCAGCCCCAGCCCTACCCCCACTCCACCCGGCACCTACCCCGTCTGCGACATCAACCTCAACGGCGGCATCTACGACGACAAGGGCATCATCGTCGAAGGCAACGCCTACATTCCAATTGATCTGGTTGATCAACTCAGCATCAGCCTCCCCGCCAACTACCGCCGCCTTCCCTACCAAAATATTGTCTACATCCGCGCCGTTGACCTGCGCGACTTCAGCATCTCCGTCAGTTGGGACAGCAACACCCGCACCGTGATTTTGCGATCGGTGCTAACCATCTGCGGCGACCAAATCGACAAAATCATGGGCCACGGCAACACCTCCGAAGTCCAGCTAATGATGTTTCTCCGCAGCAAAAACCCCGACGGCCTCACCCGCTTCCCCGAGTTGCCCAAACTGTACCGCGAAGAAGCCCTCGGCGAAGGCGTCAACTTTGACATTGCCTTTGCCCAGATGGGACTCGAAACCAACTTCCTGCGCTTCGGCGGCACCGTCCGCCCCGAGCAAAATAACTTTGCCGGACTCGGCGGCATCGGCACTGCCCCCGGTGGAGCGACCTTTGCCAGCGCCCGCATCGGTGTCCGCGCCCAGATCCAACACCTGAAAGCCTATGCCAGCACCGAACCTCTGCGACAGGCGATCGTTGATCCTCGCTTTCGCTTCGTCCGGCGCGGTATTGCGCCCCTGCTCGACCAATTGAGCGGTCGCTGGAACGCCGATCCGCAATATGGGAGTAAGATCCTTAATATTGTGCGGCAGCTCTATGAGTTTACGGGGCTTCTTTAGGAGGCAAAAGAATTTAAACCACAGAGACGCAGAGACGCAGAGAAATGACGCAGAGAAGTAATGAGGAGTTGAAGCTGTGTGGCGAGTGATTATTGAATGTTCTGCGGAAAGCTGGCGGCAACATGCGACGGCTTTTAAGGCGATCGCCGAACGCTACCCGGCAACTGCGATCGCCTCCAAAAAAATGAAAGACGACGAACGCCGCATCATGGAATACCAGGTCGAAGGGGTCAGCGATGCCGAAGACTTGATCGCCGAGTGCGAGACGTTGAGTGGCTTTAGTGCGAGGTTTGAAGCACTTTGAGGGGGGGAGTAGGAAGTAGGGAGTGGGGAGTAGGGGAATGAGGGAAACGCAGATAAACGCAGATGGACACAGATGAATACGGATAGAATCGAGGCGAAAAAAGGCGAAAGGACAAGGATCTCTAGTTGTCTCCCCATCCCCCCATCTCCCCACCCCTTCGTCCCCCCTACTCCCTACTCCCCACTCCCCACTCCCTCACTATGGAAAAAATCGTCTTTGAGTCTCCCAAAAGCTGGCTGCAAGTGATTGAGACACCGCGTAAATATTATTATGCGCGACGCAAAAATAAGGATTCGATCGCCGTTTTTCTGGTCAGGCGGGCTGAATCGGGCTGGGAGGTGCTGGTGCGGATGCAGCCTTTGCCGATTCATAATGCCGACCTTGATGAGCAATTTGAGTTATTTCCCTGTCCTTTTACGGGCGGTATGGATGGGGGGGAGTCGCCCCTCGATTGTGCGGCTCGGGAGACGTTTGAGGAGTCGGGCTATGCGGGGGATGATTTGCAAGCCTTGGGGCATTACTTTGTGGGGACACAGACTGATGAAACGGTTTATTTGTTTTGGAAAGATGTGACCGACTTGCCGCAGCAGGCTGCACCCCAGGATGGCAGTTACTTTGAGTCGATTAGCCGAAATGAGTGGCGATCGCTCTCCTTCCTCAAAGACTGTAGCTACTCAGCCTGTCAGATTGGCTATTACAAACTCACTGAACTGCTGGACTAATATGAACCGCAGAGACGCAGAGACGCAGAGGAATGCGTGTTCTTTGTGGGTTGATGCTAGAAATATATGCTTCTAAAAATAAAGGGAGACTGCATCGAAGGCAGTCTCCCTTTATTTGAATCAGGGATTTGAATGGAGCTGACGGGAGTCGAACCCGTGTCCGCCCTGGTTATTAGTACCTCACTCATTCACAGGTTTAGCCCTTCTGATCCTCAGAGCGGGAACCGTCTCTTATCCCAGACGGTGGGATTCTCGAGTAAAGTCTTAGCAAGTCGTTGACCCGAGGCAGCCGACTTGAGCGTCCGTTGGGGGTTGGTCTACCGTCCTTAACGGAGTCAAACAGTAGACGCTCGAACCTATAAGAGGTGTTTAGGCAACCGCAGCTGCTTTACGAGCAAAGGGTACGATGTTGTTCGCATGTACTCATGTTGAGCCATTGATTTACGAGAGTTAGCTCGCTCTCGACCTGTATCACAAAGTAGCGTTCGCCAAAACGTCGAAACCGTGACAGCCCCGCGCGTCTTGGTATTATAGCGTGATTTTTGGAAGTGGAGGGGGAAGGGGAAAAGGGGAAAGGCGAAAGGGGAAAGGCGAAAGGGAAAAGGCGAAAGGCGAAAGGGGGATCAAGGGCTACAAATCCAATGTTTTACCTTTGCTCTACGCCCTAACATTCACTTTTGACTTCAATGCGTTGCTTCAATATATTTCAACGTTTTCACAGAGATGGCCTCTCCAGGAAATCTGGCGAATTCATCCATGAATACCCCTTTCCCCTTTCCCCTTTCCCCTCTCGCCCTTCCCCCTCCATCATTCGCACTCCAAAGTCTCCCGCGTCTCCCGCCCCGTGACGGCGTTCGTTCCGGAGGCGACGCTACAGAGCAAGTCCTGCATGTCGCCTCGGAGGAGGACATCGGTGAAGTCGGCTCCTTCGATGGTGGCTCCGTTAAATTTTGTGTTGAAGGCAAAAGCGCCTTCTAGGATGGCCTGGGTGAGGTTGGCGTTGACCAGGCGGGCGGTGTCTAGGGTGGCGTTGCGGAGGTTGCTGCGGGTTAGGTCGGCATCTTCCAGGTTGGCTCCGAAGAAGCTGACGCCCTGGAGATTGGCATCTACAAATTGGCTGCTGCGGAGGTTGGCTTTGGTGAAGCTGGAGTCGGTGAGGTCACGCTGGGAGAAATCAGCGTTGACCAAAAATTCTTTGTTGTAGTCTTCGGCCCAGGCGATCGCCCCCTGCCCCAGCCATAGCCCTACGATCGCCCCTACCAGCCCCAGAAAAACACCCGCCCGAGCCAGACCGTTTCGCCGCTGAAGCCACTGAGCGCGAATCATCATCCAAACTTGATGCCAACCTCGAATCCGAACCATAGGAAATATCGCAAGTAAAGAACGACTGAAGAATAGCAGCAAACGGAACCCAGGTTAATGGCGATCGCAACCCCAAAGCCATACCCGATCGCAGCGCTAGATTGGCGGGATGCCAGGTTACCTTGACCGCCTTTGTCTATTCTATTTTCCTCATCCTACCTGAATGTGCCGGGCATTCCTGTGGGAGTCCGCTGCTTTTCGCGATCGGGATATCGGTTCGGTGAGTTTCTGGGTGAGTTTCTGGGTGAGTTTCTGAGTGAGTTTCTGGGTGAGCTTCGGGGATAGTCTGCCAATTCTGACAGCCCTCCAAAAACGCTTGGTTTTTCTCATTCAGGCTGCAACGAATAGAAATGAGCTTCAATAAGGGGATCAGCCGTAGCTCTCCTAGACCTCTGCTGAAGGAATTTACCTCCGTAGCGGCCATTCTGAAGATATTGTTAAGCGAATTTACAATTTCGCGTTTTTGTTAAGAAATGTGGCGAGGTTTTGATTCTGTTGCTAGTCTGTGCATGGAGTTCGCGAACCTCCTTGGCAGTACGAGTTTTGGACTGAACAGAAAGCTCTAGATACGGACAATCCAGCTTTGTTTCATCGCAGTTCAGTATGTCAAATTGACATGCTTAAAGTCATTCACCCTGCGATTTCAAGCATCGCCGACTCTTCAATTCTGGAGTTCCACCATGAACATTCAAGGAAAAACCGCCCTGATCACAGGCGCATCCCGAGGCATTGGCCGCGCGATCGCCCTCAAGCTCGCCCAAAAAGGAATTCATCGTCTCATTTTGGTGGCCCGCAATCCCCAGCGATTAGCTGAAGTTGCGGCTGAAATTGAAGCCCTGGGTGTGGAAGCGATTCCCCTGTCCCTTGACCTAGTGCAGCGGGTGGAGGTGAATATTGCGATCGCCCAAACCTGGCGAGATTACGGCCCCATTCATCTCCTGATTAACTGTGCAGGGGTGGCGCACCAAGCCCCGTTCCTGCAATCCCAACTGCCCCATGTCCAGGAAGAAATCTTGACGAATCTGATGGGACTCTACACCATGACCCGCCTGATTGCCCGTCGCATGGCTGCTCAGCGTCAGGGGACGATCGTCAATGTCTCCAGTCTCATGGGCAAAGTCGCCGCCCCAACCATGTCCACCTATTCCGCCACAAAGTTTGCGATTTTGGGCTTTACTCAAGCGCTGCGGGGCGAACTGGCTCGTCACAATGTCCGCGTGATTTCGCTGCTGCCCACCCTGACCGATACCGACATGGCGCGTCGGCTGAAATGGTTTCGCTGGGTGGTGCCGACGACGGCTCAGGATGTGGCTCAGGCGCTAGTGGTCGGGTTAGAAGGAGGATCGACGGAAATCCTGGTGGGTTGGCAAAGTCACTTGGCGGTCTGGGGAAATCGATTTTCGCCCCGGCTTATGGAAAAGGTGCTTCAGTTTGCCGCACCTTTAGCTTGATGAATCAACTCACAAGCATCATCGGTTCCGTGGCCTCGGTTTCACCCTCTGAATCTCCTAATTTTGAGCGGATTAGCGAAATGCCTTGGAATGGATTCAAGCCCCTCGCTGAGCCTCTTTTATTTCTGCTTGCCAAGGCTACTGTGTACCCGACTGTGTAGCCATAAGTCCCGATCGGCTTCGCTTCAAGGGTTTTCGCCCCCTAAATCCCCCAACCTTGGGGGACTTTGAATTCATGGATGCTTCAGGGATTCCTCCCTGAAGCATCTCGTGAAACCTGATTGAGGCCCCTTAAAGGCTCGGCTCCCAAAGTTGGGGGTTGGGGGGGCGATCGGATCTGGGTGTCATTCTGAGGACGGGTGTGGATGCGATCGCCCAAACTAGTCACCCAGGACGAGCAGAACTTGTTTTGCCAGGGTTCATCCCGAAGTCATGGAACCCTGGCACCAACGATATTGAGCAGATACATTCAAGCCTGGATGCATTGACGTTGGGATGCATCCAGGGCATGTATTTATGATCTGGATTCGCAACAACATTCGCAATAACATTCGCAACAATAATTAGAAATGGTGGAGTCGGAATGGTGGAGCAGATTTCGTCCTTGAATGGCCAAGAACTTTCAAGGATCAATCTTTCAATGATCCATAAAGCAATGGCCAGTGAAGAATTTCCAGTTAAAGAATTGCCCATAAAACAGTCATTGGGAGCATCCTGCGATCGCCCCCAAAGATATTCCAGAACGATTCCCTAGACATTTCCCTAGACATTTCCCTAGACATTTCCCTAGACATTTCAGAAACGGTTCATAGCGTTCCGCTTTGGGTTTTGAAATGGGGTTGAAGGGCAGGCGGTGCAGATTCTCCAACAAATATTTCGGATCAGTATAGAAATGTAAGAAAACACGAAGTAAAGAATTAAGAATTATTAAAAAATTTGTCTTGCAGTGGCATTACCCCATAATGCGATTCAGTCCTGTGATATCGGTGCTACCATTGCGTGAGTAGAAGAATAAATAAGGACATTTACGAAGGATTGAGCGCTTCATGGTGAATGAAATTGATAAGTCCATATCCTTTGATGGTAGGGATATTCGACTGAAAATTGGGTTACTTGCACCCCAAGCAGGCGGTTCCGTATTGATTGAGTCCGGCGAAACTTCTGTGCTGGTGACTGCGACCCGAGCCTCTGCGCGAGAAGGCATTGACTTCCTGCCGCTCCTAGTGGACTACGAAGAAAGACTTTACGCGGCAGGGCGGATTCCCGGTGGGTATCTGCGCCGCGAAGGTCGCCCCCCCGAACGCGCCACGCTGATTAGCCGACTGATCGATCGCCCCCTCCGCCCCCTCTTCCCCGGCTGGCTGCGCGACGATATTCAAGTGGTCGCCACCACCATGTCCATGGATGAACGAGTGCCGCCCGATGTGCTGGCGGTCACCGGAGCTTCTCTGGCAACGCTGCTGGCCAAAATTCCTTTTAATGGCCCTATGGCCGCAGTCCGCGTCGGTTTAATCGGCGATGATTTCATCATCAACCCCACCTATGCCGAAGTCGAAGCCGGAGATCTGGATTTGGTGGTGGCCGGATCGCCGGATGGCGTGATCATGGTGGAAGCTGGAGCCAATCAACTGCCCGAACAGGATGTGATTGAGGCGATCGACTTTGGCTATGAGGTGGTGCGCGACCTAATTCAGGCGCAGCGAGATTTGCTGGCTGAACTGGGCATCGAAATTGTCCGCGAAGAGCCTCCCGCCGTTGATCCTACCCTGGAAAACTTTATCACCGAACGGGCAACCGCTCCGGTGAAGCAAATTCTAGCTCAGTTTGAACTGACCAAGCCAGAACGGGACGAAAAGCTCGATGAGATCAAGGCCGAAATTGTCGGGGCGATCGCCGAACTCTCCGAAGAAGACCCGATTCGACTGGCCTCCAGCGCAAACCCCAAAGCCCTTAGCAACACCTACAAGGATGTCACCAAGAAGCTGATGCGCCGTCAAATCGTCGAAGACGGAGTGCGGGTGGATGGTCGTAAGCTGGATCAGGTGCGCCCGATTTCCTGCCGTACCAGAGTGCTGCCGTCCCGTGTGCATGGCAGTGGCCTGTTCCAACGGGGGCTAACCCAAGTCCTCTCGATCGCCACTCTGGGTACTCCCGGCGATGCCCAGGACATGGACGACCTTCATCCCGACGATGAAAAGCGCTATCTGCACCACTACAACTTCCCGCCCTTCTCGGTGGGTGAGACTCGACCGATGCGATCGCCCGGTCGTCGCGAAGTCGGTCACGGTGCTTTGGCCGAACGCGCTCTAGTCCCCGTGCTGCCTCCCCGCGAAGAATTCCCCTATGTGATTCGGGTGGTGTCTGAAGTGCTGTCCTCCAACGGCTCCACATCTATGGGTTCGGTCTGTGGTTCAACCCTGGCGCTGATGGATGCGGGTGTGCCCATCCTCAAACCCGTCAGCGGTGCCGCTATGGGCTTGATCAAGGAGCAGGAAGAAGTCCGGATTCTCACCGATATTCAGGGCATTGAAGACTTCCTGGGCGACATGGACTTCAAGGTGGCCGGAACGGATCAGGGCATCACCGCGCTGCAAATGGACATGAAAATCAACGGTCTGCCCATTGAGGTGGTCGCTGATGCCATCAACCAAGCACGTCCCGCCCGGATGCATATCCTGGAGAAAATGCTGGAGGCGATCGACAAGCCCCGCACCGAACTCTCTCCCTATGCGCCTCGCCTGCTGACCATCAAGATCGATCCCGAGTTTATCGGTCTAATCATTGGCCCTGGCGGCAAGACGATCAAAGGCATTACCGAACAAACCGGAGCCAAGATCGACATCGAGGACGATGGCACCGTTACCATTTCTGCGGTGGATGGCGGCAAGGCCAAGCAAGCCCGAGGCATCATCGAAGGCATGACCCGCAAGCTCAGCGCTGGCGATGTTTACGCTGGACGTGTGGTGCGAATTATCCCCATCGGTGCCTTTGTAGAATTCCTCCCCGGCAAGGAAGGCATGATTCACATCTCGCAGTTGGCCGATTATCGAGTCGGCAAGGTCGAGGATGAAGTCGCTGTCGGTGACGAGGTGATCGTCAAGGTGCGCGAGATCGACAGTCGCGGACGGGTCAACCTGACGCGCCTCGGCATCCACCCCGATGAGGCTGCTGCTGCGAGAGACGCGATCGCCAAGTAACCCACCCCTTCTATCTAAACCAGAAGACGGGACGAGAGGATAGGAGCTATGCATTCTATCCTCTT
>JALOOP010000417.1 GCA_025454315.1 Oculatellaceae cyanobacterium Prado106
AGTCCTATCGGTGATGCAGCAGCTTGCCAACGAGGGAATGACCATGATCATCGCCACCCATGAAATGGACTTTGCCCAAGATGTCGCCGATCGGGTCGTGTTTCTCGATGGCGGCCAGATCGTGGAAACCAGCGATCCCAAAACTTTCTTCAGCCGCCCTTCGACGGGACGCGCCCGACAATTCCTGGAGCGCTATCATCGTGCCTCCTAATTCCTTGATCAAGGGGAAACTCGTAGGATGCGTGAGTGAAGCGTAACGCATCATCAACCCTTGATAGAACCACGGGAATCGGTGAAAACCGTAGAGTTCGTTAGTGGAGCATAACGGATTATTCACCTCATTTACCCACCGATGCGTTAGCGAAGCGTAACGCATCCTACAATCATGTACATTTTCATATTCAGCATGTATGTTTTTATATTCAAATCGGTATTCATCCTCATTGACCTCTCTTTAATTAACCTCCCATGATTCAATCTCCTGCATCCTTTGTCCCGACCGGAACCCTTCTCTCTGACGACATTATCCCGCCCGGTTCTCCCTGGGGCAAGGTCATTCCCCAAGGCAAAACGCTGAGAATCATCGATCTAGAAGGCTGTCAGGCCGTTGATTTTCTCTGCTACAACGCCACCGATCCGACAGAGCGCTACAATGCCGCTGACACCATCAAACTCCAAAGCAATGTCTACTTATCCAAGGGCACAAAGCTCTACTCGGGCTTAGGTCAGGTTCTCTTCACCATCACCGAAGACACCTGCGGCAAACATGACACGCTGGGAGGCTGCTGTAGCTCTGAAATCAATGAGTTGCGCTACGGGAAAGCCAACACGCCCAACTGTCGGGATAACTTCCTGAAGATTCTGGGACAGTTTGAACTGGGTAGAAAAGACATTGTCCTCAACGTCAACTTTTTCATGAATGTTCCCATCAACGCCGATGGCGGTCTAGTGATTTCAGACGGTATCTCGAAACCGGGCGACTATGTAGATCTATATGCTGAAATGGATGCATTAGCGGTCATCTCGAACTGTCCCCAAGTTGATAACCCCTGCAACGGCTACAATCCTACCCCGATTCGGGCGATCGTGTGGGAAGCATAATCATTTAGGAGGATCATTTAGGAGATGCAATTGCTTATTAAGCGTAGACTCGGTAGATTAGTAGGTCTACCCACTCCGGCTAATCGTAATCCCTATGATCACTAAACAAACCGTTCTCACGAGCGATGCCGAACAACCCGCAGGCCCCTATTCTCAAGCGCTGAAGATAGGGAACCAGGTCTATATCTCAGGGCAAATTGGGGTAGACCCGGCGACAGGCAATCTGGTGCCCGGTGGCGGTGTAGCAGAAGCAGAGCAGGTGATGAAAAACCTAACGGCAGTGTTGGCAGCCTGTGGATGCACCTTTGCAAACGTCGTCAAGGCTACTATCTACTTACGAGATTTTGAAATTCTTTACCCTCCAGTCAACCAAATTTACGAACGGTATCTGGTACAGCCCTATCCAGTTCGGACGACGATCGGTGTCACTCATTTAGCGGATGGGGCTTCGGTCGAAATTGATTTGATCGCAAATTTGGAAGACGTTGCTTAATCTAGAGATGCAATCAGGGTATGGTTAAAGCGCCTACCAAGTCTACAATCTACGATACCTCTAGTGACATAAGCACCTTGCTTCCTCTCCTAAGACCCGATAGGATCGACTCCGACCCGGCGTTGCTGAATTCAGCTATGAAATGTGGTGTGGCGGCTGCGTCACCACACCACATTTCATAGCCATGCTCTGCAACCCCTCCGACCCTACCCCCTGGGAGCATAGCCATGAAGGTTGCCTTTTTCAGTACCAAATCCTACGATCGCCAATTCTTCGAGTCTGTCAATAGTCGCTATAACCATGAGTTAACCTTCTACGATGTGCCGCTCAGCATCAAAACCGCGATCCTAGCCACGGATTGTCCTGCGGTGTGTCTCTTTGTCAACGACACAGTGGATGCTGCAACGCTGGAGGTTTTGGCCTCGCGGGGGGTGCGGTTGCTGGCACTGCGATCGGCGGGATTTAACCATGTCGATTTGCCCAAGGCCGCAGATTTGGGGATTAAAGTTGTGCGGGTGCCTGCCTATTCACCCTATGCGGTGGCGGAACATGCCGTAACCCTGGTTCTGGCCTTGAACCGCAAGATCTACCGGGCTTACAACCGAGTCCGGGACGATAATTTTTCCTTGGAGGGGTTACTAGGATTTGATTTGCATGGTTGTACAGTGGGTGTGGTTGGGACAGGGCGGATTGGCATTGTCTTTGCCCAGATTATGCAGGGCTTTGGTTGTTCTTTGTTGGGCTATGATGCGTTTCCCAATGCTCAGTTTACCGCGATCGCCCATGCCCGTTACGTGGATCTACCCGAACTCCTGGCTCATTCTGATATTATCTCGCTCCATTGTCCGCTGCTGCCCGAAACCCATCACTTGATCAATGCAACTGCGATCGCCCAAATGAAGCCCAACACGATGTTGATTAATACCAGTCGAGGCGGCCTAATTGATACTGCTGCTGTGATCCATGGCATTAAATCGGGACAGATTGGCTATCTGGGCATTGATGTTTACGAACAAGAGGAAGAACTTTTCTTTCAGGATCTCTCCGACACCATTATCCAGGACGATACCTTTCAACTCCTCCAATCTTTTCCTAATGTCATCATTACCGCGCATCAAGCTTTCTTTACGCGCAATGCTTTAGAAGCGATCGCCACCACCACCCTCTCCAACATCACCCATTTTGAACAAGGTGAACCTTTGGAGAATGAAGTGGTTTACCATCCGCCTGCATCGGTTCAAAAAACGGTCTAGACTGAGAACGGTGAAGCTCAACCCGTCCTACCGCCATGCCCATCCTCAAAGTTTCCCTGCGATATCTGCTGCGATATCTCCTTTTGGCCGTTTTGGTTCTTGGCCTCTGCTTGACCTGGCGTGCGGTACTGGCTCAAGACTCCCCGGTTTGTCGCCCTGAAGACTTTGGTGCCCTGGTGGATGGGCAGCACAAAGATACAGCGGCGATTCAAGCGGCGATCGCCCAATGCGCGTCCTCCGGCGGCACCGTCCTGCTCTCCGGCGGCACCTATCTCAGCGCCCCCATCTTCCTACCCAGCCGAGTCACCCTCAAGGTAGAGTCCGGTAGCATCCTCCGAGGTTCTCAAGACTTTAAGGATTACCGCTTGCCCGATGATCTAGAAACAGATCTGAGTCGGATCACCTATTTATCCCTGGTCAATGCCACCGATGCAACCGACATTGCTATCACGGGTCAAGGCATCATTGATGGAGCCGGGCAGCCCTGGTGGGAGATGGAGTTTCAGGCACGACGGGACGGTTTACCCGAAACCCGCAGACCCAGGCTGATTACCTTGACTCGCTGTCAACGCATTCGGGTGCAGGACATCACCCTAACCAATTCCCCCAGCTTTCACCTGGTACCCACCTTCTCCGATGACATTGTCATTCGCAACATCAAAATCCTTGCGCCTGATGAATCCCCCAACACCGACGGCATTGACCCGATCGCCTGCCATCGAGTGCAAATTATTCGCTGTCGCATTGACACGGGAGACGATCATATTGCGATTAAAGCAGGTGGTGTCGATCCCAACTTCCCTGATCGCGGCAGTGAGGATATCACCGTTCGCCAATGCACTTTTTTGCATGGACATGGGATGGCGATCGGCAGTGGTACCCGGCGCGGTGTTCGCCGAGTCCTAGTCGAAGACTGTCGTTTTCGCGGTGGAAAACATGGAATTCGGATTAAGTCGGGACGCGATCGCGGCGGTGAAGTATCCCAGATTATCTATCGCAATTTAATCATGGAAGACATGGGCGATGATATCTCCATCACGACCTATTACCCAGATGTTCCGGCAACCGACGAGTATCAACCCATTGCCGATCTGACGCCAACGTTTCACGATATTATCATTACCAATCTGGTGGCCAAGGGTGCAAATCAGGCCGGGGCGATCGTCGGGTTACCGGAAAAACCCTTGTTTAACATCACCCTCAACCAAATCCAAATTGAAGCAGCAGCAGGCTTACGGGTTAGAGATGCGATGATTCAGACGGACGATGTTTTGATCCAGGCGGAGCGGGGAGAAGCGATCGTGTTTGAGCGCGGGGGTCGATTGCGGGATGCTGAGACAACCGGGATGCTGAGATAACAATGAGACAATGAGATGAGACAATAGTTTAATTGGAATCTGGTTCGAGAGGGCGATACTGGAAGGAGAAAAAGGTTTAGAAATAATGTTTGGCATAATAATGTTTGGCATACAGATGGCTATAGCTTTATATAAAATCACTTGCACTATAACAATACTCCGGACAGTTTTTCAGGAGAAAAATAAATGGGTAGACAAAAGCTACCTCTCTTTGTAAGGTGCAATTAAAGAACAAAACACCAGAGAGGTAGCACTATGGATATTCTACAAGCCCTATTGTCAAAAATGGGGCATTTAGCAAACCCCAACTGAAGTTTTTGCAAGTCCTCTTGCCCACGATTCTGCTGGCAGTAGGCAAGGTGAACTTCACCAATCTTAGCCGTTACAGCGATTTGTCTGAACGCACTTATCGGCGGCACTATAGTCAACCGTTTGCCTTTACCCAACTCAACCAGCAGACGATTGAGTTGGCCACTGCTGCGAGTCAGGACGTGATTGGCGCAGTAGATTGCACCTTTATCCCCAAGAGTGGCAAAAGTACCTATGGGTTGGATTGGTTCCATCACGGCAGTGCCAACCGGGTGGAGAAGGGGTTAGAAGTTTCGGTCATTGCCGTGATTGATGTTGCTGCCCACCAAGGCTACACCCTATCGGTACAACAGACCGCTGCGACTGCGGCACAACAGGGCACCCCCCCCAAGCAAGACCCACCCCAGATCACCCCTGCAACGATTGCACAACTGCGCTCAGAGTTCCAGCAACTTCCCGCCAAAGAGCCGCTCAAAACCACCCTATCGCAGGCCGAGTTAGAACAGATTCAAGCCGAACTCCAACAACTGGCGCAAGCACCCAAAACAGTTACCCCGACTGCCGAGGTGACTCGGGTGGATCAATATCTTCAACAACTGCAAAAGACTCGTCCCCATTTTCCCCCCAAGTTGCGGTATCTGACGATGGATGGATTCTATAGCAAGCAAAAGATGGTCGATGGCGTGGTGCAGTTGAACTTGCATGTCATCAGCAAACTGCGAGTGGATGCGAATCTGCGGTACCTCTATAGCGGGGAGCAAAAGCCGAAAGGACGTCCTCGCAAATATGACGGCAAGGTGGATCTCCAAGATCTGTCCCGCTTCGACTTCGTGAAGCAACTGAGTGCTGATGTCCACCTCTATACGGCAGTGGTTTGGCATGTCTCGCTCAAGCGTGCCATTCGCCTTGCCTTGCTGGTCGATACCCGGCAACCGGGCAAGACCGGATACGTTTTATTGTTTTCCACCGACCTGGAACTGGATGCCGAGCAACTCCTGTCCTACTACAAATCCAGGTTTCAAATTGAATTCATTTTCAGGGACGCCAAGCAATTCACGGGACTGTGCGATTGCCAATCTCGCAATGCTCAAAAACTGGACTTTCACTTCAACGCCTCTCTGAGTGCCTTGAACTTAGCTAAATGTGAAACTCAGTTACGCCCATCGCCCTCGGATACCGAACCCTCGGCAGAGCCAGAACCCTTCTCAATGGCAAGTTACAAACGCATTGCCTTCAACGAACATCTCCTGAATCGATTTATTACAATGTTAGACTTGAATCCAACTTCGATTAAATCTCATCCTAATTACCAAACCCTCCGCGCCTACGGCATCCTGGCCAACTAATTCTGTCCGGAGTATTGCTATAAGGATTACCAGATCAACCACGCTAGAAATCGCAGGATGAATCGCAGGATGAACCCCACCCCCTCACCCCAATATGGCTATTTGTTTCTGGTCGTCGATGACCATGAAGCCATCCTGGAAGGCACCCTCCCCGCCCTCAAATCCCAATATCCCGATGCCAAGATCATCACCGCCAAAGATCGACAATCCGCCGAGCAGTTCCTCGTCCAGCTTTCTCCCGACCTGGTGCTGATTGACCTGAGCTTACCCGATCGCCCCGGCACCCCCGCTAACCCCGAAGTCGGCATCCAATGGCTAGAGTCCCTGATGCGAAGCGCCACCCCGACCAAACCTAATATTCTGGTTCTCAGCACCAATATTAAACCCTTGGTTCGTCTGACTTCTATGATCAATACCTATGAGGGTGGGTTTACGGCTATGGACAAAACTCGTCCTATTCACGAAATGCTGAGGTTGACGGACTTAGGCACTGTCAAGAAATAACTTCACACTTTTAGAGTATATTGAACTCACTATTTCAGGGACAGGTGGGTTCAAAATGAGCAAGCAAGAAGTTTATA
>JALOOP010000050.1 GCA_025454315.1 Oculatellaceae cyanobacterium Prado106
GATGCACTGAGATATCGTTCACAGCTTCAGTTATTCCGTATTCAAGTTTACGTATTATTCTATCAAGAAAGTGTGAACTTATTTCTTAACAAGCCCTTACAAAGAGAGGTAGCTTTTGTCTACCTATTGATTTTTCTCCTGGGAAAACTGTCCGGAGTATTAAATAAAGTTGAATGCAGGATGTGAGATGCTTCGCACCCCATATCCTGCATTCAATTGATTTGCCAAGGCGATATCAGTACCATTGAACCTACAGTGCATTAAGCGCCTACGAAAACACCTAGGGATTGTCCGGAGGAGAGCGAGAAGTTGCCTGTCGGCAGACTGAGGAATGAAGTCGTGGCCACACTGGCGATCGCATCAAAGCGACCACTATTGGCCACGTACAAGTCAAATCCACCCTCCAAACGAACCGCAAGATAGGTTTCACCCGTTCCTAGCTCAATTCGATCCCGAACGCTGAGATCGCGAATAAAGGCCACTTGGTTGAATCCACCAAAGCCAGCCGGGTCAAAGTCTGTGGTAAAGGTTGTCGCTTTGTAGAATGATCCCGTGCGATCGCCCAGGATAAAGCGATCGTTGCCCGAGCCACCCACTAGCGTATCTTGCTCATTGCGACCACGGGCGATCGAACTGGTGCCATTGATCCGATCTGCGCCGCCTTCGCCCGTGACAAAATCACTGCCGCTACCGCCAAATAGCTGATCGGCTCCGTTGTCTCCAAAGATGCCATCATCGCCTCCTTGACCATCCAAAACATTATTGCCGCTGCTGCCGCCCAAGAAATCGCCGCTCTGGGTGCCAATGGCATTGACAAAGTTTTGGGTGAATTGATTGCGTTGGCCAATTCCTGGAATATTAAACACATTCAAGAAACCAACCTTGAGACTGATATCAACCGAAATTCCCACCGATGCACTCGATGCATCAATGACATTGACACGACCTGCTGCACCAATAATATTTTCAACAAAGAGCAAGTTGTCGGTTCCTAGTGCGCCTTTACGGACTTCGCCCCCAGGTCTGACGGTCACAGCAGCGTTCAGCGGAGAGTAATCAACCGTGTCAAAGCCTTCTCCACCGACAATCGAATCATTGCCACGGGTACCGTTGATCGTGTCATCACCGCCTTGTCCATCTAAGGAGTTGCTGGCAGTGCTACCCTCAATCAGGTCGTTGCCTTGAGAACCGATAACATTGACAAAATTCTCAATGACAAGATTGCGAGTGCCAATATTAGGAATGTTGAACACCGCCAAAGAGCCTTCAGCCAGATTGACATCCAACTGAATATCCGAAGAAGTGGCACCTGCATCCACCAGGTTGGCTCGTCCGGCAGCTCCCACAATTCTTTCAACTCGAAAGAGGGTATCTACGCCAAAGGTACCTTTGAAAATTTCGCCAGCCGGTTTGAGGCTAATTGCAGTTGTAATATTGGAGTAATCAACTGTGTCAAACCCATCTCCACCATTGACAAAATCATTGCCGCGAGTTGCTTGAAATAGGTCATTTCCACCCTGTCCATCCAGGCTGTTATTGCCGTTGTTTCCTTCAATAAAGTCATCATTTTGACTTCCCAAAACATTGACAAAACTGGTAATCGTAATGGTTCGATTGCCAACGCCAGGAATGTTATTGACATTTAAGAAACTATTGAGCAAACTCACCCCAATAGACACCTCTCCCCCGGCAGAAGAGGCATCAATGATATTCACCCGACCCGCCGCACCAATCACTCGCTCAACCAGAAAGAGCGTATCGGTTCCCAGAAATCCCTTATCAATCACACCCGCAGGACGCAGGGTGATGGCCTCGGTCAATGCCGCATAGTTGGCAGTATCAAAGCCATCTCCGCCGTTGAGGTTGTCGTTTCCTCGGGAGCCGACCAGCGTATCGTTTCCAGCAAAACCATTTAAAGTATCGTTACCATTTGTTCCTCTCAACACATCCGCGCCGGATGTTCCATTTACAGTGACCATTCGTATGCTCCTACGGATTACTTTTTCAATTGAAAGCACCCAGAGAGAAGCTCCTGATTCAATTTGAAGCGGTTGCGAATTTAAGTTTGCACAAAGACTCTCGGCATCAGAAATGAGCAGCAGATCCAACGCCTGTAGCGTGATTTGCTGCGCTTTCCCGAACCGTTTTTCTTCTTTCGTGTGCTGTTTCAGCTCAACTATTCTGCTGATGCGGAGCAGATATAGGTATCGTTTTAGCGCTATGAGACTGAAGTATGAGACTGAAGTATGAGGCTGAAGTATGAGGCTGAACCTGTCATATTGGCTACATTAGCCTGGTGATGCATCAAACCTAAAGGATTCACATACCGGGTGAATGGGTGATTTGAACAACCTGACGCATTCACTTAGCATGTCAAATAAATGATCAGCAACAGCCTATAATATACCACCCTGTAAACGAACTTATCTTCTGAAACCCTGTTTTCATAGTAGTTTCACTCCTGAGATGCTTAGCTTAACCCCATTTTGGAAAAAATATCAATAGGATTACCAAAAATTCTTTTAACAACAAAATCCTCCTAATACTTTCACTTCTTGCGCTAAAATGGCGATCGCTTTCGACAAGTTTTAAGTTCTGATAAAGAACTCCTCGTCGTATCCTCCTATGAAGGGGCATGTTCAATCGATTAGCCAATAAACCTCTAACCCTTCCCCACGGAGGATGAACATGAGGTTTAGGTGAACAGTAGGTTTAGGAATAGGTCTAGGAGGTTATTATCAATTCCATGCCATTTGATTTCCAAGGAAAAACAGTTTTAATCACAGGCGCTTCACGCGGCATCGGACAAGCCACTGCGATCGCCTTTGCTCAAGCGGGTGCTAAGGTCGCCGTGCATTACCATCAACAGCGATCGCCCGCCGAGCAAGTCCAGCAAAGTTTAGCGGGGACGGGGCATTGTCTGGTGCAGGCCGATGTCGCTGATCCGATCGCCGTGGAAAAAATGGTGGAGGAGGCGATCGCCCAACTGGGTCAGATTGATATTTTGGTGAATAACGCTGGAATCTATCAGGAACATCCTCTGGATAAAACCGAGTACGTCCAATGGCAAGCTCAGTGGAACCAAGCGATCGCCGTTAATTTACTGGGTGCGGTCAATGTCTCTTACTGCGTTGCCAAACCTATGATAGAACGGCGATCGGGACGCATCATCAACGTCACCTCACGCGGAGCCTTTCGCGGCGAACCCACTGCCCCCGCCTATGGAGCCAGCAAAGCCGGACTCAATGCCTTCAGCCAATCCCTAGCCCAACACCTAGCGCCCTACAACATCACCGTCACTGCCGTCGCCCCCGGCTGGGTCGAAACCGACATGGCACGCCCCTCCCTGGAGGGGGCAAGCGGCAACGCTATCCGCCAGCAAAGCCCCCTCAACCGAGTCGCCCTCCCCGAAGAAATCGCCCACACCATTCTGTTTCTCGCCTCAGACCAAGCCGCCTTCGCTACTGGAGCGATCGTAGATGTCAACGGAGCAAGCTATCTGCGTTAGGGATAAGAAAGAAAAAAAAATCCAGTTGTTGGGAGGGACGGCGAAGCCGTCCCTCCCAACAACTGGATTTTTTTTAACCCGCAGATCCCAAACTACTTATCCGGGTTCTGCACCTTCTCCTCAATCTCCTCCAGGGTCTTGAGAACCAGCCGCTTGGCCTGAAGTTGCCAGCCGCGTTGCTGTACTTTGTAGGCCAAGAAACCGCCGATCGCCGTCGCCAGCAAGTCAAAGGGCTGCATCAACGAAATGCCCAACAGCAAACCTAGCCCAGCAATCCCCCATAAAGGCAGGGCAACGGTCTGACGCTGTTCCTCAATCAGCTTGCTGAAGCCATCGGTGGGCATTTCCGCTTGCAGCGTTTCTTTGATTTTTCGCTGTTCCGCTGCGCTGACCGAGAGGCCGATTTTGCGCCGCAGTTTTTCAATTTTGCGGGCATCGGTGCTGTACTGGGTCAGTTCATCCTCAGCCATGAGAATAAGGCGTTCGTATTGTCCCACAGGTTTCCTTCTTCAAGCGTAAATGTCGATGGTTCTATTCTCGAATGAATTGGGGCTTGAGGCAAGGGAGTGGGGAGTGGGGAGTGGGGAGTGGGGAGTGGGGAGTAGGGAGTGGGAGTGGCGATTGATGGATAACTATGAATGATTCGTGAATCCTAGGTTGAATCATTCAAATCCGACGAAGGATTCACCCTAGAATTCAACTTAGGATTCAACCTAGAAATCTAGCTCATCGTTGTTGATGACTTTGAAAGAGGTTGGTTGTTCCCAGTTTGAGGGGGATTCGGTGCGATCGCCCTGTTCCCGTTCGAGATTGCCGAAGTCTGCCCATTCTTCGATGTCAGCCAGGATTTTGTCTTTTAACTCGGTTTGGTAGCCGACAAAGAGCGATTGCCAGTTTTCCACCGTGGGAATGCAGTGTTCAGCCACAGAGCAAACCCAGGATTTTTGGGTGGTGCCTTTGAGTTCGGGTTGGACGCGGAGGGCTAGGACGGAGAGTGCCATGAAGCGATCGCCTCTAGGTTTCTTGGCTCCGACAGCGGCTCCATAGGCTTGGCTCATTTCCAGACGGAATTGCTCGACGGTTTCGCCCAGGCTGCCACAGAATGAACCTTTGGCTGTGAAGACCAGGGGGGATTGGTGCAGAAGCTGTTTGTCTTTGCTGACCAGGTAGACCAGGTAGCGGTTTTTGAGGATCATGGACTGGCGATCGTAGAGTTCTTTGCGATAGGGGGCGACAAACTGGCCGCCTTCGCGCTCAAACATCAGCAGCTTGGAGCGGCGCAGGATGAGAAATCTGGCTGTTAAGCTGCGGTAGCCTTCTACCCTGGCTCCGCTGCGGAAGATGGTTTCGTGGTAGAGCCAGTCTTCGTTGGGGGTGAAGCCGACGGCATCTGCGTTGTCGGCAGCGATGAAGAAGCCGGACTGGTCGGCGGAACTGGCGTTGAGCATCTGGAGGTAGGGGAGAAAATCTCGCCGTTCTTCAAAGGCTTCGCTGTCAAATTCGTCGCGGGTGGGGGGAGCGGGGACGGCAGAGGGTGAAGCGGGAGGTGAAGCGGGGGGTGAAGCGGTGTGCCCGTTGCGCTGTGCTTTTGCAGAAGTGGCCATGGTGATACCTCTAAGATTTTTTGTGAAGAATTACTGTGAAATGGTGAAGATGCTGGGATAAAGAGGGAAACACAGATAAACGCAGATGAACACAGATGGATTAAACACAGATAGATTAAACACAGATGGATGAGCGGGTTGATGGGGGAGATGATGAACAAATGAATGAGCAAATCGTCCCATTTCTGCGTCCTGCTTCTTTGTTTGATTGGGGGTGCGCTTCTGGAAGGGTGATTGAATTTAGCCTGTGAGTTGCCTCTGAATTTAGGGGGTTACGGGGTATATAGTTAATATAGAACACGGGTACTATAATGGCAAGACTATTGTCCTTAAAAATCTATCGTTGGGTGTAGACTCTAGCTTTTGAATCGGGTGGATGGCTGGAGCAGCCAGGGTTTCAGTGTTTCGATTCCTGTGGAAAAGGCGCTCTGTCTGTCCAAGATTATGGACAGACAGAACGCCTTGCTTAATGATTTTGGAGTTGATGTTTGTAACTTTTGTAAATGGGCTTTGCCTACGCTTTCATTGCCGGAATCACAGTTTACGGTTCTGGTTGCCCAAACATTTCACTGAACAGATTCATGAGTTTGGGGGATTCTTTTTCACCATTTCCAGTGAGGAGCTGCTCATACCAGGTTTTGAGATGGCGCAGGGCGATGTCTTGGGAGCAAAGCGAAGATGAGGGAGCGATTTCTGGGGTGTGCTGATTTCGGAGTTCGGCGATCGCCTGTTGCTGCACCTGCCCTCGTCCCAGAAGTCTTGCCCAGCGAGTAGCAGCGGTGACTGGAAGCTCATTGATGGCCACAATGTAGGTGTTGTAGAGCGACGGCAGGGCATAAACTCCAGACTCCAAGTTCGGAACAGGACTCGCGCCAAAATGTTCGAGCTTCAGGGATGTTACGGAAGGCGCAAAGATCCAAAGATAGGGTTCGTCGGCTTCATCTAAGGCACTTTTGCGTTCATCGTCTGATTCATCGTCAAATTCGTCATTCCATTCAGTTTCTGATTCATTGTCTAGTTCATCTTCGAGTTCATTCACGGGTGAATGACTTGGAGTTTCTAACTCCGATTCTGTGGCGTTCTTCTGAGCTTCTGCGGCCTTTTGCAGTTCACGCAGCCATAAAAATATTTTTTTAACTCCTTCCAACACATCGTCGTCGCCCAGTGGATTGCGGTGAATTTCGAGAATGCAGGGATTGCGAACAAGTCGATTGAGGAAGGGCGATTCGCTCAGCATAGGCGGCGATTGGGGTTCAAACAGCATATCGACTAGTTCTGCTTCGCCGTGAACCTCTGGACTCACCAGGACATGGCTGGGCAAAATCTCCTGCAGTATTTCCGTTTGGTACCCAGTGTTGGAAGGGATCGTGTAAAATCTGCTGTTGCGCGGCACCAGTTGGTCAGGGCTGACGGTGCCAAAGGGACTGAGAATGTCGGCCAGGTAGGCTTTTGTAAAACGGTTAAACGCGGGGTGGTGCATGGGCGATCGCCTCTCTTCGCAAGTGTTGCCAGGGTCTACTTATTTCACATCAAAATGTACATTCCCGCAGGATGCATTAGCACAGCGTAACGCATCACCCCCTATGCAGATTTCCATAGAGTTGGGATTACAGTTTTATCGGAAGTATCGCCCATTTTATCCAAATCTTGAGGATCAGGAAGAAGATCGGTTGATATTTAGGACATTTCCATCACAAAAAGTTTGGGATCTTCTTGCCAAAGATCGTCCTATGACTTTGGCAATTGATAAGATCAATGTCACTGAAATAAGCCTAAGCCCTCGGCGAACCGCCCCCTAAATCCCCCAACTTTGGGGGAATTTGAAGGTTCGACTCCCCCAAAGTTGGGGATTTAGGGGGCGGTTCGGATCGTTATTTCAGTGACATTGAATTGATAAGATCGCATTTTTGTTGAGCCTGAGTTGACAGAAGAGACGTTGTGGATAAAGCTTCTAAGGATTCTTGACACCGTTTTTTGCTTTAATCTTGGATAACTAGAAATCAATTTTCTATGCATTATTGGAACATAGCAGCCATAGTCTGATGAGAAGGAGGGAACTCTAGCGGAGCGATAACTTCCGCGTCAGGACTTCCCTGTTTTTTGTATGCACTATTTTGCCTCACTTTCGGTTTCCCTGGTTTTCACTCACTTTGTTTTGATTGCTGCCAGCCTCGCCCAGGTGATTCCAGATGGCAGCCTTTCGACTACGGTACAATCGGCGGATGGGCGGAACTTTACGATCGAGAATGGCGATCGCACGGGTAATAGTCTTTTCCATAGTTTCCGAGAATTCTCAGTCCCCACCTGAGGTTCTGCGGTCTTTCGTAATGCACCCGATGTTCAAAATATCATTACTCGAATTACGGGAAACTCGGTATCAAACATTGACGGATTAATCCGCACCAATGGCACTACCAATCTGTTTTTGCTCAATCCCAATGGCATTATCTTTGGCCGCAATGCCCAGTTGGCGATCGGCGGTGCATTTGTCGGCAGTACGGCAAATCGGTTGCAGTTTGCGGATGGTACGGAGTTCGGCGTAGGGGATCAGCCAGGAACGCTGGTGCAATCGTCTTTGTTAACACTCAGTACACCCGTAGGATTACACCTGGGCACAAATCCAGGCAATATCCAGGTGAATGGCAATGGCAATACGGAAATCTTTCCGACGACGAATTTTGGTTTGGCGGTGGCACCGGGGCGATCGTTCTCGCTAGTAGGCGGCAATATTCAGTTTGACGGGGGAATCATTACGGCCAGCCGGATTGATCTCAGCAGCGTTGCCGATGGAACCGTGCAGCTAGTGGCCAATCCACTGGGTTGGCAGGTGACCACGGATGGTATTGCAGACTACCGGGATATTCAGATGGCGAATCGATCGCTCCTCTGGAGTCCCTATCCCGTGATCAACCCTAGTGATGGCATTCGGCTTCAGGGGCGAGATATTCGATTGGACAATGCTCAGGTCGCAACGGTGGCGACCAGTAGCCGCAACAGCAGTCCCATCAGCGTGAATGCGACGAATTCCCTCGATTTGCGAGGCGTGAGTAGCCAAGCCTATCCTTTTAGCAGTTGGATTACCACTCAGGTAAATGAGGGCGCAACCGGACAGGGGGGACGGATTCAAATTACTGCGCCGAATCTTTCACTGCAAGATGGAGCCATGATTCAAACGGCGACTCAGGGCAATGGTCGGGCGGGCGATGTGCAGGTTCAGGCGGGGAATATCCAAATTCGCGGGTTCTCTCCGTTGAGCGACAACCCAGACCTGGCGGCGCTGTTGCTCAATAGTCGGATTGCCAGCGAAACCAGTGCGGCGGGAGACGGGGGCAATATTCAAGTGAGTGGCGATCGTATCAACTTCCAGAATGGTGGACAGGTGCGAGTGTTAGGTGCGCCAAATTCTACGGGTAATCCTGGAAACATTCGTGTAGAGGTTACAGGTCGCATCACCGCCCGTGAAGCCTATGCCGTTAACCCTCTCATTCCCAGCGGTGTATCCTCTTTAAACTTTGGGGCAGGCAATGGCGGAGATATCACTGTGATCGGCCAGCATCTGACTTTACGAAATGGCGGGGCTTTGTTTTCCTTTAATCAAAGCAGCGGTCAGGGGGGCGATCTGACGGTGAGGATGCGAGGGGCGATCGATGCTCGCCGCACCAATCCTCGAACCCCTGTTCTATCCAGTGCCCTGAATGCCTCCACGTTTGGTTCAGGCAATGGCGGACAGATTTCTGTCACCGCGCAGCGAATTAATATACAAGATGGAGCAGAAATTGCCACCTATACCCTGAGTCAACTGAATGACATCACCTTTCCAGGAGCCGGAACCGGAAACGCAGGGAACCTTGACATTCGAGCCAAGGATATAACGGTTCAGGGCACGAGTCCACTCACCGCAGCCCGTGCCTCTGTCATCACCAGTATTACGCTCGGTCAGGGAAACGGCGGCAATGTTAGGGTTTCGGCACAGCGAGTCCGAGTGTTAGACGCAGGATCGATGGCGACGGGGGTACTGCCGACCCTTTCGTTGTTTGGCACCGCAATTCCCGGTGCAGGCAGCGGCCAGGGTGGTAATCTTCAGGTGAATGCCACCGAATCCATTGAAGTCATTGGTACTCGTGACTTTGAAAACAGCGACTTAGGAGCCTACAGCTTTGGCGCGGGTGATGCCGGACAGGTTCGGGTTCAGACCTCGTTTCTATTGGTTCAGGATGGAGGAACGGTGGCCACTGCGGCGATCGGCGTTGGCAATGCGGGGCGAATGACAATCAACGCCGATACTATTGAGGTTCGAGGATTTCGCAACAATGACCAGAGTACGGGAATTCGAGCTAACGCAACAATTCCCAGTGCCCAATTTCGTCGAGCCTATCTCGCGCCCCCTGCGCCCACCGGGGATACTGGAACGCTCCAAATTAATACAAGGCATTTATCTTTGATTGAAGGCGGAGAAATTTCGGTGGATCACGAAGGATCGGGCAATGCAGGACGATTGAGCATTCGTGCCAATATCCTCACCAACCAGGGCGGAGATATTCGGGCAGCCACGGCTTCGGGACTAGGGGGTCAAATTAACTTACAAGTTCAAGATCGATTGATCCTGCGCGATCAGGCTCAACTCACGGCTACCGCAGGCGGCACGGGCAACGGCGGCAATATTGCCATCAATTCTCCCTTAATTGTGGCGATCGAGAACAGCGATATTGTGGCCAATGCTGAACGCGGACGGGGGGGGAATATTGCGATCGCCTCCCAAGGCATTTTTGGCACCGCCTACCGTCCCCAACTCACTGGCCAAAGCGACATCACCGCCAGTTCCCAGTTCAATCTGGCCGGTTCCGTCACCATCACTACGCCCAATCTTGATCCAACCTCCGCACTCGTTGAACTTCCCGAAGAAGTCACCGATTCCAGTCAGCGCATCGCTACCACCTGTGCCGCCTCCCAGTCCAACACCTTTGTCATGACCGGACGGGGCGGGAGACCGGAAACGCCGAGAGATTTGATGGCGGGCGATCGCCCCTGGTCAGATCTGCGAGATCCCGAAATTTCGCCAAGTGTCGTCCAAAGTCCAACGTTTCAAAGTGCCACCGATCAAAACCTTAGCTCTCCTGTAACAGTGTCGCCATTGGTTGAGGCAACCCATTGGAGTCTCAATGCCCAAGGAAAAATGGAACTGATCTCTAATCCCCAATCGGAATCCAGAGAAGCTCTCAATGGCCAACTTGGAGCAAACTGTAGCTAGCTCAATTCTTTGCGGGTTTCTTCTGCAATAAAACTTGATAACCACACTCTGTCTTCTTCTGGAAGCTTGGGCGTGATCGATTCAGTGTAGTCGATCGCCAACTCAAATCTGGCGCGATCGTAAACGCGATGCAGCAATGGCTGTAAATCTAAGGAAATGGTTGCGGATTGATCAAGGGGGATGGCGATCGCTGGAATCGGCTGACGCAGGGTAAAGGCGTAGAGTTGCGCTTTGGGACGAACCGTACTTGGACTTACTAAAATTCGATAATCAGAGGCCACTCCGCCAATCATCGGCAGGGGAACGCCAGCCCGAAGCAAATCAATCTCGACCAGGTGCGTCTGGCTGATCATGATCTGCTGACGCTTCTGCAAGTACGCATCTCGTCCGGTGCCCGATCGCTTATTTTTAGGAGACAAAAGCTCAATGACGGTCACAACCCGCCCGGTTGCCGCTTCCCGAATCTCTAAGTAGCGTTCCTGAACTTCTTCAGCGATCGGCACTTCCACCGTCATCGGGGTTGCTAGGACAGCGGTCTGAGTTGTTACAGCCGTAGGAGCCATGACAACCACATCAGGAATCCCAATCAACACCGTTTCATCGCCTTGATCCAGATAAACCCGCTTTTCTACCGCAACCCGATATTGCCGACTTAGGGTTTCGTCTAAGGTGTCGGCGATCGCTACAATCATCCGGCTATGGAACTCAGACCAGAGTTCTGACACCTCTAGGAAGGGGTTCATGCCGGGGAAGGGGGAAGGCATTGCCGGGTGGGAAGAGGGGGAAAGGGAAAAGGGGAAGGGGGAAAGGGTGGGATGTCTAGCTGCGGATCAATGGGTTGAGGCGGTAAAGATGGAGAAACAGATTTGAGCCGCTTTTGGGTTGAGGAAAAGAGGCTGTGAATTCAATGGCTAGATTCGATTCCCAGATCTGTAAATTAAGTTTTAGATTGTTCGTTCTTGACAGCCTGTACCTCTAGTTGGGCGAGAGCCGTGACGGCTTCGGCCAGTTGTAGGGCGAGATTGGCGCGGCGGGTGGGGTCTTTTTCCTTCCACAAATCTTGTTCTAGAACATGGACTCGATAGCGAAACGCTTTGAGCGATTGGGAGGGAATGACCTTTACTGTCATAGTTACAGCCTTTTCTCAACAACAGCCTGGACTTGTAGAAAAATGCGCTCGGGTTCTAAATAAACGAATGTGAGGAAGATTACGTCATCTTCGGCCAGAATTTTGGTGTCGTAAGATACCTCTTCTGGCGCAACACACTCATGCCCTACTACTATACTGTATTGCCCCAAAGGCAGGTCATCAAATCCAGCATCGGCATAGGTCAACTCGACAATCTCCTCAGCCAAGACTTTTCCACTTCTCTGAAGCTGTGTCACAAACGCAATTCCATCAATAGAAGTCAGGGCGACGTTATCCTGATTTCTGATCATGACGAAAATGTCGGACACGGTGGAGGGGGGGGAGTAGGGAGTAGGGAGTGGGGAGTAGGGAGATGGGTGTTTTTTGTAGGCTTATTTTTAGGACATAGCCTGACAGAGGTGGACACTTTCTATTCGCTAACAGGAATTTGTGATGGAATGGAACGTTCCTTGTGTGGTTATACCATTTTGGGCTTTAAATTTCAAAACTCCAATCCGGTGACGATTCTGAGAACCTGATATATCCTTCCCTGACAAATCTTTTCTGATGGTTCCTGTAGTTCCTGTAGGTTGGGTGGAGCGCAGCGCAACCCAACATCACCGCCGTAAAGCTTGATTCAATGTTTGGATCATTGAATCTGATTTAAGCGTTCTAGTCAGGTGTTGGGCTGCACTGGTTCCAAGGAAACACTTGGCGAATGCTCCACGCCAACAACAAGGTATGGGAATTCCTAGAAGTTTTGTCAGCTAGGTTGCATATCGCTTGAATCAGATGATTCAGCAAAGGATCAACAGAATCTCTCAAAGAAAGCATCCCAAAGTCACAAAAAGACCACCCTATAAAGAGTCTAATGAGCAAAGAAAATTCCCTCCTCTCTCACCCATCCACCCATCCACCCATCCACCCCTAAGACCCATCCACCCCTAAGACCCTCGCTGAATCTCCGTAAAGATTGCCTCCAAAATCTCGGTCGCGCCCTGTTGGCGGAGTTGGCGGGCGAGTTGGATGCCGAGGGCTTCGGGGTTGGTGGCGGAGCCGGAGAGGGTGTCTTTGACCATTTTTTGGCCGTCGATGCTGGAAACCATCCCAGTGAGGGTGAGGGTGTCGCCGTTGATGACGGTATTGACACCGATCGGGACTTGGCAGCCGCCTTCGAGTTCGCGCAGGAATGCGCGTTCAGCGTAGCAGCGCTGGGCGGTGGGTTGATGTTCTAGGGCTTTGAGGAGTTGAAGGACTTCTTCATCTTCGGTGCGACATTCGATGCCTAGGGCACCTTGGCCGACGGCATGGAGGGAGACTTCGGCGGGGATGACTTGGTGGATGCGATCGCCCATTCCCAATCGTTGCAGACCTGCGACCGCCAGCACAATGGCATCATAATCGCCGGAGTCGAGCTTCTGGAGACGGGTGTTGAGGTTGCCCCGGATGTCTTTGAAGCTGAGGTGGGGGTAGTGGTGGCGAAGTTGGGCGAGACGGCGAAGCGAAGAGGTGCCGACGACTGCGCCTTCAGGGAGGGATTCAAGCTGTTTGTCTTTGTTGCGCTCATGGACAACCAGGGCATCGGCGGGGTCTTCGCGTTCGGTGACACAGCCGAGGAAGAGTCCTTCGGGGAGGCGGGTGGGCAGATCCTTGAGGGAGTGAACGGCAAAGTCGATGTCGTTTTGCAACATGCCGGATTCCAGTTCTTTGGTGAACAGTCCTTTGTCACCAATTTTGGCCAGCGCCACATCCAGGATCTTGTCGCCCTGGGTACTCATGGTATGAACTTCAAATTTGCGATCGCTAAAATGTTTTTGTAATTGCTCCTGCACCCAGTAGGTTTGCACCAGGGCAAGTTGACTTTTACGAGAGCCGATCCGGATAGGACGAGGAGGACTTGCAACCATTTGTAAAGCAATGTTTAGAAAAACTGCGAGATGTAAACAAGGTCGGGCTTTTCAGCACCTAACCAGCTTACCGCAGGAGGGGACATTCGGGATGGATATGTCCAGAGAAGGGGAAAGGGGAAGGGGGAAAGGGAAAAGGGGTTATCTGAGATTGAATCCTTGAGGGAGTTACAGTGAAGTTTTCTTTATCTTGGTGGGGGAAGGGCGAAAGGGGAAAGGGGAAAGGGAAATCACAGAAGGCATCTTGGAAGAAGTCGAAGTAATTTTCCCTTGCTCTGTCCATGAAGTACTTCTTTGAATTAGTCCAAAATTCCCCTTTCCCCTTTCGCCTTTTCCCTTTCCCCCTCCTAGAAGTACTTCTTTGAATTAGTCCAAAATTCCCCTTTCCCCTTTCCCCTTCCCCCTTTCCCCCTTCCCCTTTCCCCCTCTTCCCCAACCGATCGCCAATCCCCCGAAAGAATAAAGACCGCCCAATAATAAGGGTGACGGTATTGGGGGTTGTTGAGCATTTCGAGTTGGGTGGCGCGGAGGGCTTGGCTGCGGCCTTGGTGGGCGAGGAGGCGTTGGTAGTAGGACACCATGAAATCTTTGGTGCCGAGGTCATCGACTTGCCAGAGGCTCATCAGTTGGCTTTCGGAGCCTGCGATCACTAAGGCTCGGCGTAAACCCTGGACACCTTCGCCGTTGGTAATCTCGCCGACTCCGGTTTCGCAAGCCGAGAGGACGACTAGTTTTGTCCCCCAGAGGTTTAACTGGGATGCTTCTAGAGCGGTCAAAACGCCGTCTTCTGAGCCGCTTTGGCGCTGGTTGAAGCCTGCTAGAGCAAGTCCTGATTGCAATAAGGGATTCTGGGCGATCGCTCTCCCTTCCCCATCCGCATTTACCCTGGTCATGGGCTGGCTTCCTAGAAAGAATCCGTGAGTTGCAATATGCAGAATCATGGGAGCCTGGATTTGCTTGAGGGCGGATTCGGTGGCTTGGGACTGGGTGAGGACGGTGGCTTGGGGAAAGAGGGGAGCGATCGTCGCTATTTCCACAGCCGTTCCGGGTAAAGAATTAAACTGTAATCGCTCTAAGTTATTTAGCGTTGAAGAGACAGGATTGACACTAGCTTGAGAACTGGGTTGATTAAAGATTGGATCGGCAATAAAGACTGGATTTTGTTGATGGGCGATCGGGTTTTGTAATCGCAGTAGATCGCGTCCTGATGTCAGATAGATGACGGTATAGTGTTCGAGTAGGTATTCACCTTCAGAATTGATGAGAGCGGCAAAGGGAATCAGGCTGAGTTGTCCATCGGGAGAGATTAGGAGATGGGTGGCTTTCCCCAGGAGTGGGCGAATCGGCTGCATGAGCTTTTTATCGAGACGACGAGAAGCGGCCTGGAATTTTTGGAAGAAACGGCGATCGCGCAATGCATTACGGAATTCTGCGATCGCCTGGTCAATTTCAGCAGCAGAACCCAGATCTACAGCACGAGGCGTACCATTGGGCTGAAGCACATAGGCCACATAGCGATCTTCACCCCATTGCTGCTCGTAGGATTCGCGACGGGTGGGACGATACAAGGCCAGCTCCACCAGAGCCGCCTCGGCAGGAATCAGGGATTTCACCACATCCAGGGTAATGGGCTGGGTTTGGCTGCGAAATTCGGCGCTACGGAGGCTTAATTCGGTTTGCTGTTGGCGAATCGTGGCATTGAGTTCATCCACCTGCTGTTGATAGTTTTCGGTTTCTGGGGTGCCGCTAAACCATAGAGAGGCGAGTTTTGCTTGCGCCTGGGTGAGTTGGTCAAACAGAGGGCGATCGGCTGGGTTGAGGCGGTTGAGGAGATTTTGCTGTTCGTCAATGAGCGCATCCAGGACTCGGCCTTTGCGTTGCAGAATCGTGGTCATGGCCAGTTTGGCGGCCTGGGCGGATTGGGGCGCAAACTGAAGGTTGAGATCTAGGGTGCTGTAGGTTGAGCCGCTGAGGGTGTCCATGTAGGCCAGTTTGCGATCTTCAGAGCCGATCGCCAGCATCAGCGACAAATGATGTTCGTCGATTTCGTTACTGCGGGCTTGGGTGGCGATCGCCCGTCGCTGATTGCCCATGGCTCGATAAACCAAACTGAGGCTATTGAGATCCTTGGCCACTTGGGGATGCCACTTGCCCAATGCCTGTTCCTGAATGGCTAACCCCCGCTGCAAAAGTTGTTCGGCCTGGTCGTAGTTCTTCTGAAAGTAATAGAGCATCCCCAGGTTTGCCAGCGCTGTAGCCACGCTGGGATGCTTTGCCCCCAACTGCTGTTCGACTTGCTGCAAGGCTCGTTGATACAGCGGGATCGCCTGCTCATAGTCGCCCTGATTCACATAAACTATCGCCAAATTATTCAGCGTTGCGGCATAGTTGGGATGATTCGGACCTACGGTTTGTTCCAGGAGGGTCAGGGTGCGCCGAAAATAGGGAATGGCCTCGGCATTGTAGCCCTGTGTGCGGTATAGTTCAGCCAGGTTGTTCATCAGGCCAGCCAGACTCATGGGATTCACTTCATCTTGCTGATCTAAAATGGTGAGTGCTTCGAGAAACAGATCGGCGGCCTGTTCGACATTGCCTTGAGCGCGATAAAGCTCAGCTAAGTTGTTGTAGCTGGCCGCTAACGCATCGCCATTGTTGCCCAGGATGGATTTTTGGATGGCGATCGCCTCTAAATGGCACTTTTCCGACTGCAAATAATTGCCCTGGAGCCGATAGGATACCCCTAAGTTGTTGAGGATTCTTGCATAGTCTAGGTCATGGGCTGCGGAGTGCTGATCCAGAATCGCCAAAGCTTGTTGAAAGTGTGCGATCGCCTGTTCATAGTCACCCAGAACATGGTTCAAGGCTGCTAGCGTGTTCAGACTATTGACGACCTCCGGATGATCCATGCCCCAGTAGGCTTGCCGTAAAGCCAGACTCCGCTCCGCCAAAGGCATTGCAGCCCGGTAGTCACCTTGCTCATACAGATCAAACACCTGGCCAGCCAGCCGATTGGCTTCCTCAAGTTCTGGGACAGTAGACTCTTCCAAACGTTCTTGAGCTTCAGCCCTGTTCCAGGAAGGGGGAAGAACTGTAATACCCAGGGTCATGGCAAGGCAAAGGAAAGGCAAAAAACGACGGTGCAGCATAGAGTTCTCAACCTGAAAGGGGAAAAGCGCACTGAAAAGGACACTGGTGGATAGGATTCCCCGAATTGAGTGCCAAATTGAGTTAAGGAAGTGGCGATCGCGTCATAGAAATTTATGCACATCAACAACAGATTAGGAATCTACAGGTCAATAAAATTGCGGTTGCTGAGAAGAGTGACGAAGCCACTCATCCCAGCAACCGCAATCTTGTTTTCTTTCCTATCCCTAACTAAGAAACAGGTAACTGGGAACGAATCGCCAGCGGTGTCGCCAATCCATCAATGCTGACCTGATTTTTCTGTTGTCGATATTGTTCCATCCCCGTTTCTCCCTTCTTCTCTGCCCAGGTCAACAACCGATCGCGCTGTCCTTGATGCTCATAGAGGGGCACACCAAAGCCGCAGGAAGTCTGTACCCGCTCGATGTCCATCACAATGATTTGACGGATGCCGGGGTGGGAGGGAAATTCGGGCTGGAGATTTGGCCAGTGGCGATCGCCCGGTAGCACCGTCAGACCTTGGCCATAGAGCCGCAAAATCAAGGGATTTCCCTGGAACGCACAAAACATCAGCGTCATTCGACCATTTTCATGCAAATGAGCCGAGGTTTCATTACCACTGCCCGTCAAATCGAGATAAGCCACTCGTTGCGGAGACAGGATTCTGAAGCAATCCAAGCCTTTGGGCGAGAGGTTGACATGCCCTGTTTCACTGAGAGGCGCAGTGGCGACAAAGAACATCTGCTGTGCCGCGATGAAGGTTTGTAATTCTGGCGTGAGCGAATCGAAGGTTTTAGCCATGGGAGGAGTGTGTGTCAGACCTATATCTGAAGCAGTAGGAGCAATCAGGATTGTAACCGATCGCACTTGTTTTTAATCAGAGTGTTTGAGTGGAAATCGGGTTTTGGGGAAGGGAAAAGGGGAAAGGGGAAAGGAGGCTTATGGTGGTTCTCAGAGTTTCTCTGTCAGTTTCTCTGTTCGACTGGTCGTGGTTCACTTCGTTGAGGACTTCTGTTTCACAACAGTTTGGGTTATACGGTGCGTTGTGCGATCGCGGTATTACAGTATTTTTGTTACATCTATTACTGTGTTTGCAGTCGTTCATTTTTGCTGTTAGGATGCTGAGCATTACAGTATTTGTTCCGTTGAAGAATCATAAGAAAAGTCATCTTTGAAGTTTCAACATGACCATCCTAACGAAGCGGGTGCCGCGATGAATTCTCTGTCTCCTCTGTTATCCTTTTTTGACAAAATCTACATCATCAATCTTCCTGAACGATGCGATCGCCGACAAAAAATTCAGCAAGAGTTAAGCCTGTTGGGCATTGCCGAATCCCATCAACAAGTTGCTTTTTTCCCGGCAATTAAACCAACTCATGCGGGAGATTTTCCCAGTATTGGAGCAAGGGGTTGTTTTTTGAGCCATCTCGAAGTGTTGCGACAGGCAAAAGCTGAAAATCTCAACAATGTCCTGATTATGGAGGATGACTTGGCTTTTTCTCGTCGTCTGATTCAGCAGCAGGGGGCGATCGTCGGTCAACTCAAAAATCTAAACTGGGATTTCGTGTATTTTGGACATCGTGAGAACTTAGCCTCTAGCCCAAGTGGGATGTTTCAGGAATATTCTGAGGCATTAATGTTGGCTCATTTTCTAGGGGTGAATCAAACTGCGATCGCCCCCCTGATCTACTTCCTAGAAACCATCCTAACCCGCCCGTCTGGTCATCCCGAAGGCGGGCCGATGCATGTCGATGGAGCCTATTCCACCTTTCGCCAACAGCACCCTGAACTGATCACGCTGATTGCCAATCCAAGTTTGGGATTTCAGCGATCATCCCCCAGTAATATCGTCGGCTACAAATGGTTTGAAACCCTACCCGTCCTCACTCAAATGGTCAGAGCCACCCGCGAGGTAAAGAACTGGCATAAACGCAACTTTTCCTTTGATTAATTCTTTGATGAATCCTCTGGCTAATACGGTCATGCTATAAATCGCGACCCTCAAATTCAACCCCTAAAAAAGATGGGTGAGGTGGAGCCTTCGCGCTCTACCTCACCCATCTTCTTGATTGGCCAGCTTACTTGCTAGCGTATAGACCCGTCTATTTGCCAGGTCAACCCGATCCATCGTTCAGTGTATAAAAACAAAGCCTTTCGGGAGTCTGTCCGTGTTTCGACCCCAAAAGGCTTTGCTCTTTATCGCTCCTCACACTCCATTACTATGGGGTGAAAACCGAACGAGCGGGATCACTCCTGTGACAGATTATGAATTGGCCTAAGTTCATCCCCGATTTTAGAATGTGCCTCTGTGGGTGCCACAGACTGTATCGCTGGGGTGACAAGGTTGATTTCCGATGAATCCCCTGTTGATTCCCCAGTAGATTCCCCGAGGGTTCCCGGTAGATTTTCGATGAATTCTACTCACGATCGAGGTGAGACAGGCATAGAGAGGGCAGTGACAGAGCGCAGGGATAAAGCGCTGTAGTAAAGGGCAGAGTCTTGCAATTCACGGTAAAATACGCTCGTTGATAGGGATGGATGGGGCGAGAGGTGCGCGAAACGCACTTTGTTTAGCGCACAGGGCTTCAGAATCCGTGTCTACTCGCCACTCCAGCTTTGCAACATTTGATTTCAACATTTGATTCGCTGACCTACTCGCCCCCCAGGAACCCCCGTGACCTTCCAACGCGCCAGTGGTATTTTAT
The DNA here is from genome assembly GCA_025454315.1 of Oculatellaceae cyanobacterium Prado106. Classification (GTDB taxonomy): domain Bacteria; phylum Cyanobacteriota; class Cyanobacteriia; order Elainellales; family Elainellaceae; genus Prado106. Next base: position 19,246 of record JALOOP010000050.1, read on the forward strand.
TGCATCCAACCTGCCTGCCTAGCCCCTATGGCATTGGCGACCTCGGACAAGCCGCCTATGAATTCGTGGATTTCCTAGAGCGCAGTGGCCAGAAGCTTTGGCAGATTCTGCCCCTAGGCCCCACCGGGGACGAACATTCGCCCTACATCATGAATTACAGCGCCTTTGCTGGAAATCCGCTGATGATTGACCTTCATCAGTTGGTCGAATCAGGATTGCTGCAGGCCGAAGAAGTGACGGCTCTGCCAGAGGCTCCCACCGATCGCGTCGATTTTTCCCTCGTCATCCCCCACAAAACCCGGTTTCTCCGACGTGCCTTCGATCGCTTCCGACAAACCTCCAAACCCGAAACTGCCGCTGCAATGGAGGCTTTCTGCCAGACTCAAGCCTACTGGTTGGAGGATTTTGCCCTCTTCATGGCGCTCCTAGAGGCAAACCCTAATACGACTTGGAATCAGTGGGAAGAAGCGATCGCCCGTCGTCACCCCGAAGCGTTAGAAACCCAGCGTCAGCAACTGCAAACCGAAATTTTCTACCAAAAGTTTTTGCAGTTTGTATTCTTTGAACAATGGTCTAAGCTACGCGCCTATGCCAATGAGCGCAACATCCAAATTGTCGGCGATGTCTCCATTTATGTCTGCCACAATAGCGCCGAAGTCTGGGGCAATCCCGAGATCTTCAAGCTCGATCCGCAAACGCTAGAACCTGCTTATATGGCTGGTGTTCCGCCCGATTATTTCAGCGCAACGGGACAACTTTGGGGCAATCCCGTTTACAACTGGGACAAACTTCAGGAAACCAATTTTACCTGGTGGATCGATCGCTTCAAGGCAACCTTGCAATATGTCGATATTGTCCGAATTGATCACTTCCGGGGATTTGAAGCCTATTGGCAAGTGCCCGGTGGTGAAACCACTGCGATGAACGGTGAATGGATCAAAGCACCGGGTATGGAATTCTTCCAGGCACTAGGAGATGCGCTAGGCAGTTTGCCCGTGATGGCGGAAGATTTGGGGATTATTACACCGGAAGTGGAGGAATTGCGCGATCGCTTCCAATTTCCCGGAATGCGAATTCTGCAATTTGCCTTTGGTGACGATGAAACCAACGCCTATTTGCCCCACAACTATGTTCGCAATTGCGTCGTCTATCCCGGCACCCATGATAACGATACGGCGATCGGCTGGTGGTCAAAGGCAAGCCCCACCGAAAAGCAGAACGTTGCCCAATATCTCGGCTTTGACAACCCCCATGAAATCACCGAGATCAACTGGTCGCTGATTCGTCTAGCGCTCTCTTCAGTGGCCGATCTCGCACTGCTGCCACTGCAAGATGTCCTGGGTCTAGGCAGCGAAGCCCGGATGAACGACCCTAGCATCAACGCTGGACAATGGCGCTGGCGCTATGAAAATTCTGAGCAACTCAATACGGATTTAGAACATCGTCTGATCCACCTCACCCATCTTTATCGCCGATAGGGATAATAAAGATAGAAGTTCTGAACTTATATCTGAAATCTAGAGCCGGATCTATGAATCAAGCGATCGCCCCCTCCTCCCCCTCCTGGAAAATCAAACTCCTCTACGATGGCCAATGTCCGCTCTGTCTGCGAGAAGTCAACTTCCTTCGCAAACGAGACAACGGACGCGGCTTGGTCAGCTTTGTCGATATTACAACCGACGACTACCAGGCAGAAGACCACGGCGGAGTCAGCTTTGAGGCCGCTATGGGACGAATCCATGCCGTTTTGCCGGACGGGACGGTAATTCAAAATGTGGCGGTGTTTCGTCAAGTGTATGAAGTCCTAGGCATGGGTTGGGTGTATGCGATGACCAAACTGGGCTGGGTGGAAGCGATCGCCAATTTCCTCTACGGCCTCTGGGCAAACGCACGATTGGCGCTGACCGGACGACCCAGCTTATCGGTCTTAGTTCGTCAACGTCAACAGCGTTTAAACCAGTCCGCTTCCACTGGTGAAACCCAATGTGAAACCCAATGTGAAACCCAACGATGTGCCCCCTATGAATCCTGACAGTCCCACTGATCAGCAGCGACAAGCAACGGCGATCGGCTTCACGGCAATTCTCATGTGGTCAACCCTGGCGCTACTGACCAAACTGAGTGGCGCTCTGCCCCCCTTTGAGCTAACCGCACTCTGCTTCACCCTGGCTTTTCTGCTGGGGCTAGGATTCTGGATCAGGCAAGGCGGCAACATCCTGGCTCGGTTACGGCTACCTTTACCCGTGTGGGCATTAGGGATTCTTGGCCTATTTGGCTACCACTGCTTCTATTTCCTGGCCTTGAATCAAGCTCCTGCCGTCGAAGCCAGCTTGATCGCCTACCTTTGGCCTTTGCTCATTGTCCTGTTTGCCGCACTGCTCCCCGGCGAAAAACTCCATGGATTTCACGTTGCCGGCGCTTCACTGGGATTTCTAGGAGCCGGACTGCTGGTCACCAAAGGAGCTGCCTTTAGCTTCGATGCACAATATCAAATCGGCTATCTAGCCGCATTCCTCTGTGCCTTAACCTGGTCGAGCTATTCCGTTTTATCGCGACGATTCGGCAGTATTCCAACCGATGCGATCGGCGGTTTCTGTGGTGTGACAGCAGTACTGGCCTGGATTTGCCATGGACTGTTTGAACCCACAATCCTCCCAGTCGGTAGCGGACTGGCCTTTTTCACCTGGGATTGGGGTGTCAAACGGGGCAACATCAAACTCCTAGGCGCATTATCCTACGCAGCTCCGCTGCTTTCAACCCTATGGCTGATCCTATTTGGCTTTGCGGAACCCACCTGGACTGTAGGCGTTGCCTGTTTGCTCATTGTTGCAGGTGCCGGATTAGCCTCAAAACCTGCCTAGAATCGAGCATTTAATGAGCCAACATTCTTCCACGCAAACATCAATAAAAAAGGACAAACTCCTCTCCAACTCTGCGTCTCTGCGTCTCTGCGGTTAAATTTCATTTTCTCCCATTCCTTCACTAAAGCATTCAAGAAGCCGAGATGAAAATCTTCTGATCTAGCTCCAGTTCGCATTGCCGAAAGATAAAATTGACGCTAGCAAACAGTTGCTCTAAGTTCTGGATAGTATAAAAAACTCGATTTTTGGTAAACCGATCGGCTTCAAGCTTGCCAAATTCCCACAGGTTGCCGTTGGAAACAATCCCATAGATCGTTACTTGAAGTTCACCATGCAATCGTTGGGCAGCCACCATTTCCGCTAAACACTGCCCCCAGCCTGCATCAAAGTTGTCTTGTTTTGCCTCAACTAGCACAAAGTAAGGTTTGTCGAAAACCACCTTGCCCAGGGGCGATCGCCTCGCCAAAATATATTCTGGAAATCCCGACAAGGTCGTATCACAATGCAAATACTGCTGCGTCCACAGCAGAAACTTGCTTCGGTAAGACTTCCAAACTTCCTTAAGAATGGGATAAATCAAGTTCTGACAAATCGCAAATTCTGAATTATCCACCATACTCTCCTCCAGCATCAGATCCCAATCTTGCCGAAAATACTCCGGAATCGAGAAGCCAAACTCCTCTACAAAATTCGCAATCTGGTATGGAGTTTGAAACCTCTGAACCGTCTCACCTAAACTTCTGTTACGCCCCAGCCCCATAACCGTCTCCAAGATTCTTATCCTAGCTATAGGATCTCTCAAAGTGAGTCTTCGATTACTTTCAGCCTAAGAAAATTAAAGTACCATCTCCAAAACACCCTAGAAGGGAGCATCTTAGTATAATTTGTTTTGTACTCGGGTAGGCTCCCCCTTCAAACGCAAGGTCAGGATGAATAGACAGCTACTGCGTACCTATCAGTTTTGGTTGTCCTCCCCTCCTGAATCTTGCGCCCCCCAGCCCCCAACTTTGGGGGGAGCCGAACCTTCCAGGAGAAGTCCAGGAACTTCAAAGTCCCCCAGATTTGGGGGATTTAGGGGGCAGAAACCCTAAAGCGGAGCCGACCATAGCCGTCTGTATAGACAGCAAATCAAGGATGAAACGAGGCGGATAACCTAACAAGATGATGAGATTTTTCCATTCCCATCATCTCCCCATCCCCCCATCCCCCCATCCCCCCATCTCCCGCTCCCATTCACTCCCAGATAAAAACGAGGTATTTTCTATGGACAAGATGACGCATTATCCTATGGTGATTGGCAGCGAGTGGGTGACCACGGGCAGCGAAGACCTGCTCGAACCGGCCACCGGAAAACCCTTTGCCACCGTGGCGCTGGGCACTGCTGCCGATGTCGATCGGGCAGTCGCTGCGGCCAAAGTGGCGCAGGCCGAGTGGGCGGCATTGAGCTACGGAGAGCGGAGTGCTGCCCTGATGAAGTTTGCCGATGCCCTGGAAGCCAAGAGTGAAGCCCTGGCTCAGCTAGAGAGCCAAAACGCAGGCAAACCCATGAAGCTAGCGGCGGGTGGCGATATTCCCTTTTCCATTGACAATTTGCGCTACTTTGCAGGCGTGGCGCGGCGACAGGAAGGCTCTGCTGCCGGAGAATATGTCGGCGGCTACACCAGCCTGACTCGCCGCGAACCCGTGGGCGTGGTGGGAGCCATTACCCCCTGGAACTATCCGTTTATGATGGCCATTTGGAAAATTGCCCCGGCGATCGCAGCCGGTAACGCCGTCGTCATCAAACCCGCCCCCAACACCCCCGCCACCACCATCGAACTGGCCAAAATTGCCCTAGAATCTGGACTTCCCGCCGGATTAATCAACGTGGTCACTGGAGGAGCCGAAGTCGGTGAAGCCATTTGTACCCATCCCGACATTCGCATGATCAGCTTCACGGGCAGCACCCGCACCGGGAAGCGCGTCGCCGAGTTGGCTAGTCCTTTGGTGAAGCGAGTCACCCTGGAACTGGGCGGCAAAGCCCCCTTCCTGGTTTTTGCCGATGCCGACATCGAAGCCGCTGCTCGGGGCGCAATCCCAGCCTGCTTCATGAACACCGGACAAGACTGCACCGCTGCCACCCGAATCTATGTCCAAGACGAAGCCTTTGACCAATTCCTCAGCCGCTTCACCGAACTCACCCAAACCCTCAAAGTCGGCCACCCCACTGCCGAAGACACCGACATTGGCCCCCTCGCCAGCGAACCACAACGGCTCAAAGTCCACGGCTTTGTTGAAGAAGCCCGTCAGCAGGGCATCAAAATTGCTACAGGTGGCGTTCTCCCTGCAGGCGACGGCTACTACTATCCGCCCACCATCCTGGTCGAAGCCAACCAAGCCGCAAGCTGTGTCCAAAACGAAATCTTTGGCCCCGTGGTGGTGGTCAATCGGTTCAGCGACGAAGCCGAAGCCATCAAACTGGCCAAT
>JALOOP010000418.1 GCA_025454315.1 Oculatellaceae cyanobacterium Prado106
CTATCCCCCCACCTCCCCATCTCTATCCCCCCACCCCCCTCACCTCCCTCCTCTCTTCCCTCTGCGTCTCCGCGCCTCTGAGGTCAATTCCCCCCTCCCAAAATTCATCGCCCCCCAACCTAGCTCAGCAACAAATTAAAATGCTATGATTCTAGACTGTGACTTTTTTCCAAGCATCCAAGACACGGAGCCAATAATTCCATGACCAAGCGAACCCTACGCGGAACCAGCCGCAAACGTAGAAGAACATCCGGCTTTCGCGCCAGAATGCGATCGCACACCGGACGTCGAGTCATCAAAGCGCGGCGCAGCAAAGGCCGGGTCAGACTCGCCGTCGCCTAGCCCGTTCCGCCCACATTTTCCACCTCCACTCACGCTCTAAGGCTTATCGTGGCGCTGCCCAAAGTTCACCGACTCCGACGGCGACAGGACTTCAGCCAGGTTTACCAGGCAGGCTTGCGTCGCCACTCCGCCCATCTCACCTTGAGGGCACTGCGGCGATCGCCCAGCATCTCCAACCCAGCGTCGCCCTTGCCCAACGCCTCTGCTGCCACCCAACTTGGCATTTCCATCAGCCAAAAAGTCAGCAAACGAGCCGTCATTCGCAACCGCATCAAACGCCAAATCCGAGCCGCCTTTCAGCAGCTTCTCCCCCATTTAGCCGCTGACTGGCGTATCGTCATCGTTGTTAAATCCAATGCTGTTGAATGCGGATATGAGCAATTTCTGCAAGAATTAAAGCAGTTACTGATCAGCGCCGAAGTGATTCACCCGTGATTCGCTAGGATTCACCAACCATTCGCCAGTGATTCACCAGTAATCTGCTGATATCCTGCGAGTAATTGGCCTACGAATGAGTCGCAGAGGGTTCGCTCACGGTTTGTTCAGGGTAAAAGCGACGGTTCGTTCAGAGTAAAAGCGGGAGTGAATTCAGAATGGGTATTAAAGAAGAAGTTTATTTTGAAGGTGCGCCCCACATTGGGGATCTCATTTTCAACATCCTGCTCGGTTTTACGGTCATTTGTTTGCCCCTCACCGTCGGTTCCATCATTCGTGCCCTCTGGTTGCGCTATCGCATCACCAGTCGCCGCATCACGGTCACCGGAGGTTGGATGGGTCGCGATCGCTCCGATATCATCTATTCTGAAATTTCTAAAGTGGTAACCGTACCTCGGGGGTTGGGTTTCTGGGGCGACATGGCCATCACGCTCAAAGATGGCAGTCGTCTAGAATTAAGGGCAGTGCCCAAATTCAGAGAACTCTACGATTACATTAACGAAAGACTCTCTGACCGTGCCCAAAAGGCCAGTGGCTCCCTCGGGAAATAATCTGCAAGGGTTCAGTCGCGCTAAACTTTCAACAGCTTAGTTCTCTGCTGACGCACTTTATAGATTAAGCCAAGGGACAAAGCTCAGTTAAAAGCTCAGTTAATTGCCTAGTTCATCAAGGTTAATGAAGCAACTGGGTCATGGTAGAGGGCAAAAAAGCGTATCTTTCGGTCTTGAACGTCCATCTTTTTAGATTGCCGATCAAGACCTTCTCCAAGATATTTAAGTCATTAGACTATCTCAGTCGTTAGACTATCCAAGTAGTTAGACATCTCACAGGTAGACATCGCGCATGGACTTTGGTGTTGGCTTTCTCTCGAATAACGTAATGCTGCCGATCCTGGATTTCTTCTACGGGATCGTGCCGAGCTATGGTCTAGCCATTGTCGCGTTGACTCTGGTGATCCGCTTTGCCCTCTATCCGCTCAGCGCAGGCTCCATCCGGAACATGCGCCAGATGAAAGTAGCGCAACCCGCCATGCAAAAGCGGGTCAAAGAAGTGCAAGAGCGCTACAAAGACGATCCTGCTAAGCAGCAGGAAGAAATGAGCAAAATCTACAAAGAGTTTGGCAATCCGCTGGCAGGCTGTCTGCCCGTTTTGCTGCAAATGCCCATTCTCTTCGCGCTCTTTGCGACCCTGCGGGGATCACCGTTCTCCGATGTCCCCTACAACATCAATCTGCAAATCCTCCCCAGTGAGCAAATTGAGCAGATTCAACCCCAAGCGTTTGTCACCAAACCCCAGAACATCTATGTCTCTGACGGCACCCATGTGCCCGTTTCAGCCTTAGTTCCAGGCGGCAGCAAACTAGCCGTGGGTGAGAAGACCAGCGTCGAGTTTCAAACTGCTACCGGGAAATCGCTTCAGCAGGTTCTAGAAGAATATCCCGACACTGAAATCAAACCTGCCTGGAAGGTCACTAAGGGCGAGCAACTCGTTCGCTTTGACGAAAATGGCAACATTGAAGCTTTGGCTCCCGGCGATGTCACGATTCAGGGAACGGTTCCTGGCTTAGCCGCCAACAAAGGCTTCCTGTTCATCACTGCCTTGGGTCGAGTCGGAGCCTTTGGCGATGACGGCTCCATCAACTGGGATATCCTGGGCATGGTCTTGTTCTTTGGCATCAGCCTTTACATTTCCCAGACCATCTCCGGCCAAGGTTCCAGCAACGACAATCCTCAGCAAGCTGCGGTCAACAAATTTACGCCCGTGATTTTTTCAGGGATGTTTTTGTTCTTCCCCCTGCCTGCGGGTGTGCTGATGTACATGGTCATTGCCAACATCTTCCAAACCCTCCAGACCTTCATTCTCTCCCGCGAACCCCTCCCCGAAAATCTCCAAAAGATCGTGGATGCTGAGGCCAAGAAAGTCAGCGCCGACGATCGCCCCCCCCTCCCCTTTGAACCCAAAGCCGTCAAAAAAGAGGAAAAATCTGCGGCTGAGAAACCTGCGGCCAAGGTAGAACCTAAGTCTCAGGCTGCCAAAACCCAACCTAAGCCCCAGGCTAAAAAGACCACGGGCGATGACACTAAACCGTCTAAAGACAACGGACGCACCAACAAAAAAGGCTGATGAACACCTATGGACGAACATCAGGTTCAGAGCGGACAGCAATGGCTAGAAGAGTTACTTCGACTCTCCGGACTCCCGATCCAGGTACAGACCGACCTCAGTAAATTTGACACTGAAGGAAGCTGCTGGCTGACTATCGATCCGGCTCATTCGCTCACCCCTGACCAGATTCAGTCCCTCATCGGCAAAGACGGCATCGGCCTGGATGCCATGCAATATCTCGCCAACACCACCCTCAACATGGGACGGGCAGAAGGCACCCAGGTCGCCTTCACCATCGAGCTTGACGGCTACCGCGTCCGCCGCCAAGCCCAACTCCAAGAACTCGCTGACCAAGCCGCCGAACAGGTTCGAGAAACCGGACAAGAATACGAAATGGCTGCCCTCTCCGCTGCCGAACGCCGCCAGGTTCACACCTATCTCAAATCCTTCGACGACCTAGACACCTACAGCCGAGGCCGAGAACCCGATCGCCGTCTCGTCGTCAAACTCGCCAATTCAGACTCTGAAAATCCCCAAGACGACCCCGAATAGCACGACCTAATCAAGCCCATCGAAAACAGGGCTACCCCTTCCAGTGATCTATTCACAATGCCCCTTCTTCAGAGATCCCATTAATAAAATTCTCAAAGACAACCCCCCACTCCCCACTCCCCACTCCCTCCCCCCCCGCCCTCTTGCAATCATGCAACCCATCTACATTCCCCAACTGACCAAAGCCCCAGAGCAAACCTGGAAACTGACGGTCGATGAATATCTCCCTGACCTAGAAACCCTCACCCCTGCACAGGGTCAACTTCAGGTCACCCACCAGGGCAACTATCTCGAAGTCAAAGCCAAAGCCGAAGCGATCATGACCCTGACCTGCGATCGCTGCCTCCAACAATACAACCACCGCCTCACCGTCAATACCTCCGAACTAATCTGGCTGCAAGAACCCATTGACGAAGAAGACCTCCCCCTAGAGCGCGAAGTCAGCCTTGATGAGCTGGTCGAAACCCTTGACCCCCAAAGCCACTTCCAACCCGACGCATGGCTCTATGAGCAGTTCTGTCTCATCATTCCCCAGCGCCAACTCTGCGATCGCAACTGTCCCGGCATTGAAGTCCAGGACAATCCTCAGCAGACTAGTTCTCCCGGTTCAGAGCAAAAGCGCGATCGCCGCTGGTCATCCCTGGAAGCGCTCAGAAGCAATCTGCCAAATTAACCTGATTCCATATCATTTCAGACATTTCTAATAGCAGCCCATCCTGAATTCCCATGATGAAAAGCTTGTGAGGGGAGAGGCTTAAGTGGTAGGTGTAGTCATAGCACTCCCTTCCCCAGCCTTCCAACCTGGGATAACCCCTTCGCCCCCTTTTCCCTATGAGTTTCAACTCAGAATTTGAGCTACTGCTGCGCGCCCGTTATCCTCTGCTCTACATTCCCACGCGAGAAGAAGAACGGGTTGAAGCAGCGATCGCCCATACCGCCAAACAACAAGGCAATCGCGGTGTCTACACCTGGGATTTTGTCGATGGCTACCAGGGCAACCCCAATGACGAAGGCTTCGGTCGCCGCAACCCCCTCCAGGCGCTGGAATTCGTCGAAAAGCTCCCGGCCACCGTCCCAGCCGTCTTCATCCTGCGCGACTTCCACCGCTTTCTGGAAGATGTCGCCGTGGCGCGAAAGCTGCGGAACTTGGCAAGATTACTCAAATCCCAACCTAAAAATATTGTCATCCTCTCTCCCCAGGTCACCATCCCCGATGAGTTGGGCGAAGTCCTGACGGTGCTGGAGTTTCCCCTGCCCAGCATGGAGGAAATCCAGGTCGAACTGGAGCGACTTCTGGGGGCAACCAACCAATCCCTAGAACCCCGCGCCCTGGATGAACTAGTGCGCTCCTGTCAGGGGCTGTCGATGGAGCGGATTCGTCGAGTGTTGGCCAAGGCGATCGCCACCCACAGCACCCTCCAGCCCGAGGATGTCGAGCTAATCCTGGAAGAAAAACGCCAAACCATCCGCCAAACCCAAATCCTGGACTTCTACCCCGCCACCGAACAAATCACCGACATCGGCGGCCTGGACAACCTCAAAGACTGGCTGCTTCGCCGGGGTGGAGCCTTTTCCGAGCGGGCACGGCAGTACGGCCTGCCCCATCCCCGAGGCTTGCTGTTGGTCGGTATTCAGGGCACCGGGAAATCTCTGACGGCAAAAGCGATCGCCCACCACTGGCACCTACCCCTGCTCCGCCTCGATGTCGGCAGACTCTTCGCTGGACTGGTCGGTGAATCCGAATCCCGCACTCGGCAGATGATTCAACTGGCCGAAGCTTTGGCTCCCTGCATTCTCTGGATTGACGAGATCGACAAGGCATTTTCTGGGCTAGACGGACGGGGGGACTCGGGCACCACCAACCGTGTCTTTGGCACCTTTATCACATGGCTGGCCGAAAAAAAATCCCCCGTCTTCGTCGTCGCCACTGCCAATAATATTCAGGCGCTGCCCCCCGAAATGCTGCGTCGCGGTCGCTTTGACGAAATCTTTTTCGTCGGTTTGCCCAATCAGGAAGAACGGAAGGCGATTTTTTCGGTACACTTATCACGGCTACGTCCCCACAATCTGAAAAGCTACGACCTCGATCGGCTGGCCTACGAAACACCAGACTTTTCGGGAGCCGAGATCGAGCAAATTTTGGTAGAGGCCATGCACCTAGGCTTTAGCCAAAACCGCGACTTCACCACCGAAGATGTCCTGGAATCTGCCAGCCAAATGATTCCTCTGGCGCGTACTGCCCAAGACCAGATCCGGCTGCTGCAACAGTGGGCAGAAACCGGGCGAGTCCGCCTTGCGTCTCGGCAATCGGGACTGGGGAGCCGTATCCAGCAGCAGTCTCTTCAGTAAGTGATTTCGCCCCCTGGTTTGACTCATCGGTTCAAATCCTGATGTTTTGAGTCGGAAGCAACCCCCATCCTTTTCGCTGTGATCCCCTGGAGCGCGATCTGTTATGTCAAATGTCTTCATTGGCTTGAGTAAATTTGTGGTTGGGGTTACTTTGGCGATCGCCCTCTTGGCCGTCGGTGGGTTTGCCATCGTGCAATACCTCATGGCACGCCTCTCGGAACCACCGCCGCGTCCCACCTTCCCCAACGATACCGTCGCCACCGCTGCCGCTCCCAAGCCTAATCCTGCGGCTCCTGCTGCCGCTCCCAATGCTGCCGCTGAACCCAGCCCTGAAGCGTCCCCCACGGATGGCTACACCGCCAGAGTCACCGAACCTATTGGGCTATTGGTTCGAGAAGAACCCCAGGCAGATAGCAATCAACTGGATGGTGCTGCCTTCGATGAAGAACTCATCGTTCTTGAGGATTCAGCCGATGGCGGCTGGCAAAAGGTACGTCTACAGAATGGTGTCGAAGGATGGGTCAGAAGTGGTAATACAGAGAAGGTTAACTAGACAAGTCATCATAGATTTGACCCCAATCGGCTCAGAAGTTTCTGAGGGCAAAGTGTAGGCGATCTTTACCAGTTGGCTGCTACCAGTTG
>JALOOP010000051.1 GCA_025454315.1 Oculatellaceae cyanobacterium Prado106
GCATCAAGGAATTTTGATCAATCCTGGGGCTTATACCCATACCAGCGTGGCGATTCGAGATGCGATCGCCGGAGTAGCCATCCCCACCGTAGAAGTCCACCTCAGCAATATCCATCGACGGGAAGCTTTTCGGCAGCATTCCTATATTGCGGCTGTTGCGGTAGGACAGATTAGCGGATTTGGAGCCGAGAGCTATCGATTGGGGCTACGGGCTTTAGTGCAGCATTTACGAGCGAATTAAACGTAGAGACGCAGAGACGCAGAGGAAGAAAGGTTGCTTGCTATGACATTTGCAGTTTTTAGTATTTTGTGAAAGATGTCATTTGCGATCGAACATTTCAGCGCAGAAACATAGAGACGTAAGGATACAGAGGAAGAAAGATGCTTTTCTCTGCGTCTCCGCGTCTCTGCGCTTTCAAGTTTCCGGTCGAAAGCGTTTTTTGCTAAGCAGCGGAAGGCATCGATCGCTGATCCAAGACCGATCGATAGAATCCTTGGAGTTGGCGTGTAGCCGCCGCCCAGCCCCAGCGTTCGGCCTCTGTACGGGCATTGTGGCGGAGGGTGTCGCGCGTTTGCTGTTGTGCCAGGAGTTTTTGGGTAGCGGCGATCGCACCTCCCTCATCCAAAGGATCGAATAAGTAGCCGTTAACGCCGTCAGTGACAATATCGGGGATACCGCCTGCGTTGGCTGCAATCACGGGACATCCAGCGGCCATGGCTTCGAGCAGCACTAGCCCCAGAGTTTCAGTGCGCGATGGAAAGATAAAGGCATCGGCAGAGGCAAAAGCGGTGGCCAGGGTTTGCCCCGTCATGTAGCCGACGAAGTGAGTCGGGGTATCGGCAAAGTGCTTTTCGAGTTCGGCACGGTGGGGGCCGTCGCCCACGAGCGCCAGTCTGGCGTTGGGGATGGCTTGCAGGACGGGTTTGATGCGATCGATTTCTTTTTCGGCGGAGAGGCGACCGACATAGAGCAGGAGGGGGCTGTCGGGATGGCCTTGAGTAAGGTGCGATCGCATCTCTTGGCTGGCCAAGTCAGGCTGAAACAGTTCCGTATCAACCCCTTTTTGCCAAACTTCCACATGCTCAATGCCATGGCTGGTAAGAGCCTCTTGCATCGCAGTTGAGGTACAGAGATTGATCGTGGCCTGGTTGTGGACGGCTTTGAGCAATTCCCAGAGGACACCCTCCAACATGCCGAGGCCGTAGTGTTCCAGGTATTTGGGCAGATGGGTGTGATAGGACGCTACCAGGGGAACTTCCAGAGACTTGGCATAGTACAGTCCCCCCAAGCCCAGCACAGCAGGATTGACCAGATGGATCAAATCGGGCTGGAAGTCTTCTAGAACCTGGCGCAGAGAGGGTCGAGGAATGGCTAGTTTTAATTCAGGATAGAGCGGCAGCGGAAAACCGGGAATGCCGTAGATTCTGGCTCCCTTGTACTCGGTCAACCCTCCGTCGGGTGAGACGACCAAAACCTGATCGCCCATGCGTTGCAGTTGGTCAACGGTATGGCTGAGGCGCGTTACGATACCGTCTACTTTGGGCAGGAAAGTTTCGGTGAAGAGGGCGATACGCATAGGGGAGGGAGAGGGAGAGCAGATCAGTAAAGGGATTTGACCGTTAAGGTGATCAAAGATTTTGATCAAAGAAAAGGAGATGAAGAGAGGGGGCAAAGATTGCGGTGTCTCGTCATCTCCTGATCTCGTGATTACAGAGCGTCAACTGGCAAAATTTCGGAGATAAGTTCTTAACTATTAAAAGAGACTAGGGCTTATCCACGCCATTTCACTTTGGGTAGAATCTGCTGTTGATCCACGCGATTCTTGTACTTGACGCTGAAGTTGAGCAGCGAGTCGAGCAGCGAGTCGGAGAGGAAGTGGGGTTGTAGACCCAGATCCAGGAGGTTGGTGTTTTTGGCGTTGAAGTAATGTTCTTCCAGTTCAACGCGGGGGTTTTCCAGGTGCTGGACTTCGACCTTGAGTCCTAGGGAAGCTCCGGCTTTTTGCACCATCTGTGCCAGGTCACCCACACCAAAGAGTTCGGTGAATTGGTTGAAGACGCGGAATTTGCCGGGGTCTGCGGGGTTGGCGATCGCCAGTTCCACACAGCGCACGGTATCGCGAATATCCAGGAAGCCTCGGGTTTGGCCACCTTTACCATAGACTGTCAGGGGATGCCCGATCGCCGCTTGAATACAGAAGCGGTTGAGGGCGGTGCCAAACACCCCGTCATAGTCAAGACGGTTGATCAGCAGTTCGTCCATGCCCGTTTCTTCGGTCAAAACACCGTACACCACACCCTGATTCAAATCCGTGGCGCGCAGTCCCCAGATTTTACAGGCAAAGTGGATGTTGTGAGAGTCATGTACCTTACTCAGGTGGTAGAAAGATCCGGGCTGCTTGGGATAGGGCAGGGTGTCTTTGCGACCATTGTGTTCGATAGTGATGTAGCCTTCTTCGATGTCAATGTTGGGAGTGCCATATTCGCCCATGGTGCCGAGTTTGACCAGGTGGCAGTCGGGGAAGCTTTCCCGCATGACATAGAGGAGGTTGAGGGTGCCCACCACATTGTTGACCTGGGTGAGAACGGCATGTTCGCGATCGATCATCGAGAAGGGAGCCGATCGCTGTTCACCAAAGTGGACGACGGCCTCTGGCTCAAACTGGTGCATGGCCTTGCTGAGGAAGTCGTACTGGGTGATGTCGCCAATAAACAGATCAATGTGCTTTCCGGTCAGATCTTTCCAACGCTGGATGCGGGTTTGAATTGGCGCGATCGGCGTTAACGTCTCGACGCAAAGCTCCATATCCCAGTGCCGTCGCACCAGGTTATCAAGAATACCAACTTCGTAACCTCGGTTTGAAAGGTAGAGTGCGGTTGCCCAACCGCAGTAGCCGTCACCGCCAATAACTAGGACTTTCATCGTGCTTGCGTCTATATCTACGGGTACTCCGCTAAATCTACCAGGTTTAGGCACCCGTTTCGCATTCGGAAAAATTCTTCTACCTCCCGGCAGGGATCAAATTTGTTGATCAAAGCATTTCTACGGGCTTGTCGCGTATGATTTAGCACTTCTGCCCATCCACCCACCACGATTCCCAGCGAGATCCGCTGATAACGTCCGCTTCTTGATATCCTGGAGGGATGGCGTTACGAAACTTTATAATTTTCTGGCGCTGTTCCTCCTCCCGTTGGCTTTATTTATGAAGTGCATTATTGATCGTCGAGCGCAGTTTTCTGCCAGCCATCGCTACTGGCTCCCTGAACTGACTGAGGCCGAAAATGCGGAGCGCTTTGGGCTGTGTGCCCGATCGCCCGGTCATGGCCACAACTATGTCCTGTTCGCGTCTATGGAAGGCGAACTGGATGAGTACGGCATGGTGCTAAATTTGTCCGATGTGAAACAGGTAATTAAGCGAGAAGTGACGCAGCAACTTGATTTTTCTTACCTGAACCAAACCTGGCCAGAATTTCAACAAACCCTGCCCACCACTGAAAATATGGCGCGGGTCATCTGGCAACGGCTGGCTCCCCATCTGCCGATCGTCCGCATCCAGCTTTTTGAACATCCCGAACTTTGGGCCGAATACGAAGGAAATCATATGGAAGCTTACTTGACCATCAGTACCCACTTTAGTGCGGCTCACCGCTTGGCTTTACCGCATCTGACCTTGGAACAAAACTCAGAAATCTACGGCAAATGCGCTCGGGTCAATGGCCATGGTCACAACTATCACCTGGAGGTGACGATCAAGGGTGAAATGGACGATCGCACAGGCATGATTGCAGACCTGGTGGCGTTTCAAAAAGCGGTTGATGAGCATGTGGTCGAGCCGTTTGACCACACCTTCCTCAACAAAGACATTGCCTACTTTGCTCAGGTCGTTCCCACGGCTGAAAATATCGCCATCCATATCCGCGATTTGCTGGAGCAACCGATTCGAGACATTGGAGCATCGCTGCACAAAGTCAAACTAATCGAGAGTCCCAATAATTCCTGTGAGGTTTATGGAGCCTCAGCGAATACCGGGGTTAGGGTTCAACAAGTTGCGGCTTTGGCTTCAGTCTAAGGAAAGGGAAGGAGATAAGCGAAAGCTTTGAGTCTAAACCGCCGAGACGCAGAGGGCGGAGAGGGGAAAGGAAAGAGCGATGGAATGCCAAGATTTCAAATCAATGTTTCAAGATCAGTAAAGAGACCTGGGGCAATCCGCAGAAACAACCTGCAAAAAATCCAAGAATCCCCTTTCCCCTTTGCCCACTCCCCACTCCCCACTCCCTATTCCCCACTCCCCCCCTAAGTAATCTCACACTGCTCCAATTTCTTCATCAACGCATTGATCACTTCGGTATCCATGCGGCAGCCTCCGCGACCGTTGCCGACGCCGCCATTTTTCAGAGCTTCCCACCAGGGGATTGTCCAAAACCAGAGGGCAGGGAGATGGCCATCGGGTGCCTGGGTGTTGAACTCAAGCTGGTTGTAGTATTTCAGGAATTCGACGCGGGGTGCCCACCAGCCGACTCGTTTGCTGAAGGTGAGGGCGCGATCGGGACTGAAGCGATCGCCAAATTCCCCCTCCTGATCCACCACACCCAGCAGGTTATAAGTGCGCGACTGAATCCGGAAGCTAAACTGCTCGTCGCTGTAGGTGCCCCAGAGGCGATCGATAGTTTTCAGGTCGGTGCAGGGAAATTGGGCGATCGCCTCAGCATCCAACCAACTCTGCCGAGTCCGTCCGGAAGCTTGAAGCATGACTGCTAAGGTTTCTTCATCAGCTTTTTCCCACTGTTGGGCTTGCAGCAGGTCATGCAAGTAGGTATAGTCAATGCCCCGCTCAGATTCAAGGCTGGGTACATCAATGCGAGTTTCTGGCAGGCTGGAGAGAACCGGGGGCACTCCAGTCGGCAAGGGTTGGGCATTGGGGGGAAACGCAGCCTCGGAAAAGCCAGAGTAAGGCAGTTGAGTGGAAGATTCTGCCGTTCCCGTGGATGATCCAGAAGGAGCCGAGAAGGCAGGTTCAGGGAGTTCAAGGGACAAGTCTTCAGCTAGCCCAGCGCGTGCCACTAGTTCAGCAGGCATCCTGCCAGAATGGCTGGGGGACGATTCAGCAGGCGTAGCTGGATTGGGCGTAGCTGGAATAGAAGATAGCTCTCTGGGAGAGGGGTCTGAAGTTCGATCAATTAACCACGACGGCAAGGGTTCTGAGGCTGGATCTGGGTCTGTCGCACCAAAATCCGGGTTTAATGGCAAAGGATTGGGCTGCCAGAATTCTTCAGGGTCGGGCTGAGTTGGAGCGGCGGCGGTAGGGGTTGCCAGGGCGGGAATTTCCCAACCCGGCATGGAGGGTGGCGGCGTGGGTGGGGAGGTGGAGGATTTGGGAAAGGGCGAAATGGTGGGAACTGGGCTGGGTAAGGGCACTGGATTGCCCGAAGTTGGATTGGCCGAAGTTGGACTGCCCGAAGCTGGACTGCCCGAAGTTGGATTGGCCGAAGTTGGACTGCCTAAACCCGGACTACCCAAAGTTGGACTGCCCGAAGCTGGACTGCCGGAAGCTGGACTGACCGAATTTCGCTGCGCTAAAATCTGGCCTTCTACCCGGATGACATCTTCGCTGTAGAGTTCCAGGGCTTCCTTGAGTCGCCAGAACTGGTCTTGCTGGACATCGCTGAGGGGAAATCCTTGCTGGACGGCCTGGGCGAAGGATTGCTGGTAGCGCTGGAGGTTGGCCTGGTATTGCTGAGTCTGTGCCTGGAAGTCCTGGTAGACTTGGGCTTCCATCATTTCTACATCGTGATCGTCCAGGTTGAGCGATTGCTGAAGTTGGCGCAGACCCTGACGCAGTTCTGCTCCGGGTGGCGATTCGAGCCGGATGACCTGGAGGAAATCTTCACCGTAGCGCTCCAGGCGATCTTGGTAGTCTCGACTCTTTGCACCCGTAACATCGGCTGAGGACTCTGGGCGGTTTCCTGAATTCATAAAGCGTTTCCCGATGGAAAGTTAGGACATAAGTGGGGCAGGATGCTCTGAATGTGACCAAGATAGCGCTATCTTGTAGAGTTCACAAGTCATCGATTTTGAGGCTATTGGCATCAGAGTTCATCCCATTCTTGGGATTCTTCGAGTTCGGTTTGTTGCAGGTCTTGCTGAAGGGCAACCCAATCCATTTGAGCAGCCATTTGATCTTGGGTCAATCTGCCTCGCTTGAGTTGGAGCGCACGGGTACAGAAACTCTGGGCTAAATCAAGCTGATGGTTAATCATCAGAATTGTCATCTGCTGTGCCTGAGATAAATCTTTGAGAATTTTCAGCAGATGACTGGCTCGACCCGCATCCAGGGCTGAGGTCGGTTCGTCTAGGAGCAGTACTTGGGGTTGGATGATCAGGGCACGGGCGATCGCCACCCACTGCCGCTGTCCCACCGAAAGCTGCACCTCCGTCCGATTCAACCAATCCTGGGGAATATGCAGCATCTCAGTCCAGGTCGTCAAGCGCTGCTGAATCTTGGGCTGGGGAACGCCGCGCAGTTGTAGGGGATAGCTCAAGGCTTGTTGAACCGTCATGCCTAGCAGCTTGGACTCTTGGGGGAGGAGGGTGACCTGCTGCCGCAGTTGCAGCGGCGGAATTTGTTGAATGTTTTGATTATCAAAAAAGATTTTGCCCTGGCTGGCTTCGCTGAGGCGGTTGAGCAGGCGCAGGAGGGAAGTTTTGCCAGCACCGGAGTGACCAAGGAGGGCTAGGCGATCGCCCCGTTCCACCTCAAACGAAACATCCTGCAAAATATCTACCCGCCCCAAAGCCGTCTTCAGCCCAACTTGCTCCAACTTCAACAAAGCCATGACTGTTTCGATCCGGTTTTCTAATGTAGATCAGGGGAAAGGGGAAGAAGGGGAAAGGCGAAAGGGGAAAGGGGGTTTGCTGATTGATTCGGCGAACTGGCCAGGAAGTGACTTTGAAGCGGTCTTGGAATAGGAAGCGAATTACAACTTTAGATGAACCACCGAAAATTCCAAGAAAATCCTAGAAATTTTCCAAGATAAACTCCCTTTCGCCCTTCCCCCTTCCCCTTTCGCCCCGCTCCCCACTCCCCACTCCCCACTCTCTATTCCCTAAATACCCGCTGCCATCCAAATCGTCCAAGCGTCCGTAAGCAGCAGGAATAGGGTGAATATTAGCAGAATCAGGTACATCCAGGGCTGGGATAGGGGACGGACATCGGTGGTGTCAATTCCGGTTTTGGCCTGGACTTGCCGCACGAGTTCTGCAAAGCCTGCGACGCGCATAGGCAGGAGGTAGGCTTGATCGGTTTTGCTGACGAAATAGTAGACAATGCCGCCTTGTCCGGTAGAACGAGGCTTCAGAGCTTTGACCTCTGTCCAAGGCAATGACCAGCCTCTGCGCCAAACGGCTAGAACCCAGGCCGGATAGGTGACTTGAATTTGCTGATCGTCGATGAGGACGCGCTCACTCAGGGCTGCATAGAGGAAGATTGCGCCCAGAACCAGCCCGATCGCCAGCAGATAGGGCGGAATCGGCGCGTCCGTTGCCTTGGCCAAAAAAGGCAGAGGCAGGGTCAGAGCAATGTACAGCAACAGGAGCGTCAGGCGAACTAACGGAGACAGACGAAAAATTTGGGAGGAGGGGGCGATCGCAGTTGAAGTCGATGAAGTAGACAAAACTAGCTCAGGGAATAGGATTGCGTCCTTAATCTAACGCGAAATTTGCTGGAAGTTAAGGCAGAAAGTTGGGGTAAATCGGTCAAGGTAAATATTTCTGCACGACTGACCAACCGCTGAGAGAGACGATCGCCAATGCCAAAAACAAAGTCAAATTAGTGCCGACATGGAGCGATCGCGCCCAAGTTTTTTCCTGGCCAATCTGAATCGCACTCCAAGCCGAGAGCAAGGTTAAACTCACGACGAATAGACCCGCTGGTAAATGCGGAGAATGCCCCAATGTGCCGTAGTAGCCCAGGGTGCCGACAAGACCGATTGCCAGCAGCAACAGCACCAGAATCACCAAGATTGCTCCCAGCGTGAAATGTAAGGGACGCAACCATTCCGGGCGGGGCTGCTGGCTGCGACGACGCAGGCGCATCCAAATTCCTGAAACCGCTAACAAAGAGTAGGCCAACAGGGACAGCCCCATTGACCAGGCTGCAATCCGCCACAGCCAAAGAAAAGAAGGAAGGTGCATCGATCAGCCGCCTTAAGCAGGGCAATCAACAACAGGACAATCAACTGAATTCATCCTACTTGAATCCGACTCAAATCCTATTCCTAAGTTAGATTCCTCAGTTAGATTCCTCAGTTCGATTCCTCAGTTAGAACCTGTAGGCGAATGGGGTGCGAGAAACTGGTGCCCTCTTCGCCCAGGTTGACTTCAATGATGTTGTTGGACAGGGGCGTGATGCAGGAGAGGAGCGATCGCAAATGGGGCGTGCTGGCTCCACTATCGAGATACACCCGTTCCGCCAGACTGTTGAGACGCTTCCAGGTGGTGTATAGCTTGGCGGCAGTTTGTTCCAGCAGGGAGGCTTGGCTGACCAAGTCGGCGGTGCTGTTGAGGCAGCCGATTCTGAGCGCCTCTTCGAGAGCCGTTTCGATGTCGATGGATTCATGGTTTAGCGCCTGAACCTGGGTTGCGGCTGCCAGATACTTGGCCAGATACTTGGCTTCGGCGGTCACCTGTTTGACGGTTTCGACCTCGGGGTTCTCGGCGACTTCGGCCTTGAGGAAAACCTGGTGAGATTCGGGGAGTTTTTCCATTTCCTTGACCAGTGGGGTCAGGTAGCGGACGGGGAGGGTGTGGTTGGCCGCTTTTTCTTTGATTTCGACGGGGAGCAGGTCGGAGGTGACGGCAGTCCATTCGTCGGAGAGTTGGCGGACTTCGCGCCGGGTGATGCGATCGCCCCGTTGCACCGCTTCAGTCACAAGCTGCTGCACTTCTGGGGAAGCTTGGGCGGTTTCTACAAAGGCTCGTTTGCTGAACTGGTTGACATCTTCCGGCTCCAGGAGGCCGCTGTCGAGCAGGGTATCGGCACTTTCGGCCAGTTCAATCAGCACATAGGCTTGGCTTTTGCTGATTTCTCGATCTTTTAGCCAGTTGAGGAAGCCCATGCCCTGGTTTTCGCCGCCGCGCTTTTCGCGATCGCGCACTGCCCGCAGGATTCTGCCGCGCCAGATGTCGGTTTGCAGGTCGAAGCGATCGCACACCTGCCAGGCGGTTTCAATTTGTTGATGAAAGTCGTAGTCTGAGATCTGATCGTCTTCGGCGCTGGGGAGTTGAAAGCTGAGGTCAACGGCTTCCCCTAGGTCGCTGGTAAAGGTTTTGGCTGGCGCTGGAGAGGGAGCGCTGTGGAGCGATCGCTGGCCGTTGCCGTGCTGGCCGTTGCCATGCTGGCCATTCGGAGATTCCTGATCATTGACGAGACGAAGTGCTTGAACCATATCAACATGCCATGCAACAGTCGCTCTATTATGGCACTAGATCGGCAAGGATCACCGGGGGAGACGCTAAATATAGAGTTAAGGTATCTTAACTTTTCCACCAATAGCGTTGTCAGGCTGTTCTTCAGGGATTTCCCAATCTGATATCGATGACGATGACAATATATAAAAAGCCTAATAATCGGCTTCGCTCCAGGATTCTCGCCCCCGACATCTTCCCTTCTTGGCTCTAACTTCAGGAGACTTTGAATTCGATGAATCTTTTAGAACTGTTTCTTTGAAAACTCCTACGAAGACCCTCGTGAAGGCTTCATCAAAAACGCCTCGAAAGCTCGGCTCCCCCAAAGTTGGGGGTTGGGGGGCGCGAGATCCAGGAGAGAGGTCATTCACCTTAGCGAGCAATCAAGACTTGATAGAGCCACTGAAGGACAACCACCGAAAAGGCGATGCAAGTGATCAAAATTAGCGCGAGTCCCACAATCAGCAGGAGGGCAAATCCTCGGTTTTGGCGCGATCGCCCCCTAGGCACCTGCACCTTAAAATGCTCATCCAGCAGCCGCATATTTTGAGCATTAGACTTCCAGACCACATCAAAGAAGTCCCCCGCAACCGGGACAATGCCCACCAGCATTTCCAGCAGGATATTAAACGCCATGCGTCCCAAGGTTGGTTTATCGGCTCCCAATCGAGAAGCCTCCAGCACCATCCAACAGGACAGGACAAAGCCCATAGTGTCGCCGCCGCCGGGGATCAGTCCCAGAATCGGGTCAAGGCCAATGCGGTAGCAAGTGCCGGGAATGGCGATCGCATTATCCAGCCAAAAGCTCAGGGTGCGGAGCCTTTCGATCCGGGCGATCGCATGTTCAGCGGGGACAGCAGCAGAGGTAACAGGGGTTTTGGACATTTGTCTTTAATTTAAAGGGGAAAAAGGCTGCATTTTTGGAAAGCATGACCGACAATAAAAAACTGTGTTCTGCCCTGTCAAGTCTAGAGACTCTCGTTTGCTATGTCTGTTTTGCAAATTGCAACGCTCCCGGTTGCAACGTTGGGTGCAATGCCTCTAGAAAACTGGATTTTGGAGATTGGCCTGGTTGTCCTGGTCGGGGCGGCGTTCATTGACTATTGGATTGGTGATCCGTGGAATTGGCTGCATCCGGTGCAGGTCATGGGTTGGGTCATTCAGCGCTATGGCCAGTTTGTTCTCAAAACCTGGCAGAATCCGGCGGTGCTGCGGGGGGCTGGCCTGCTGTTGGCGATCGCACTTCCTCTCCTGAGTGCAGGTGCAGGCTGGCTGATCGTCGAGCAGTCCACGCGCTGGCACCCCCTGCTGGGATTGGCAGTGCAATGTGTTTTGCTAGCCAGTTGCTTTGCCGGACGCAGTTTGAGACAGGCGGCGATCGCAGTCCTCACCCCCCTGAGATTAGGCGACTTATCCAAGGCGCGTTCCCAGTTGAGCCTCTATGTGGGACGCGACACCGACCAGCTTTCAGAATCGGAAGTCCTCCGAGCCGTCCTGGAAACGGTCACCGAAAATGCCACCGATGGGGTCATGGCTCCCCTGTTCTACGCCATTCTGGGGGCGTTTCTCCCCTGCAGCAGCGTTCCCCTAGCATTAGCCTACAAGGCAGTCAGCACTCTAGATTCCATGGTGGGCTACCGCGAACCGCCGTTCAAAGATCTAGGCTGGGCCAGTGCCCGTCTCGATGATGTCCTCACCTGGGTTCCCTGTCGTTTGCATGTCTTGACCTTGACCCTGCTGCTTTCGGGGCGTCCGGCTGAGGTCTGGCAAATTTGTTGCCGCGATGCCCCTCAGGACAAAAGCCCTAACTCAGGCTGGAGCGAATGTGTCTATGCGGCCATCTTGGGGGTACAAATGGGAGGGCTGAATCACTACCGGGGCGTGGTCAAGTACAAGCCAGTTGTGGGCGATCGCGTTCAGGCTATTACTCCGGCGATCGTCGATCAGGCACTAGGACTAACCCGCAAGAGTTTCTTGATTTGGCTCAGTCTGGCTGCAATTCTCCTGATGGCGCTTCATGCCCTTTGATCATGATATTCAGACTAGAAATGACATTTAGAAAAAGACATTTAGAAAAGACGTTCAGGAATTAGGATTCTCTGCCAGTTCCCCCGGATGAGTTCTGACTTGAACTTTTTTCCCTTTTCCAGGAAAACTCCAAGGTTTCAGGAGTTGTAGGATTATTTGTCCGACTGCAATATTAGAATCTACTGAGCGAGTTTAATTGACTCAAGTGACCCAGATTCTTTTTGACCAGATTCCATTCTTCTCATCAGCAGGCGATCGGCATGGCGTTTAAAATTGCATACCTGGTGAACCAGTATCCCAAGGTCAGCCACAGCTTTATCCGTCGTGAGATTCTCGCCCTAGAAGCCTGCGGCATTCCCATTCTGCGGTTTTCGGTGCGGTCTTGCGCGGAGGAACTAGTGGATGAGGCAGATCAAAAGGAACTGGCTCAGACCCGCTTTATTTTAGGAGTGGGGGCGATCGGGCTACTCATGGGCTTGCTCAAGGTTGCCGTGAGCAGACCCGGAAAATTCCTGGCTGCCGCTCGGTTGGCTGGGCAGGTGGGGTGGCGATCGGAGCAAGGCATTCTTCTGCATGGGGCTTACCTAGCAGAGGCTTGTGTGCTGCTGGGCTGGCTCATGGAGGCCGGAGTTACTCATGTTCACGCGCACTTCGGCACCAATTCCACCACAGTGGCCATGCTCTGCCAAGCGCTGGGGGGGCCGCCCTATAGCTTTACGGTGCATGGCCCAGAAGAGTTTGATAAGGTAGGGGCGATCGCACTCCCTACAAAAATCGATCGGGCTACCTTTGTCGTCGCCATCAGCCAGTTTGGCCAAAGCCAGCTTTACCGCTGGACGGCTCAAGACCAATGGTCAAAAATCCGCGTTGTTCACTGCGGAGTCGATGAAAACTTCCTCCATCAACCACCCCAAGCCATCCCAGAAGCGCCTCGTCTCGTCTGTGTGGGACGGCTCTCCGAACAGAAAGGGCATCTGCTATTACTGGAGGCGGCTCGACAAATTGCGGCTGAAGGGATTCCATTTAAGCTGGTGTTTGTGGGGGATGGCGGTTTGCGGCCACAAATCGAGGCACTGATGGAGCGCTGGGGGCTGGAAGGGGCGATCGACATTACTGGATGGGCAGACACCCAGCAGGTACAGCAGCAGCTTTTGAATGCCCGAGCTATGGTGTTACCCAGCTTTGCCGAAGGGTTGCCCGTCGTCATCATGGAATCCTTGGCGCTGCATCGTCCGGTGATTAGTACCTATGTGGCAGGCATTCCAGAACTGGTCGAAAACGGCGTTTGTGGCTGGCTGGTTACCCCCGGCTCGGTAGAGTCCCTGACGAAAGCCCTGCGATTGGCCTTACAAGCTTCTCCCACAGAACTCGCGGAGATGGGAGCCGCTGGCGCAAAACGGGTCGCCCAAGCGCATAGCATCAGCCTGGAAGCCGCAAAGCTGGCCATGCTGTTTCGATTAGCCCATTAAGTCTTGTTCATTCCATAAAGCAACCGTGCAACTGCACAAATCTCAAAAAAAATAGTGTTATTCTGGCCTATACCCGGTGTACTCTATGTCGTCCACAGCAGTCTTTTCATCGTAATCATGGGCTTTTGAGTTGAAGAGGCTGGTAAATCCATTGATTCAGCTACTTTCAAGCCAAGAATACCGCCGACACTGGCACAGACCAGGGTGAGCCATGCTCTTGGAAACGGTAAGGCCGATCGCATCTACGCCCCAATTTACGCCCCAATCTACGCCCAGATCTAAGCACAGCGCAACCTTTACTAAAATCTAGTTCTTGACCTATGGGATTTGTCTTTGGTGGGAATCCGTTTGCCAGCCCGACTCTGCTGGTGCCCCTGGTGATGTTCGCGTGGATTCCAATCATTATCTATTTATTCTCCCGACTTCCGGCGCGTCGAGCCGTGGTGGTCACCTATCTGGTTGCCTGGCTATTTCTGCCAGAGGCCGGGTTGCCCATCATTGGCTTGCCCGACTTCACCAAAACAATCGCCACAGCCTACGGTATCCTCATTGCCACCGTCATCTTTGATGTCGGACGGATCACCACCTTTCGGTACAGTTGGATCGATATCCCAATGACCATCTGGTGCCTCTGTCCCTTCGCATCCTCCATCACTAACGACTTGGGTCCCTACGATGGAGCTTCGGCAGTTTTGGCACAAACCATTACCTGGGGGCTGCCCTACTTCCTGGGTCGGATTTATCTCAACAATTTAACGGCACTACGGGAATTAGCCGTTGGGATTTTTATTGGCGGTCTGGTCTACATCCCTCTCTGTCTCTACGAAATCCGGCTTAGCCCGCAGTTGCACAGCATCTTCTATGGAGGCCATGCCCGAGCAGACTTTGGCCAAACCATGCGCTTAGGCGGGTTTAGACCTACGGTCTTTATGGAACATGGTCTGGCAGTCGGTGCCTTTATGATGGCGGCAACGTTGTCAGGGATCTGGCTCTGGCAAACTGGGGTGATCAAACAATTGTGGAACATCCCTATGGAATGGCTCGTGGGCGCTCTGTTCATCACCTTTATTCTGACTCGTTCAACCGGAGCCTATGGGTTATTGGCGATCGCGATCGCCCTCCTCTACGTCGGCAAAGAACTACGCACCGCCTTTCCCGTCTTCCTGCTGATTGCGGCGATCGGCACTTACCTGTTCATCAACGCCGAAACCAACACCTACTTCACCGATCAACTCCTAGAATTCCTGGGACAATTTCTCCCCGAAGATCGGGTGGGTTCTATTACCTTCCGTTTCAACAACGAGGAGCTTCTGGCGGACAGAGCGCGAGAAAAACTGATTTTTGGTTGGGGTGGCTGGGGGCGTGCCCTGATTCGAGATGCCAACGGCAACCAACTGACCATCCAGGACAGCCTCTGGATTATCGCCTTTGGACACTATGGCACCGTCGGCTTGGTCAGCTTTGCCACCTCCATGCTTATGCCCATTTTTAACCTGTTCTGGGTTCGCTATCCCGCTCGACTCTGGACTAATCGCAAGGTTGCTCCTGCCGCAGTCATTGCCATCATGGCCTTAATGTACATGATCGACTGTTTGGTGAACGCTCTCATCAACCCCATCTACATCATTGCCACTGGCGGCATTGCGGGTCTGGTTCTAAGGCGCGAAAGCCTCAAGAGCCGAGCCCAAATTCGCCCAAAGGCAACAGTATCGAGGCGTTTCGCGATCCAGCCCAAGTTCTAGGAGGGAAGGGGGGAAGGGGAAAAGGGGAAAGGCGAAAGGAGGAGCTTAAAGAAATCATTGAGAGCAGCCTATAGAGAAATCATTGAGAGCGGCCTATAGATTGAGAGCGGCCTATAGATAGTTCCAAAAGAGGTCTAAGAGAGCTTCCCCTTCCAACCCAGATCGCTTCCCGAATCTATCCAAGATGCCCCTTTCCCCCTTTCGCCCCTCCCCTTCCCCCTTCATGAGGTCTTGATAGAGAAACCTGGAGACATTAGACGATCGCCCATCAGACAAGGTAGGATGACCTCTAAGTTTTCTGGACTACAATCATCAAACGTTCCGAAAGCATCAAACGTTCCGAAAGCTAGAGATCCGGAAAGAGGGGGTCATCGGAAACGCTACTGTCGTCAGGTTGGCTAGGGAGGCTACGATGCTGGACATTTGGTCTAGATTCGTTCATCACAATGTTTGTCGATTGCGTCCGCTGGTAGAAACTTATGAGGTTTTAAGTTCTGCCTCGGTGGACGATTTGTGGCGCAAAGTTGTCGATCTCGCGGATGTCTCCTGGCACCCTCTCTTTACCCGAACCAACGTACCCTATGGCCTAATTCCCAAACCTGGTTTGATTTACCAGGCCGTCAGCCGTCTCTTTCCCATTATGTCCATGCATATCTTTGTGGAGCATGTCGAACCGGGAGAGTTGCTAAGCGTCAGGATTCTAGCCATTCCTGGAGTGGAGGAGCGAGTTACTTACCGGGTGGAATCCACCCTCTGCGGCACTCAGGTTTCCTATTCGGTCACGCTCAAAGGCTGGCTGTCGCCGTTGATTTGGTCGATTATTCGTCCCTATGCGGCGCGGGTCGCTAGTGAGTTGGCTCATGCGGCTGAGCAAGAAAGGTTACTGCTCGATCGCTCTATTCGGGAGGGGAGGAGCGATCGCACCCAACTCCCCCGCATCCCCAACCCCGACCTCCTGGGTTTCTCTCTCTTCGTCATTTGCCTAGGCCATCGGTTTGTCGAGAGTCAGCTAGTTGGGAACTGATGCGCCACAACCCGAGTTAAGCGCGACGGGAATCCATAAAGTTCTGATCGCAAGCAAGTTCTGATCGTAAGCTGAACCAGGGAAAAGTCTTGCGCCCAAAGGCTGAGCGAATTCACGGTAAAATTTAAGGTGTTAAAAATTGTATTTATTAAATTCTCGGTTGTTCGCAACGCGGGAGGAGGACGCTCATGCCTGATACGATCCCCAATACACTCAGCCCCGGTTCTGTCCTGGAAGTCCTGCGTCCTGTGCAAGACCCAGAGCTACAAAAGAGCCTGGTCGAACTTAATATGATCCGCAATGTCAAAATTGACGGCGGCAATGTCAGCTTTACCCTCGTGCTGACCACTCCCGCCTGCCCCCTGCGCCAATTCATCGTCGAAGACTGCGAACGCGCCATCAAAACCCTCCCCGGCGTCGAGAACATTGACGTGGAAGTGACCGCAGAAACCCCACAGCAAAAGGCACTCCCCGATCGCACGGGCATTGACGGAGTCAAAAATATTCTGGCCATCTCCAGCGGCAAAGGTGGAGTCGGCAAAAGCACCGTCGCCGTCAACGTGGCGGTAGCCCTCGCCCAAGCTGGCGCAAAAGTCGGCCTCATCGACGCTGACATCTACGGCCCCAACGCACCAACCATGCTGGGTCTAGCCGATGCCAAAGTCATGGTGCAACAAGGTGCCCAAGGCGAAGTCTTAGAACCCGCCTTCAATCACGGTGTCAAGCTGGTTTCTATGGGATTCCTAATCGACCCAGATCAGCCCGTGATTTGGCGAGGCCCCATGCTCAACGGCATCATCCGCCAGTTTCTCTATCAGGTGCAGTGGGGCAACCTCGATTACCTGATCGTGGACATGCCTCCCGGAACAGGCGACGCACAATTGACCCTAGCTCAGGCAGTGCCGATGGCGGGTGCAGTCATTGTCACCACACCCCAAACCGTTGCCCTGCTGGATGCCCGTCGAGGACTCAAAATGTTCCAGCAAATGCAGGTGCCTGTCCTAGGCATTGTCGAGAACATGAGCTATTTCATCCCGCCCGATCTGCCCGATCGCCAATACGATATCTTTGGTTCTGGCGGCGGCGAACGAACCTCGAAGGAATTAGGGCTACCGCTCCTAGGCTGCATCCCCCTAGAAATGCCTGTGCGGGAAGGGGGCGATCGCGGCATCCCCATCGTCGTCGATGCCCCTGATTCAGCATCTGGCAAGGCTTTGACTGCGATCGCCCAACAAATCGCCGCCCGCGTCTCCGTCGCCGCCCTCTCCTAGGGCAGATCAGGAAATGGGCTGAAGGCGAGTGAAGTTATGGGAGGAGGCGAAAGGCGAAAGGGAAAAGGCGAAAGGGGAAGGGAAAGATTCTTGACCATTTGCTGATTTCCCTGGGAAGGCGAAAGGGAAAAGTTCTCAGATGCTTCGCTAATTTCCTCTGAAGACGCACCAAAGACAAAAGCCCAAAACACCCCTCCAATTCCCCCCCTTTCCCCTTTCCCCTTTTCCCTTTCCCCTCTCCACCCCCCTCCCCCGTCCATGCTTCAGAAGTCCTTTGGTCGAATTAACTGGAAAGCCATGACCCAGCCCTGGCAGGAAATGGACTGGCTGTTGTTTTGGGTGGCGATTGCACTCACTATCTTTGGCGGCATTGCCATTCGCAGCACAGAACTCCACCGGGGTATCACGGAATGGTGGCAGCATTGGCTAGCGGGGTTGATTGGCATTGGCATTGCCCTAGGCTTGGCGCGTTGGCGCTACGAAAACTTGATTCAGTGGTGCTGGATCATTTACGGCATCATGAATGGAGTGTTGCTGCTGGTACCCCTTGTGGGAACCGAGGTGAATGGCGCGAAGAGTTGGCTATATATCGGCACTTTTGGCTTTCAACCGTCTGAATTTGCCAAAATTGTGCTGATTATTACGCTAGCCTCTGCCCTGCAAGAACATGGAGCCTCTTCTCTAGGGATGGTGATTAAAGGGTTGAGCATCACGGCTTTGTCCTGGGTGCTGATTATGCTTCAGCCGGACTTGGGAACTTCGCTGGTGTTTGGGGCGATTACCCTGGGGATGCTCTACTGGGCTAATGCTAATCCGGGCTGGCTGCTGCTGCTGATATCGCCGATCGCCTCTGCCATTC
The DNA here is from genome assembly GCA_025454315.1 of Oculatellaceae cyanobacterium Prado106. GTDB lineage: Bacteria > Cyanobacteriota > Cyanobacteriia > Elainellales > Elainellaceae > Prado106. The sequence goes on from JALOOP010000051.1 coordinate 17,857, forward strand.
TCTTTGGAATTTTTCTGCCCGGTTGGTTCGCCTGGATTGCCCTAATGATTTTGATTGCCTGGAGAACGCTACCTTGGCCAAGATACGGCGCGTTGGGTGCGGCGGTGGTCAATTTGGTAGCGGGAGGTTTGGGAAAGTTCGCTTGGGAATACGTGTTGAAACCTTATCAGCGCGATCGCCTCGCCCTCTTCCTAGACCCCGATAAAGATCCGCTCGGCGGTGGCTATCACTTGATTCAGTCACGGATTGCCATTGGCGCAGGACAGCTTTTTGGCCGAGGATTAAATCAAGGCACCCAAACGCAACTTAATTTCATCCCCGAGCAGCATACCGATTTCATCTTTTCAGCCATTGGGGAAGAGCTTGGATTTATTGGCTGTATTGCAATTCTGGTGGCGTTCTGGCTGGTTTGTCTGCGGTTGGTGATTATCGCGCAGAACTCTAAGGATAATTTTGGATCGCTGCTGGCGATCGGAGTTTTATCCATGATTGTGTTTCAGGTGGTGGTCAACATTGGCATGACGATCGGGCTAGCCCCCGTCACCGGGATTCCGTTGCCCTGGTTGAGCTATGGGCGATCGTCCTTGTTGACCAACTTTATTGCGATCGGCATTGTCGAGTCGGTTCATAATTACCGCCATCGCCTACGGTTCTAGTCACAGCTTGAGGATTTACTCTGGCGTTTTGGCTTGCGTCGATCGCCAAATCCACCAGGCGGCTCCACACAGGGTAAAGTTGCCGATGAGGGTAGTTGCGGCTTGTACAGTGACTAACCAGGTGAGCGATAGATCGTTGTCAAAGAAATGCCAGGTACAGGCACACATCGCACTAATTAAGGCAGGCAGCATAGCAAAGGAAAGACTGCGCCAAGCCGGATTTTGCGTGGCTTCGCTGTACGTCCAGATCATCCAGATGGCAACCACCCATTCCAGAACGCTGGAGACATGAATAATCCAAGTGGGAATTGACAGAGCGTTCATATAAATTTTTCTCTTAGATTTAGTCTGATATTTTGACCTAGAAATGCCGAGAATCGCTACTGGGTCAAGTCCTGCACTAGAACATAGGGTTGGACAATTAAAGCATGAAAGCGACGGGTTGTATCCTGGCTTAGCTCAGCGACCTTTTCTGGAGAAGGCTTATAGAGTTGCTGCTGGGCAATCCACTGTTGAACCGTGGTGACATTATCAGATGCGATCGCCACCCCCACCTCCACCAAATCCAACTCCCCATCCACCATCACCACCGCATCCCGCCCCACATGCGGCATCAGCCATTCCCACTCCGCCTCATCCACCAATTGAGCCATTTCATCGCGTAAGTCGGACATCGTTTATCTCCTGGTTGTGAAAGGGAGTGGGGAGTGGGGAGTGGGGAGTGGGGAGTAGGGAGTTGGGAGTAGGGGGAATCTTGGACGGAATCCATGATGGGGCAACGAATAAACACCCATATCTCCTTGACCTTCCTCTTCTCCCCTTCCCCTCTCTGCGTCTCTGCGGTTTAAATTCCAAAACCTACATCCTCAGCACCACCCTACCGACCCAAGTCATGGAGCCGATGAATCTGCTCCACACAACGATTCGTCACCTCCGTCAATTCCTCCTTCTTCGTCGAACTCGGAGGCGGAATTACATCACCGATTCTTACCGTAACCGGGGCAGGACGTGGCCAGGGACTACCTTTAGCGATAATCTTGGACGTGCCCCACAAACTCACAGGCAGCAGCGGCACCTGTGCCTTCGCGGCAATCATGGCTGCTCCCAGTTTGGGATTGGAAATCCGTTCATCCGGTGTGCGCGTACCTTCCACGAACAATCCCACCGCCCAACCTGCCTCCAACTGAGCCAACGCGGCTCGAATGGCACTGCGATCGGCAGACCCCCGCTTCACCGGATAGGCTCCATAAATCTGAATCGCCTGCTTCAACACCGGAACCTGAAAGAGTTCTTCCTTGGCCATAAACGACACAGGTCGCCGCATACAGTTCGACAACAGCGGCGGGTCAAAGTCACTAGCGTGATTGGCCACCACAATCAATCCCCCCTGCTGCGGCACCTTCTCTGCCCCCTCAATCCGCCCCCGAAAATAGGCGTACAGCATCGGACTGACGATCGACCACTTGAACAGGTGGTAGAACATCAGACTGACGAGGGGTTCGCGATCGCGCATAAAGCAAAATGAATGAAATGAATACAGTCGATTAATTTAGAAGAAACCAACCCGCCGTAGAAACGCGACTCAGATTTACAAGCTAATTCACAAAATTTCAGCGGCTAAACTGCGATTCCCAAAGGTTACATCAGGGCAACCGCGCTTCATGATGCCGACCAAGACCTTTCCAGGCCCAATCTCTAAAATTTCAGTCACCCCTTCCTGGGGCAATCGCAGCGTAATCTCGCGCCAGCGCACCGAACCCGTCATCTGTTTTTGGAGACGCTCTTTGAGGATTTGGGGTGCGATCGCCGGACTCGGATCAACATTCGACAGCAAGGGCACCCGCGCTTCCCGGAATTCCACCTCAGCCAGCAACTGTTCATACTCTGCCGCCGCCCCCGCCATCATCGGCGAATGGAACGCCCCGCTAACATTCAGCTTCACCGATCGCTTCGTCTTCACCTGAGCAATCACCGCATCGATCGCCTCAGCCGTCCCCGAAATCACCACCTGCGCCTCGTTGTTATCATTGGCCAACACCACGCCAGGGGTCTGGGCAATCTGCTGTTCCAACTGCGCCCGGTCAAACCCCAGCAGTGCAGCCATTCCCCCTTCCGAGGCATTGTCCATCAGTTCTGCCCGCTGTTTCACCAGCCGCAGCCCCGCCTCAAAATCAAACACACCCGCCGCATAGAGCGCCACATACTCGCCCAAACTATGCCCCGCCACAAAATCCGGCTGATGCCCTTGAGATTGCATCAAATCCACCAGCAAACTCTCCACCGTGTAGAGACAGGGCTGGGTGTAGCGCGTCTTAGACACCAAATCATCCGGACTCTGGCAAATCTCCGCAATCGACCAGCCCAAAATCCCTTGAGCCTGCTCCAACTTCTCTTGTACCGCAGACAAATCAAACAAATCAGCACCCATGCCGATCGCCTGCGACCCTTGTCCCGGAAAAACCCATGCAGTTTTTGTCATATTCAATTTCAAAAGTAAAGAACAAAGGGGGGAGTAGAGAGTGGGGAGTGGGGAGTGGGGAGATAGGGGGGTGGGGAGTGGATGGGTGGATGGGTGCCCCCTTTCGCCTTTTCCCCTTCCCCTTTTCCCTTCCCCCTTCCTCCCCTCTGCGTCTCTGCGTCTCTGCGCTTAAATTAAATCCCCCGACTGATCTACCCTCTTCCCCAGCGGAAGATTGCCGCTCCCCAAGTCAAACCTGCTCCAAACCCTGAAGCTGCAATCACGTCGCCAGCCTGCACCTTTCCCTGCCGCACCGCTTCATCCAAAGCCAGAGGAATCGAGGCCGCAGAGGTGTTGCCATAGTTGGCCATATTGCTAATCACCTTTTCGTCAGGAATCTTCAGCCGCTGGGCAACCGCATCGAGAATCCGCTGATTGGCCTGGTGTAGCAGCAGCCAGTCTATCTGTTGGGTGGAAAGATTGGCGCGATACAGAGCCTTTTCAATGACTTCAGGGACTCGTTTCACTGCGAAGCGATAGACTTCTTGGCCGTTCATGGCGATCGCTTGATAAGTCCCTTGTTCGACCTCAATGCCATTCACCAGAGGCTTAGGAGTTCCCTGATAGCCCAGCGTCAGACAATCATACTGGCTGCCATCACTGCGAATCTCAAAGCCCAGGAGCCGATCGCCCCCTGTCTCAGCCTGCATGACGACTGCCCCAGCACCATCACCAAAGAGGACACAGGTACGGCGATCGCTCCAATCCACCCAGCGCGATAGCACATCCGCCCCAATCAGCAGCACATTGCGATAAGTTCCTGCCCGAATGAACTGG
>JALOOP010000419.1 GCA_025454315.1 Oculatellaceae cyanobacterium Prado106
GAGTGGGGAGTGGGGAGTGGGGAGAGGGGAGTGGGGAGTGGGGAGTGGGGAGTGGGGAGTGGGGAGTGGGGGGATGGGGGATCGGGATGGGGCGATTGCCTTTGATTTTTTCCAAGATTCAAACGGTATTTTCAGCCTAGGATTGGGAAACTGAGGTGGCATCAGCCGGAAGTTCGGCGATCGCCTGCCTTAAAGAATTATTTTGCTGGAATCTTATGACATTGAATACGACACTAAAGTTATCTGCTTTGCCATTAGATCGAAGCTAAAAACTTCTGGATAGCGGGTGCGCGATCCAAGGCATACCGATAATCAGCAATGACCTTATCAATTTGTCCACGACCTGAAAGCGGCATGTGGTAACTGCGGAGTGAAACACCAGGCCAATATCCACCTACGCGGATAACCATACCTGACTGTCCTTTTTTTTCTACCTCTGTCCCATTAGGCACCATAGCCCTCATTTGTTCGTATTCTGCCCAGTTGTCCTGGAACGCTTGGATATGGTCTTTCACGTCTCGCTCATTAACTGATACGAATGTCCCTTTGTATCGAAGGTCAGGGCCGGGAAAGTAGTACTCGATAGACCAGTTTCTGCTTGTGATAGTTAGGTTTCCGCCACTAGAAAGTGCTTCAGTATAAGTGCCGCTTGCTGCCATACAGAAAACCTACCATCAGGTGTCGAAGGGAGTTGCTCGAACTTAGGGATCACCAGCCCCAGGTGCCGACTGAGCCTTTGAAGGGGCCAACGATATTGCTGGTGATCCAGCCGCCGTAGAAATCGCCGGGTTGGGCGGTGACCAGTTCGCCATCGACAAAGCAAGCCTGCATTCGGCTGGGGTAGAAGGCGATGTAGTTTTGGATGGGGGCAAAATCGGGGGTGGGGTCGGGGTAGAACCAGGCGACATTTTCGGCGCGTTGGTCGCCGACTTGGAGGGTGTAGTAGCCAGCGCGACCTTTCCATTCGCAGAAGGTGGAGCGGGGGGTGAGTTGCAGGTAGGCCATCTGGATATCCTCGGGGGGGATGTAGTAGACCGGAGGATGGCTGGTTTCCAGGACTCGCTTGGCGCGGTGAGTGTCGGCCAGGAGAATATCGTTGAATTGGATTTGGATATGTTGGGTGGAATCTTCCAGGCGGGGGGGACGGGGGTAGTCCCAGACGGATTCCTGGCCGGGGGCGGGGGGAATGCGGTTCATGCGATCGCTTGACCTTCCAGTTGCAAAAGATTTACAGCTTCAAGAAAACAGTTGCAAGCAATTCAATCAATTAGAGCTTTAAGAAGTCAAAGCTTCAATAAATGCAGAAAAACGCCAGTTTTTGAGATGATAACGCTAGAAATGCAGATTGGGCTTGATCAAGCTCATCTCGTCTTTCAAGGTGTCAACTTCCTGGTTGATGCCTCGAATACGGCGAGACAGCAGACGAATCACGTTGATGGCCAGACCCGAGGTTTCTTCGATCGCCTCATAAAGATGCTGCTGGGTGAGCGTCAGACATTCACAGCTTTCCAGGGTCGTCACCGAAGCTGAGCGCGGTTCAGCGTCAAACACCGACATTTCGCCAAAGCATTGTCCCTGAACCAGTTCGGCAAGTTCGCGATCGCCCAAATGTACCCGCACTCGGCCTGACACAATAATATAGAGCGATCGCCCCTCCTCGCCGTATTTGACAATCGGATGCCCAGCGGGAAAGCTCAGTTCTTGCATCACCGATGCCAAACGAACCAAGAAATCGTCGCGCAATTCATTAAAAATATTGACCTTGCGAACAAACAGGAGACGATCAACGCTGCTGAGCATAAGCGGATAGGGAAGCAAACGTAGGAGGGCAGATCACAGAGCAGACTCGGTGCCGGTCGGGGGCGCGGATCAAAGAGCAAATTAAGGGGCAAATCAGGGCACAAAGCATCCGATTCAAGAAAACGCCAAGGGTTGCAACGGCGAAGCAGGACGAGAATTCACAGGGCGAGAATTCAAGGGAGAATCGGGGTCGGACGTTTCGAGAGAACTCAGTCCTAATTCTGCCATCATTTGCTGAACTTGAGCCGCCACTAGGGGATTTGGATCTTGTTGTAGGGCAGGTAACAGGGTGGGCAAGCTCCGGGGTGAAGCCACCTTGAGGTAGGCTAAAACCGCTTCGCGGACAAACCCAGTCGGGTTCTGCAAACAGGCCAGGGTCTGATCCGCCGTCAAACTCCAGCGCACATCCCGCGCCAGATGCAGGCAGCAGGCCAAGGCCCAATCCGAAAGAAAGTGCCGCAGATCCACCAGATGCCGCAACCGCTGACTGGGGGACAAGGGCTGATAGGGGACAATTTCCTCCAAACTTTGCAGTTTGTCTTCGTCGGGTTGGCGATCGAGAACATTCAGCACCGCCAGTTTGCTGGAAATTTGCAGCGTGTTGTCGAGAATTTCTAGCCCCTGCGCCACGCTCTCACGGGCATCGCTCTGTAAGCTCAGGGCTGCCGCCTGAATGGTCGTGGGTTCATGGAGAAACTGCATCAGCAGGAAGACGCGCTCGATCGTGTCTTGCTCGGAATCCTTGAGGGCGTGATACAGCATGGGCGCAAACTCAGAGTCATTCTGATCCAGGTTCAGATCCTGCAAGCTGGCGTACAGATGCGCCAAAAAGCCGAGTTCCTGGTTGATCATCAGTTCCACGCCCGGTCTGCCAATGCTGTCGGCGATCGCATCAATGCCCGATTCCTGGGGCAACCGCAGCAGAATTTTGAGCAAACTGCGGCGATGGGTACCCCAAGCGGTCTTTAGGTGTTTCACCAGCAAATTAATGGCATCGGGGGTGCCAATCTGGCCAATGGTTCTCCAGGCTTGGTAGCGCGTGCCTTCAGCTTTGTAGACATCGGCGGCAAATTCGGTCAGCAGGGGCAGGGCTTCATCCTGGAGGCGGATCAGCGATCGCCGTGCGGCATCCCGCGTGGACTTAAACTGGAAACCCCGCATCAGGGCATCGTAGTAGTCGTCGAGGTGGGTGGCGGCGATCGCTTCTAGCATGGCACAGCGCACCCGCAGCGATTCATCCGTCAACAGCGGCTCAATATATAAGCGGAGCGATTGCAAATAGACCGCTTCCCCTAGAGCGCGGCATCCCATCACCCGCTCCCGTTCCTGCTTGTGGGTCAACATTCGTCGCAGGGTGGCGGTGGCCTCAGACTTTTGAATCGCCTCGCCCCAGCGCAGCATAAACGAAGCTGCCATCCCCCGCACCACCGGGTCAACGTTCGGTTGCAGGTAGGGGCGCAACTGCTGAAAGTCCCGAGCGCTATCGGTATGCCAGATATACTTCAGCGCCAATGCCAACACTTCGGGATGGAGCGACTTTGAGGCAATCAAATCTCTCACACCGGGTAAATGATTGGGGTTGGGGTAATGTAGCATGGCCTCTAAACTCTGCTTCTGCAAAGCTGCCGAAAAGCCCCTCAGCATTGGAGACAGAACCTCGCCAATGGTTTTTAGCTCATGCTGCATCAGGAGGTTAATGCACGATCGCTTCTCATCTTCATCGGTCGAGCGATTCAGCGACTCTACCACACCCCGCTTAAAGTTCTTCAGTTCCGCCTTGGGCAGGTTCAGCAGCCCATCTTCTTCGGCACCCAGCACCAGAATCTGCACATAGCGCGATCGCAACAACCAGACCGAAGCAATCCACAAAAAGGCCGTAAGCGCCGTCAACACCAGAAAGATCTTACTCTGCTGCGGTTGCAGCACCGCCGCATCGTGGCTACCCGAGAGCCATCGGAGCAGCTTCACCGCTGCCAAAATGCCGAGTCCCGTCAACCCGATCGACATCGGCTCGGCCATCCCCCGCACAAAAGACTGGATGCGGCTGCGGTTGGCATTGGGAATGGGATGGAACAGCACCGGGCCAATACTGGCCACCAGCGTATAGCGAAGCAGTTCATCGACAAATTTCAGCGCCACCACCCCGGCAAACTGACTCAGCAGCCCGCCCAAGGTCAACAGACTGACCAGCCCCAGCAAAGCAGGCGGCACCGCCGCAATCAAAAACACGCCAAACCGTTCAATCACCCGTCCCAGCAAAAACCACTGCGTAATCAACTCAAAAATCCCCAGACAAGCGCTAAATAGCGCCATAAAGTCAGCAATTCGCTCGATTCGCACATTCAGATTCAGTTCAATCTGATTGAGATACTGAAAGTCCAGTAGAACGGCAACCACCTGCACCATCACAAAGAAAGTCACCACCAGGCTGACATAGACCCACAGTGCGCCCTTGAGCCGATTCACCGTAAAGTCCTGCTGCTTTTCCTGAGCGGTGCGTCGGCGAGGAGCCTCGGGAAAGAAGGGCTTATAGGCTTGGGTGATGTACAGCATCAAGCCTGCACTGGCCAGCAGCATCCCACTCGCCAGGAAAATCACATTGGGCAATCCCAACCAGGCGCGTAAAATCGGCAGGGAAAACCCACTGACCACATCCGCCGCCAGCACTCCACTGCTAATCAAGGGAAAGGCACGACGAATTTCTCTCACCGTGAAAAGCTGGTTGGCCGAAATGGAAGTATTTAGCTCACTCACTACATGGATCGCTTCCAGCCAAAGCCTCGCCAAAAAAATCATGGCTCCACCCAGCAGCCCAATTTCCACATTCACCCGAAACAGGATGATGGGGATGGCCATCAGCGCCGCCGTCAGCACCAGGACGCGGCTGAGGGGCAGCCTCGTTTGAATCCAGGAATAGGAAAAGCCCGCTCCGGAGCCAATCACCGCCCCCGCAATATAAATCCAGGGCAGGGTCGTCGCCCCATATTCCCCAATAAACAAGGCCGCAACGCTGACCTCAAACCAGAGGATGCCAACGGTGGAGAGCGTATAGAAGCCGAACATCAGAAATGCTCTGCCGCTCTCTTCCGATCGCAGGTTCATCAGCCGCAGTCCGGCTCGAATCAGATTTTTGATTTTGGCAGAAGCCTTTTCGCCGTCTGGGGTCATGGCAGTTGCTCAGCAGAGGTCATTGCACACCAGGGTGACCCAGATACCACAGGAGCCAAAATAGCTTGCCCCATCGATCCCGTCACCCCAAGTTGAATTCCCGGTTGAATTCCCCACAACAAGCGCCAATGAAATGCATTGTCAAGGGAATATTCATCGAGAAAAAACTCACTGCTCAGAATGCCCACATTGCCCGATGAGCTATCGACTTTGAGGAAGGGCGATCGCACTCCCCCCCTTTCAGAAAAAGCCTCTAGAAAATGCACACCGTACATTCCCTAAAGGCTTTCCCGGAAATTGATTCAATTTGAGATTTGGGATGGCTGATGAATTTTGGTGGAACTGGGCGATCGAACTCCACTAAGCCATCTATTAAGTGATCTATCCACGATCCCTAACTGAAGAGAGATAAAGATTCACGGTTACGGGGTAGGACTAGCCGTCGGAGCCGGACTGGCCGCTGGAGCCGGACTGGCAGTGGCCGCAGGACTACTGGCAGGACTACTGGCAGGGCTACTGCCTGGAGCAGGACTAGCCCCCACAGCCGGAGAGGGCGAAGGGCCAGCAGCCAAGGCTTTGATCCGGTCTTTGAGATTTGGGGGAGCCAAGGTTTCAGCCGTTGCGAAGAGGGGCTTTGCTTCTGCGTCCTTGCCCTGTTCCTGGAGGACGAGGGCTTTGCCAATGACGGGGCGAAAATCTTGTTTGTCACGGGCGATCGCCTGATCAAAAGCCGCCATTGCCTCACCGTAGCGCTTCTGGGTGGCATAGACCTGCCCCAGCAGCACCTGCACCGTCAGCAGATCGACACTGCCCGGACGAATCTGATTAGTTTGTTCCCCTGTTTTCAGCGTATCTTCCAGCAAGCTGACTGCGGCTTCGGGTCGCTGTTGTTTCAACAACAGATCCACCAGACCGTTGAGGGCATTGACGTTACCAGGCTGCTTCGCCAAAATTTGACGGTACACCTCCGCTGCCCCTTCCGGGTCTTGGACTTCTTGCTTGGCCTGAGCTAACAGGATGCTGTAATCGGCTTGATCCGGGTTGAGCGCCGCTAATTTTTCGAGGGGGGCGATCGCCGCTTTAATATCTCGCTGCTGAATCCGCACATCCACCAAACCTCGAAGTGCCGTTTGGTTATTGGGTTCTCGCTGCAGGACGGCTTCATAGCCCCGAGCCGTATCGTCTAGCTGTTGTTTGGTGTCGGTCGGGCTGGCGGTAGCGGTCGGAGAGCTAGCCGTCTGCGGGGCATTGAAGGCTCCCACAAAGGGGAAGACCGAGACTCCCACAAAGGCCAGTACAGCCACCCCAAGCACCGCAATCACTAACCAACGCTTCCCGCTCCGTTTGTCTGACACAACTTCATTCCCAACTCTACTGCTGCCAATCTTAGTTC
>JALOOP010000420.1 GCA_025454315.1 Oculatellaceae cyanobacterium Prado106
GCGCTGGAATATTTTCGCAAGGGGCGGAATATGGCGATTGTTACCGGGGGCGATCGCACCGACATCCAACTCGCCGCCCTGGAAACCTCCACCCAATGCCTGATTCTCACCGGCCACCTGCCCCCCTCCGCGACTATCCTCAGCCGTGCCGAAGATCTGGAAATTCCCATCCTCTCGGTCGATCTCGACACCCTCTCCACCGTAGAAATCATTGACAACGCCTTTGGTCAGGTGCGCCTCCATGAACCCATCAAGGTACAAACCATCTGCCAAATGATGACCGATCACTTTGATGTCGATCGCCTCCTTGCCAAACTCGGCATGGAACCCGTCGCAAGCCTCTAGGGTTTGCGCCCCCTAAATTCCCCAACTTTGGTGGACTTTGAACGGCATGGAACCCGTCGCAAGCCTCTAGGGTTTGCGCCCCCTAAATCCCCCAACTTTGGGGGACTTTGAATTCGATGAATCTTCTTGGATTACTCCATAAAAACTCCGATGAAGACTCCATGAAACCATCTCGAAGGCTCGCCCAAAGTTGGGGGCGGAGGGGCAAAAACTCGGCAGCGAAGTCAGGTGGACTTTATTCCGACACCCCTCTGTTCTACGGATTTGAATGATTCTTAAGATAGATGACAAGGTTAAGGACAAGGTGTCGTGAACTGTCACAGGGCAGGGATAACTTTTGATCCACCTTCAAAACATCCCTTGAACCCTATTTGACATAATTCTTTACCAAGTTAAGAAATCCAACTAAACCTAAATCTTGATTACAAGATTCTCAGCAAAGAGTCAGCGAGGCTCATGGGAGTGATAGGTTGATTGAAACCTCTCGGGGTTAAATTAGAATCTTCTGGAAAATCTTCTAGAAATCTTCTGAAAATCTTCTGGAAAATTTTTTGGAATCCTTTGAACTGATTTTTTTACCCCTTCCAATCAACTCTAATCAACCACCCGTTTCCCAACATGTATAAGCATACTAAGAAAGATTGGCTGAGCGCAGGTATCACCGCAACTCTAGGTGCAGGAGCCGTTACCTCCTTTGCCATTAGCCAGGGACAACATCCCCTAATGGCCTTCAGCATCACCGCTTTTGCCGTGACTGCCGCCTTGATGATCGATCATTTTTGGCCCAAACCCTAGTTTCAAAATTCAATTTCTGGATCAAAACAGAAATATTTCTGAGATATTTCTATTCATCCTTTTGTCTAAACTTTTGTCCAAATTGTTTCAGTTTTTCACAAAATTCTGACTGCAAAAGACCGTCCAAACTTGGCAAGATCGCTTAGAATGTGAACCTAAAAATGCCAGATCAGCATCATAGGGTTCATATGAAAATCCATCGATTGATTTCCTTGCCTTTGCTTTTGATGTTTGGTGTCGGAGTAACTGCCGCTCCCCTTCATGCTGCTGCCCCTTCCCATGCGGACAGCAACCTGAGTCGTCAAAGCCCTGTAGCCAGCCCCCAAACTAGCCCACAAGCTAGCCCCAGCCCTCAATCTAAGGCGGCCAGCCCTCAAGCCAGCCCCAATCCCCAGTCCAAAGCGGCCAGCCCCCAGGCTAGCCCCAGCCCAACCTCTCCAGCCCAGACACCTCAGTTAATTAGCCAAGCAGGCGTATTGCGCCAAGGTGACAGTGGGGAGGCGGTGACTGAACTTCAGCAACGGTTGACCAGTTTGGCCTACTACCAGGGCGCGATCACGGGCTTCTTTGGTGAGCAAACGCGCAGCGCCGTCGAACTGCTCCAGCGGGATCAAGGGTTGACCGTGGATGGCATTGTCGGCGCAGGCACCCAATCGGTGATTCAGCGCCTCCTCAACGAAGGCCGTCAAACCCCTGACCCTGAAGTTCGCACCGTCCTCCGACTCAACGACACGGGCGAACAGGTCGCTGAACTGCAACGCCGCCTCACCCAACTGCGCTACTACAGCGGAGCCATCACTGGCACCTTTGGCCCTGTCACAGAGGCTGCGGTGATCACGTTCCAACGCGCCAACAATCTCACCCCCGATGGCATTGTCGGTGCTGGCACCGCCGATGTCCTGCGTCGTCCCGCCAGCGACATTGCGCCGCCCCCCAGTGCCGTCACGCCGCCTGCGACCGATCGCCCCTCCAACCCCCCAGCTCCCACGGCTGGCCTACTGCGTCGAGGGTCTACAGGTGCCCAAGTGGTCGATCTACAAAATCGCCTCAGAGCCTTGGGCTTCTACAACGGCCCGCTCAACGGCAACTTTGGCCCCCAAACCGAAGCCGCCGTAATCGCCTTCCAGCGCTCCCAGGGACTCGATGCCGATGGCATCGTCGGTTCCCAGGTCGAGGCCGCCCTTCAACGCGCCCAGTCTACAGGGACTCGCTCTAACTCCAATTCCAACTCCAATTCCAGCGCCAGCGATCGCACCCTCCGCCCCTCCGCCACCGAGGTCAGCAGCGATCGCTACAGTGTTGCCGAGCTACAGCGCCGCCTGCAAAATCGAGGCTATAACCCCGGTGAGGTAAATGGAGTACTCAATGAGCAAACCCAACGGGCGATCGGCAGTGCCCAACGCGATCGCAACCTCAGCCCCGAGGATCTAACGTCCAATTAATTTCAATAAATTCCAATTCATCCAGTCCTAGAAATTCGATGGATTCAATCCCACTGATTGAATCGCGTCGATTCTGATTCGTGGATTGTGATTCGTCGAATGGGACGCAAAAGCGCCCCATCCCACTGAATCATCCTTCCCAAAAAAGCAAAGAGGGGATGTTGCACCAGATGCAGCATCCTCTCTTTGTCTTTCTTGAACCCCGTCTTCCCGATCGACTGGATCAAAGATTTCTTCAAGGATTACTTCAATAAACGCCCTTTCCCCTTTTCCCCTTCCCCTCCGCCCTAACATGCTACAAATGAAAAGGCTTTGTTCTGGTAGAAGGATTCCCGTCTATGGCTGCTTCGTCTTCGATGCGATCGCCCACTCACTCCCCTCGCTATAGCTTCGGACATCTGGTATCAGATAGTCTGACGGTGTTTTGGGGCGATTGGCTGGATCTACGGGTTCGGGTTTTGCAGGTGATTGCGTCGGGGTTGGTGTCGCCCTTGATCTATATTTTGGCCTTTGGGCTGGGGGTGGGTAGCGCTCTGACCGTCAAACCTCCGGTTGGGGATACTTATTTGCAGTTCATTTTGCCGGGAATGGTGGCGCTGTCCTCCATGACCATCAGCTTTGGGGGCACGACCTTCTCGATCTGCGGGGAGCGGCTCTACTCCAAAACCTTTGAAGAAATTTTATTGCTGCCCGTCAGTCCATTGGCGCTATTTCTAGGCAAGATGATGGCGGGAGTGGTGCGGGGGCTAATGACCTCATCTTCGGTGCTGCTGATTGCGGTCATTTTTACCGGACAGTGGAACTTCTTAAACCCGCTATTTCTGCTGATTCTAGTGTTAAATTGCGCTATCTTCTCTGGGCTGGGCGTGATTGTAGGACTCAATGTCAAATCCCTAGAAGGCGTTGGGCTGCTGAATAACTTTTTGATCGTGCCCATGTCTTTTCTGGGAGCCACTTTCTTTGATCCGAGCAATCTCCCCCTCCTGCTTAAAGGGATTGTCTATCTGTTGCCTTTGACCTACACTAGCCTGGGGCTAAGAGCCGCCGCCTATTTACCCTTTCGCGAATTCCCCCTCTACGTCATTCCAATTTTGCTAGTCGTGGCGATCGTCCTTTGCAGCGTTGGAGCGCGACAGTTCTCCACTCAGCAGGATTAGGCCAACAGGATTAGGCGATCGCGTCATCCATCTTGGGGCAATAAAGGGGAAAAGGGAAAAGGGGAAGGGGGAAAGGGTTTCTCTGCGTTTTCGTGGTTCAATCCTAGTTCAATCCTATTGAAGAACCCACGAACACCAACCCCGAACTTCTTCGATCTACATCCCACTGAATCCCCTTTCGCCTTTCGCCTTTCCCCTTTCGCCTTTCCCCTTTCCCCTTCCCCCATCCACCCACCCCTCTACTCCTGATATGTCCTCCGAAGATCTCCGCTCAACACGACTCGACAAAGTGGCTCAACTGCAAGCATTAGGTCTAAATCCTTACGCCTATCGCTGGGAAGTCACCCATCATGCCGCAGAGTTGCAGCAGCAATATGCAGAGTTGCCCAATGGTGAAGAAGTGGAGATAGAAGTGGCGATCGCCGGACGAATCATGGCGCGCCGGGTCTTCGGCAAGCTGGCCTTCTTCACCCTTCAAGACGAAACGGGAACCATTCAGCTTTACTTAGACAAGGGCAAGATTGAGGCGAGTATGCCCGAGGTGGAAAATGCCTTTGCTCACCTGAAGCAGTTGACCGACGCAGGCGATATTCTGGGTGTCAAAGGCAACTTGCGCCGAACAGACAAGGGCGAACTCTCGGTGGGGGTTTCCCAGTACCAAATCCTCACCAAGTCTCTGTTGCCGCTGCCGGACAAGTGGCATGGACTGACGGATGTCGAGAAACGCTATCGACAGCGCTACGTGGATCTGATTGTTAATCCAGAAGTGCAGCAAACCTTTCGCCGACGAGCGCTAATTACAGCAGCCATTCGGCGATTATTGAGTGAGAAAAACTTCATTGAAATTGAAACGCCCGTGCTGCAAACCGAAGCGGGTGGAGCAGATGCGCGTCCGTTCATCACCCATCACAACACGCTGGAGATGGATCTGTATCTGAGAATCGCCACCGAGTTGCATCTAAAGCGGCTGATCGTCGGTGGCTTTGAGCGCGTCTTTGAAATGGGTCGCATCTTCCGCAACGAGGGCATTTCCACACGCCACAACCCCGAGTTCACCTCCATTGAGGTTTACCAAGCCTACGGCGATTATCTGGACATGATGGATCTGACCGAAGAACTGATCACCGTTCCAGCTCAGGAGGTTTTAGGGACACTGCAAATTAGCTATCAGGGAGAGGCGATCGACCTAACCCGCCCCTGGCGACGAATCACCATGCATGATCTCGTCAAGGAACACACAGGTCTAGACTTCACCCAGTTCACCAGCGTCGAAGAAGCGAAGACCGCCGCCAAAGCCGCCGGAATCCACGGAATCGACGAGATCCAGTCCATTGGCAAACTCCTAAACGAAGCCTTTGAGCAAAAGGTAGAAACCACGCTCATCCAACCCACCTTCGTCACCGATTACCCGGTCGAAATTTCTCCCCTAGCCAAACCCCACCGCAGCAAACCCGGCCTAGTCGAGCGCTTTGAACTCTTCATCGTCGGACGCGAAACCGCCAACGGCTTCTCCGAGCTAACCGACCCCATTGACCAGCGCGATCGCCTCGAAGCCCAAGCTGCCCGCAAAGCCGCCGGAGATCTAGAAGCCAACAGCGTAGACGAAGACTTCCTTACCGCCCTGGAATATGGTATGCCCCCCACCGTCGGCATGGGCATGGGCATCGATCGCCTCGTCATGCTGCTCTGCGACTGCGCCAGTATCCGAGATGCGGTCGCCTTCCCGCTGCTAAAACCCGAGACACCCGAGAGTTAGAAGGGGAAAGGGGAAAGGGGAAAGGCGAAAGGGAGGATACCGGAGCTTGCCTATAGCTTCTGAGGTTAGAAGGGGAAAGGGAAAAGGGGAAAGGCGAAAGGGAGGATACCGGAGCTTAACTATAGCTTCTGACCTCAGATAGTTCCTCTAGCCCCTCTCCACACCTCCTCCTCTCTGCGTCTCTGCGTCTCTGCGGTTTAAAGGGTTCGGCTCAACAGCCCAAACGAAGCTAGACCCCCGATGTCGCAGGCTTAGAAGCCGCCGCACCCAGATATCGACGATGCCGCCTCCGAGTAGACCAACCCATCATGCGACGGCCTTCTTCGACCAGCGCATCCGATTCGGCTTTGGCAGTTTTAATCGCTTCGTAGAAATGGCGGAGAGTTTGCAGCATGGGAGGACTCCTGAAGTAAGAATGGGGCGATAAAGTTTATAAAGCTTTTCGTATAACTTTCTAATGAAAGCTTATAACTCATAATCATTATGACTACGTTTAATCTAGCGGGTTGTTCAGGCTTTTGTCAACGTCTCCAACCAATCTCTGTCTTGGGATAAGCTTGCCAAGCGAGGTTCGTCAATGCCTGAAGCAGCTACCTGAAGCAACTAAAACAATAAATACCCTTTCCTGACCCGACCCAGCAGCCCTCCCAGGGGTTAATTCGATATAATCCAGGCGAAAGAACCCCGATCGCCCCTTGGAGTTATCCCGTGAATCCTTCTGCCTCGCCTTCCACCCCCCTCGAAGTCTTTGCCTCCCGGCAGTTTGTGGAATGGATGGCCGCAGAACAAATCAGTCTGGCCTTGACCACCTACCAGACCTCTCGGGTGATCCTGCTGGGGCATACGCCGGACGGACGAAT
>JALOOP010000421.1 GCA_025454315.1 Oculatellaceae cyanobacterium Prado106
CGATGCCCAACAACAAGAAGACTCCATTCGCTGCACGGTTCAGGATAATGGCCTCGGCATCCCGCCCGAACAATGTGACAAATTGTTCAATCCCTACTTTCGGGGCACTGCCAAAGGAAAATCGGTGGGGCTGGGGTTGGGACTGTATCTATGTCAACAAATTATCCAGGCGCATGGTGGCCAGATTGGCGTTACCAGCGAAGTGGGACAGGGAACGGCTTTCTGGTTCACCCTGCCGATCTGGCAGGAATCCTGATGCTTCGACATTCCCGATCGCTGAAGGATTGCGCGAATGTTGTGGAGTCTCGCTATAATACTGAGCGCAATTTCTGTCGTCTTTCCAGTGTTCCAGTGATGTAAATGTTCCAGAAACGTTCCAGAAAGGTTCCAAAAATGTTCTAGAAATGTTTCAGGAATAAATCCTTGATATTCCAGGAATAAATCTTGGACTCCTCATCGGGATACGGGATACAAGTCCATCTCATTTCATTGTTTTTGCCCCATAGTTTCCCAGCCTTGGGAAATTCGAGCCGCTTTCCTTTTGTATTCAGCACTTTTCCATAGAACATCACCCAGGATGGATATTACTTCGACCCCCCAAGGACTCATGTCGATCGACATGATCCAAAAAACCCTCAATCGTTCCCGCGCCTCCATTTATCGGTACGCCAACACTGACCCCAATGACCTCAATCCCCCCTACAACCCCCAACGCCTCAACCCCGAACTCCGACTCAACAAAGACGATCCCCTCCTCTTCCACCCCAATGAAGTCGCCCGCTTCGCCAAAGATATCCTTGGCATCCAGGAAGTCACCATTCAGCAAATCGTCCAACCCAACCCGGAAGCAGAAACCCACGAGCTGCTCAGAGCCATCTTGTCGGAGTTGCAGGCGATTCATACTCATTTGAAGGAGCGGGATGAGTTTTAGGGAATGGGGAGTAGGGAATGGGGAGTGGGGAGTGGGGAGTGGGGAGTGGGGAATTCCATGATTTTTCTTGGAAACATTCGATGCGTGATTCAGTGTTCTCCCTTTCCCCCTTCCCCTTTCGCCTTTCCCCTTCCCCCTCCCAAGACCGATCGCCAACTCCTCCCTGTAAAGGTCGGCTTCACGAACTTGTGCCAGGTACCATCGGGAGTAAGATCAAGGGGTTTGAGGGCGATCGCAATTTTTGATGATCCTCAGCGTTCTATCATCTTGATGTGGCATGATCGACAGTGGCGTGATGAGCAGAGGCTGCTTAATTGGGTCTTGTCGATGGGTTCGCCGCTCAGATCAGCCGCTCTCACTCTCACTCCTGACCATCACTCCTGACTCAGCGGGGTAAGCATTTGTGCTAAAGAACATTCTTCGTCCCATCCTTGCGGATTACCGCATTATCTTTGAGCGTGACCCGGCAGCCCGCAACTGGCTAGAAGTCTTGTTTTGCTATCCCGGCTTTCAAGCCCTGCTGTTTCATCGCTTTGCCCATTGGCTGTTTCGGCTCAATTTGCCCTTCTTTCCACGCCTCATCTCCCACATTGCCCGGTTCCTCACTGGGGTTGAGATTCACCCTGGTGCCACCATTGGCCAAGGCATCTTCATTGACCATGGCATGGGGGTTGTAATCGGGGAGACAGCCATCATCGGCGACTACGCGCTGATTTATCAGGGAGTAACGCTAGGAGGAACCGGGAAGGAAAGCGGCAAACGACACCCCACACTGGGGCAAAATGTCGTCGTTGGCACCGGGGCAAAAGTCCTAGGAAATATCGAAATTGGCAGCAATGTTCGCATCGGCGCGGGTTCGGTAGTTCTGCGCGATGTCCCTTCTAACTGCACGGTGGTGGGAATTCCAGGTCGTGTGGTCTATCGGGCAGGAGAACGAGTTGATCCCCTCGACCATGGCCGTTTGCCCGACTCCGAAGCGGAAGTGATTCGGGCATTGCTCGATCGCATCGAAGCCCTGGAACAACAAGTCCAGAAGCTCCAGCCTGCGCCTGCACTCGTACCCACCTCCCCAGAAAAGCTGCTGTCTCTCTACGCTGAGCAACCTGCGTCGCCTGAGCCATCGACCGCCAGTTGCCGCCTCAGAGACAAGGTCATTGAACAATTCCTGGATGGATCAGGAATTTAGTCTGATTTCAGGTTGGAAAATTTCCATCATCGAGTAGACAAAAAAGGGTCAGAAAGGACAAGTTCTTTTCTGACCCTTTTTTGATTCATTCACGGATTGAGTTCTACGGGTTGATGGCTTGGACTGACCAGATTTCCTGAGTTGGGTCATCTTGCGATCGCCCATACCACCACCGATTCTGAGGATCACCCCGCAGTTCCAGATGATCCACCTCAACCGGGTCTAGCAACAGCAGACAGAACTGAGGCAATGGCATATTCGGATCAGGCGCAGGCGGATGAAACGCCTCGTTCTCGGCTCTCGGTTCTCGGGGTTCGGGCCAAGAAAACTGCACTCGTCCCGCATCCGAAAGTTTCTGCCAAAGAACCTGCCTTGCCTTATCTAGCAGCGGATCATCCTGCCCTTCCTGCACCAGAGTTAATTGCCCCAATAACCGAAATTGCTCTCGGGTGTCTGAGAAGTACCAGCACAATTCCCCCCAAGGCTGATGGGCAATCTGCTCAATTTTTAGACTACGGCGATCGACCGCAAACTGAAGCTGATTCGTATCCGGCAAATAATCCCGAAACACAATCGTCCGATTCGCCGGACGACCATCCGGCCTCATCGTCGCAAGCTGAACATACCGAGCATCCGCTCGGGATCGGTTGCGATGCAGGGCACGGGCTAGGGGCGATCGCCAGGGTGCTAGGGGCATAGAGTGGATAGATGGATGGATGGGTATTTCAATGTATTTCTTCTCCTAAACACAATAAACTCTCTAAAAGAAGATTTTTTAGATAGGCGAATGCCATCCTTCTTCTAAACATAAAAAATCCTCCAAGAGAAATTTTTTTAGATAGGTGAATGTCATCCTTCTTCTAAACAAAAGAGATCACCTAAGAAAAGATTGTTTAGACAGATAAATGCCACCCTTCTTCACCCATCCACCCATCCACCACCCATCCACCCATCCACTCCCCACTCCCCACTCCCCACTCCCTCCTAAAGCATAATCAACCCCTGCCTCGCCCCTAGCATGACGGCTTCGGTGCGGCTGGAGGCGTTGAGTTTGCTGAGGATGGAGCCGACGTGGAATTTGACGGTGTGTTCAGAGATCGTGAGGTGACGGGCGATCGCCTTGTTTCCCAATCCTTCGGCTAACATGCCCAGCACTTCGATTTCGCGGGGGGTGAGGGATTGGAGGGTGGGGTCTTCGGGAGTGGGGCGTTGCCCGGTGGGGAGGGTGGAGAGGAGAGTGGCGATCGCATCAGCATGGAGCGTGGTTAGACCATTGGCGGCGGCTTCCAGGGTGAGGATCAGGTCGGTGGAACTGGCATCCTGGGGGAGGATGCCCCGGACGTTGGATCGGAGGGCTTCTGTGATCCAGAGGCTTTGCATTTCGTCGGTGAGAAGGACGATCGCAGGCAGTTGTACTTCCTGCTCCAGGCTGAGCCAGTTGCTCCAAGGCAATCCCGCTTCGTCCTGGCTATCCCATTCCAGGAGAATCACATCGGGATTGAGGGCGGCAAGGTCAGTGGGGAGCAGGCTGGGGAAGGTGCCCACGACGGACAGCATGGGGCTGGCTGAAAGGAACGAGGCCAACCCTGCCCGCATGATTCCTGAATGGGCAATGATCATGACCCGAATCATTGAGGTGTTCGTTGGGGGATTCGTTGGGACTTTAGAGTTTGGCTGGATTTTTGAGGTTGAAGTTTGGAGGGCAGAACCTGGATTGGGCAGGGCTGAGCCTGAGAGAGAATCATAGGATTCATCTGACCCACCTTCGATTTCTGAGGACAGTTCAACGTGGGGCATTTTGATTCAGCAAGTGATTAATTCAGCGAGTGATTAATTCAGCGAGTGGGATAAAGGGATTTCGTTCTAGCAGTCAGGGGTTTTATGGCAGAGCCATAAAACCCCTGACTGCTAGAACGAAATTATCGTCTGGGTCTACAGCCGCCTCTCCGCCTAGGTTCAGCCTGTTCAGCGTCACGACTGGGGCGATCGCCCACCACAATCGAGATCTCTAATAATGAACCGCCGCGAATCACTTGTGCCAGGAGAGGTTGCCCTACCAACTCCGGTTCCAGCGTATTGTGGACATCGCGGATATCCTGAACCGCCTGTCCTCTCAGGGATACGACAATATCGCCAAGCATCAGGCCAGCCTGTGCTGCGGGGCCTTCAGGTTCCAGGCTAACGATCAAGACACCGCGTGATTCTGACCAGTTGAGGCTTTCGCGTAGATTCTCAGGGAGTTGGACGGGTTGCATCCCCACGCCCAGGTAGCCCCGAGTCAGTTGTCCCCGGCTGAGGAAGAGATCC
This sequence comes from Oculatellaceae cyanobacterium Prado106, assembly GCA_025454315.1. Classification (GTDB taxonomy): domain Bacteria; phylum Cyanobacteriota; class Cyanobacteriia; order Elainellales; family Elainellaceae; genus Prado106. The sequence goes on from JALOOP010000421.1 coordinate 4,425, forward strand.
ACGACCCGATCAATGGTGGAACGGGGAATCGTCAGCGCCAATCCTCTTGAGCCTGTCGTGTTCATGCCCACGATTTGTCCTTGGACATTCACCAAAGCACTGCCTGAGAAACCCGGAGCCGGAATAAAGTCGGGGCGAATCAGTTGATCAATCCGTCCACCCTGCTGACTACGCCAGGAACCACCCAAGGTGCTGATGATTCCCAGGCTGGCGCTCAGACCACTTTCGGGGAGACGGGCGATCGCCAACCCCCAATGCCCCACCCGCAGCAGGCTAGAATCCCCCAACTCAGCCAGGGTCAAATCCGTTTCCTCCACCCGCAAAATAGCGACATCGGTTCCCGGATCGCGCGCTACGAGTTGTGCCGTGACCCTGCGGCCATCGGCCAGAACCACGGGAATGTCTTCGTCTTGTCGCAGCGCTTCTTCGGAGGTGACAATTAGTTGCGATCGCCACACCACCCCACTCGACGGCATCCGCCGACTGCCCTGCACCGCCACAACGGCCTGCCCAGCGCGTTCAACCACATCCGCAAATCCATCGGCAAACCCATCGGCAAAACTTCCAAATCCCGGTTGAGCATTCGTCATGGCTGGTTCTCCCAATTCACATGACTCCTAGGATGCAAGATTCCAAGGTGAGGTCACATCGGAGAAATGGGCGGATCAGCACCTAGAAAAATGGCTAGTCCTCGATCGCAATCCCTCGTCCGTCACCGCTTGTTCTCAATCCCTTGTTTGTCACCGCTTGTTTGTCACCGCTTGTTCGTCACCGCTTACTCGGCACCGGGTGAATCAGAGGCCGAGGGAGCGCAAGAGACTTTCCCGCTCCAAGTTCTTCAGTCTCAAATTCAAAACCGCATTACATCTTAATCGAAGGTGGGAAAAAGGGAATTCTAGGCCGTAGATAAATAATGGGTTTGCAGGACAATGCCTCGACCCACGGAACGTCAAGTCATTTTGAGCCGCCCAGCACCCAGAAGCCCAACCCGTTGGAATAAGGTTCCACTCGATTGATACTCTCCACCGACCTACTCACCAAAGCCTTTCCGTTCTACCTGGCCTTCAACCGGGAGATGCAGTTGATGCACCTCGGCGAAGCCATGCTGCGACTTTGCCCTGGCTTGGAACTGGGAAAGGCGCTCGATCAATTCTTTTGGGTCAAACATCCCAATGTGCCCCTAGAATTTGACGCGATTAGCCGCGAAACTAAATCGCTCTTTCTGTTGGAAGCCCTGCATGATCACCAGCAGTTTAAGGGACAAATTCTCCACAATGAGCGCAAAGGACTGATCTTTTTCCTCGGTTCTCCTTGGATTAGCGACAATGATGACCTGAAAACCTTGGGGCACAAGCTCACTGATCGCCCCTCCAAGGAAAGCATCTCCGATTTTCTGCTGCTGATCCAGGCGCGGGGCACCACCCTATCGGATACGCGACGATTGGCTGAGAAACTGGCCAAACAGCGATCGGAAATGCAAAAAGCGGTTCGCAAAGCCGAGTTGGCGACAGCAGTCCTGGAGCAAGCGGCGGACGCTGTCGAAGTGACCGACGCCGACTTTCAGATTCTCTACGTCAACAAAGCCTTTGAGCGCATCACGGGCTTTTCCCGCGACGAAGCCTTGGGCAAGACTCCGCTCTCGCTGTTTTGCACCGAACCGCATGAGCAGGCCATTTACGAAGAAATTCAGCAGGTGATTGCCAAGGGTGAGATTTGGCAGGGCATTTTGCAAGGCAAACGCAAGGGTGGCGTGTCCTATCAGCATGAGGCAACGGTGTTTCCCGTGCAAAACTCCATGGATGCGATGACCAACATTGTCACCATCAAACGGGAACTCAGCGATCGCAAATCCTCCCCCGCCCCCGAAGATCCCGGAGGTTCCCTGTCGCTGCTGCAAACCACCTTCGAGGCCACCGCCGACGGC
>JALOOP010000422.1 GCA_025454315.1 Oculatellaceae cyanobacterium Prado106
GCACTGTATTGTTTTCGCTTCTTGCTCATGGTTATTTCCCCAATTCAGGTCAAACTCTTTGTAGCTTAACCCCCTGTCTAGTTTTTGGGGACCACTTCAAAATTCGTCTACGGCAATCAGGCGATCGTCCAAAACCTCTACCCCAAACTTGTCTACGGCAAATCGGAAGGTGGCATGGGTGCAGACCAGCACCTTGGCATCGCTGTCGAAGAATTTCTTGACTGCATCGACTTTGCCGCCATTGTCTCCCCCTGGGGCATCGCAGAGGTTCCATTTGGGTTCCACTTGCCAATCTGCCCAAAAGCCAAACTGACTCAGGGGTTCGTTGTGGAAGCTGGAGCCGATCGCCTTTTCGGGCACGACGATGATGGCTTGCTTGAGCTTCTGGTTCTCCAGCTTATCGAGAGCGATGAACATCAGTGCCCGACTTTTGCCAGAGGCGGGGGGTGATTTGATCAGCAGGTATTGTTCGCCGCGCTTTTGGTAGGCGCGTTCCTGCATGGGGCGCATTCCCAGGGCGTTAGGACAGGTGGAGGTGCCGTCTTGGGCGTAGGTGACGGAAACGGCGGGAATGGCGTTCGCTGAAAGTGCGCCTTTGGTGTTCGGATTACTCATAGATTTTTTTTAGCTATTGTTCGGGCGTGGTCGGTTCCACAGAAACTTCCGAAAAATCAATCCCGCGATACACTTGCTCAATGGGGAAGCTCAAGTTTACGGATTGCAATTCGACTATATCTCCAGCCCGATAATTGATGATCTCCCATCGCCCGTTTTCGTTTTTACGATAAAGATCGATCGCAATTTCCTGCGAACTGACCAATACATAATCTTGTAATTGCGGATTCTGGCGATAGCGAACGAACTTGTTGCCACGGTCATAGGCTTCTGTACTATCCGATAAAACTTCAGCGATCAAACAAGGATAGGTAATGTATTGAGTTGTGGTTTTATCTCGACGATCGCAGCTAACGCTAACATCGGGGTAGGTATAGTCATCAGTCTCGAAAATTTTCACCCGACAATCAGAGTTAAAGACCTCACAGCTACGATCAGATAAGTGATTATCTAGTAAGGCTCCGAATTTCAAGGCAATGCGACTATGGTTTCGGGTTCCTCCGCTCATCGCGTAGACTTCACCGTTGATGTATTCGTGGCGACAGAGTTGCTGCTCTTCCCAAGCGAAATATTCAGTAGGTGTGAGTTTGATTGGCTGACTTGAAACTGCAAACATTGTTGTACCCTCCGATTATTGGCTCTAATTTTAATATTTAGACTTCTGCAATAATCACTTACCTCCTTTGGGTTTACGATTGGAAGACTTTTGGGGTGCAGCCTGCTGACTGGTCATTTTAGTGTACAACTCAAACAGTTTCTCCAGGCGTTCGGTGTCGTTTTTGAAGCGGCGACCGATGTAGATGCGCTCTAAGGTTTCGTCATTGCGATCGTGTGCCTCCCGCACTAAGGGAAATTCGCTGTCCATTCTGTTGGGGTCGTACATCTCGGCGATCGTGGCGGGGAAGTAGTGTTCGCGGGCAAGCAGGATGTCTTCGGCGCAGCGGGTGAGGTCGGCTTTGTTTTGATCGGTGAGGGTGGGGACGGGGAAGGTGTTCCAGCCGAGGGTGTTGGAGTAGCGAAAGTCGGTTTTGAGTTTGCCGCAGACGGTGGCGATCCAGACGAGGTGCAGGCGGGAGGCGATCGAGAGATTAACCTTCATCCCAAGTCCTACTCTTCACTTCCGACTCCCTCCGATCGCAACTCCCGAATCTGTGTCACGGTTAGACCTTTATTGACAAAATCTTGAACTCCATCTGCATTCTGATAGCTGGCAATGAAACGAAAAAGTGCAGTGTCATCTTCAGTCAGCGGCTCTGATAAATCAATGCTGGGCTGAAGCAATCCATAGCTTCCGGCCTCAAAGGTAAAGTTGGCATAAAGTTCGCTCAAAGGTTGCCGCGTGGTCACATTGGTAATGCCCTTTGGAGACAACGCACCCTACAAAAATTGTCGATTTTCTGATCTATCAATTCGTTAGTGTAAGGAAGTGGAAACAGCAATGTCTATTCAACTTCGGACTTTGATCCAAAAACGGGCGATTTGAAAAACTAATTTTGTCCAAAGCCTAGAATTTCGGCAGCACTTAAGGTAAACGCAGGGACGATCGTAGACTGTAACGGAGTCTCGCCTGTATAAACCCTGTCCTCATATTGTCCACTAACCCATAGGCAGAGTGTGATCTGCTGCATCTCCGGATCAATAATCCAGTATTCATTAATACCTCGGGCAGCGTATTCGGTATGCTTGTAGCGGTAGTCTCGATCGCGATTCTCTTGCCCTGGAGAGACAACCTCAACGACGAGCGCAGGCGGCGGCATGTCTCGCAGTAGAATCGCTCGTTTACCACCTGATAGGGCTGCCCAAGACTCTTCAGAATGCACCATCAAATCAGGGACACGGCTCTTTGCTCGTCTACCCGAGACTTCAACCTCGGTTGCCATCGCAATTAGGGCGATCGGCAAATGTTTGGCCAACTCAAACAGCAAATACTTCGCAATATTCAAATTGCTCTGACTTTCCGTAGGCATTACTACCAGTTCTCCATCCACCAGCTCATAGCGAGTATCTGTACCATCGTCATAGGTCAGATACTCCTCTACCGTCATCAATGTCGATCGCGGTGCAGTTTGTGTCATGCTCAAAACCTCTCAAGGCTGGAGTCTGCTTGAACCACCTTCATTATAGGGGAGGAAGGTGAGGGAAGAAAGGCAAAGGGTTTGCCACTCATACGGATAAATCAGCGGGTTCAAGCGTTCACTTTGGTGGGAAGAATCCTCAGTCAAAAAAGCGGGGTTGCGGATCGGGGCTATGAAATGTTAGGACATTTCCATAAAAGAAAATCCCAGATTTGTTGTGGTGGGGCAAAGCCACACCACAACAAATCTGGGATTTTCTTTCTCAGAGATCACCTTATGTGGTGGCTACGCCGCCACATAACATTTCATAGCTGAATTCAGCAAAGCCCAAAAAACTTCATGAGCTTGGGTTCCAGTTGAATACTTACTGTTCCAGTGACGATATTGAGGTCATGACACTCCTTTCGCCACCTTCGATCGCGCTAAATACACAAAGAAGGGCGCACCCAGAATCGCCATCATAATGCCCACGGGTAACTCCTGCGGTCGAATCACCAGACGAGCCACCAAATCGGCGATCGACAGCAGTGCCGCCCCCCAAATGGCCGAGTAGGGCAAAATCCAACGGTAATCCACCCCTACCCAAAAGCGCACCATATGAGGAATCACCAGTCCCACAAAGCCAATGGGGCCAGCCAGCGCTACAGAACTCCCCGCCAACAGAACCACCACAATAGACGCGATCGCCTTCACCCATCCCGTCCGCAAGCCCAACCCCTGAGCAACTTCTTCGCCCAGCGTCAAGGCGGTAATTTGCCTGCCTATGCCAAACGCTAGCACCAACCCAATGCATACATAGGGCAGCACCGCCAATAGAATATTGACATCCCGTCCCGCCACCGATCCCGCTAACCAGAATCGAATTTCCTCCAAGGTTCGCTGATTAAGAATGAGAATTCCAGTGGTAATCGAAGCCATCAGGTAAGTCAAAACCGTCCCTGCCAGAATTAACTTCAGGGGAGTCATGCCGCTGCGTCCGACTGAACCTAGGGTGTAGACTGCGATCGCTGCGATCGCCCCTCCCCCAAAAGCTACCCAGGTATAAACCTGCACCGAGGCAGATCCCGTGAGAAAGGTGGTTGCCACCACGGCAAAGGTTGCGCCTTCGGTAATCCCCAAAATTCCCGGATCGGCCAGGGCATTGCGGCTCAAGCCTTGGGTTAAGGCTCCAGCCACCCCCAAAGCTGCGCCCACGATCAATGAAATTAACACTCGGGGTAAACGGACGGTGGTGATGATGAGATGCGGCGTAGAACCATCAAAGGCAATTAGCGATCGCCAAATAGTGCCCAAATCGATATCCGCTGCCCCCAACGAAACGCTGATCAACAAACATCCCACTAACATCAACAGCCCCAACCCTAGTCCTAGCCACCGAGAAAGGAGCGATCGATGAACGGCAGCAGCACTCGATTTTTTCATAGTAATTGACAAAAAATTTAACCCTAGAATTATCGCTAAATCCCCAAAAAACACACTACTCCCCACTCCCCACTCCCCACTCCCCATTCCCCATTCCCCACTCCCCACTCCCCCAATCACCGCCGAGTCGAAATCCCCAACTTCACACCCTTGACCGATCGCAACTGATCCATCACAGCTACCACACGGCTATACTCAACTTTCTCATCCGCGTTGATAACCACGAGTCTTTCCTGATTGCCAACCAGAGGGGTTACCCGTTCAGCCAGCGTTTCGACCGGGAGGAGTTGGCGATCGAGAAAGACATCGCCCTGTTGATTGATCGTCACCGTAATTTTGCTTTGAGTTTGCGACTGGGCGGTTTGAGCCTGGGGCAGATTAACGGGTAAGCCTTCGGAGCGAGTCAGAAAAAGCGAGGCCATAATGAAAAATGTCAGAATTGCAAAAATGACATCAATCATCGGCACAATATTAATTTGCGGCGAATCGTCAAAATCTTCAGGGATATTTCTCATAGATAATTATCTCGGCAGCAACATCTCGGGCAGAACCATGGAACCGTAGAACTATAGGATGAGTTGGCGGAGCGTAACGCATTGCTGAATCCATGCGTGGATCGATGAGTTATGCTTCATATTAAATTGGTGTTAGAAATGAATCAGGAGGTAGAGCCTAATTAAACATAGGATGGGTTAGCGGAGGGTAACCTATATTTTTCAAGTCTTTGATGCGTTACGCTATCGCTAACGCATCCTACGAAGGATTACACCTCTCGAAATGAGAATTTTAGGAATCCATGGTCGCCAATGATTTGAACCCTTCAAAACCCTCGTGATTGCTCAAATGCAGCACTTCAAGCTGGCTGCTATATTCTTGAATGGCGGCAACCTGCCGACGATAAAACCCTCGAAATACATTCGAGAATAGCAAGGTGAATACCGCCACCAATAACCCCGCCGCTGTGGAAACGAGCGCTTCACTAATGCCGCCTGTGACCTGGAGTGCGCTATCACTGCCCACACTGCCCAAGTTCAACGAAGCAAACGAGCGAATCAACCCCGTCACCGTGCCCAGCAGTCCCAGCAGTGGAGAAAGGGTGACAATCGTATCAAAGACAGTATTAAATCGGCGAAGAATGGGCAATTCGGCCTGGGTTGCGCCTTCCAGGGTGAGCCGAAACGCATGGGGCGGAAAGTGATTGACTTCCAAAGCCTCTAAAAAGATGCGGGCAACGGGTAAATCTACATTCTGCTTGAGCTTCAGCAAGGTTGCATCAAAATTATGAGCATAGGTTCGCAAGACATCGCGCACGACTTTCTTTTGCCGTCGATTCACCCGCACCCAAAACACCATGCGCTCAACAATCAGAGCGATCGCCACAATTGAGAAGGCCAGCAAGGGAAACATGACAGCCCCACCCGCCCAAAATAATTCCACAAGTAACATTGCCGATTTCCAGTATGAGTCCGGTTTCCAGTAAAAGTTTTCCCGTCCCAAAAATGGCCAGACGGAGGATTTCTTGGGGTTGCAGATCGAGGCGATGAAACGCTGTATGGCGACTGTGTCACCCCACAATGTTGCATCGCTGAATTCAGCAACGCCAATTCCTTTATTGACAAATAGTCTTAAGAAGAAAGTATAAGGTATTACGTCCGCTGTCAATCATTTTCATGATCAAGTTCAGGGTCAATTGGCTCGGATTGTTAATCTGCCTAGCTTTGAGATGAGGGGCGATCGCTAGAAAATCCCAGCCAAGCCTATCTTCCAGGAGAATTAAGGTTTCCCAGATTACAAAAACTAAAAACGCTTTGACCCTATGATGTGGTTGACAGGGTAATCGACCAATTCTAAGATGAACTTGTTATGCAAACAATTCCTAACAAGTATGAAGGCTTTGATTATGCAGGCTTCGATCACAGAGGATTTGATCATAGTAAGGTCTTTGACCGCGTAAAATCTCTTTGCATAGAGTCTTTGATTGTCATTGCCCATAAGTGGTTGACCGTGGGTTATTGACTTTCGCTGATCTGTGTTTTGGATGGGGCATTGGCTATAGGTATTTGACGATAGGGTTATTGCCTGTTGATTTTTACAGAAGGTTTTCACAAGCGGGTTATTAACAGCAGATCATTTAGCAAATTATTCAGCAGATCATTTAACTAATTGTTCAACAGGTCGTTTAACAGGTCGTTCAACAGGTAGAGCGGATGACGTTTTCAGATACGGTTGCCC
>JALOOP010000423.1 GCA_025454315.1 Oculatellaceae cyanobacterium Prado106
TTTGAGAGTTGGAACCACTTGCTCACCTTCATGATGGATGGGCTGGAGTTGGAACTCCCGCCCAACTCCAGTTGATTTTTCATAATGAGAATTGCTGCCCCTTTCGCCCCCTTCTCCACTCCCTCCCCAAAAAATGGTAAGGTTGTTCATGATTTCCTTCCCCTCCCCACAATGGCTCTCCAACTCCGCGTCTACGTTCCTCCCCATCCCCTGATCAAGCATTGGCTAGCAGTTTCCCGCGATGAGTCTACGCCCTCAGTCCTGTTTCGGAGTGCCATGACTGAACTGGGACGATGGCTCACCTACGAGGCGATTCGTGACTGGATGCCTACTGTAGACACTGAGGTAAAAACGCCCCTTTCCCCCAGTGCCGCCACCTTCATCAATCCTGAAATCCCGATCGCCGTCATTCCCATCCTGCGGGCGGGTCTGTCCCTCCTGGACGGCGCACAGGCGCTTCTGCCGCTGGCCTCGATCTATCACATTGGCGTCGTCCGCAACGAAGAAACCCTAGAGCCAACGGTCTATCTCAACAAATTTCCAGAGCAGTTCCCCCCCGAAACCAAGGTTCTCATCACTGAACCGATGCTAGCGACCGGGGGCACGATTACCACGGTCATGGGCGAACTGACCCAGCGAGGCATCAGCCCAGAAAATGTGCGGATTATTTCAGTCGTCACCGCCCCTCCGGCTCTGCAAAAACTCAACGTGGCCTTTCCCGGACTCGTCATTTATGCAGCGGCCATTGATGAAGGCTTGAACGAACATGGCTACATTGTGCCAGGATTAGGAGATGCGGGCGATCGCACCTTTGGCACCTAAGCCTTTAACCCCTAGCACTTCGGCACCTAGAACTTTGGCACCTAGAACTTTGGCACCTAGGACTTTGGCACCTCAACCTTCACAGTTCAAGTGATTTGCTCAATTCACTTGTTCCATGGAAGAATTTCAATAGAAGAATTCGATTAATCTAGAAGATCAACCAGTTCAGAATCATGAGGGTTCACCATGAGCCAACCAGGTAATTTTTTTAGCGGCTTTCTCCTAGGCACCGTCGTTGGCGGTGTCACAGGCGGCATTTTGGGCGTTCTTGTTTCCTCACGGCTGGCTCAACCAGAAGGAGCCACCGCCGACGGCCTGCAAAAACTCGACGCCAAATCCAAAAAACGCCAAATCAAAGCCCCCACCGAGCAAAGCATCGAAACTGCGCGACGTGGACTAGAAGACAAAATCGCCCAGCTCAATGATGCGATCGACGATGTTCGACATCAACTCGGCTCAGTCAACGGCAACCTTGCCAGCGAACCGAGTGGAGAGCGGTCTATTTCTCAAGAACCTTAAGGAGGGCGAAGGGGGAAAGGGGAAAGGGGAAAGGGAAAAGGCTTTCATTGAATCCATTCTTTGTTAGTACCGAGAGATCTTCTTTCTCCCATCCTGGATCTTTTTCCTCAAAGAGGGTCAAGACTCCCCTTTCGCCTTTCCCCTTTTCCCTTTCCCCCAACCATTCCCTCTCAGGGCATCCACAAACTCCTCAACAGAAAGCCATGACCCGAATCGCAGTAGTGGACTATGACATGGGCAACTTGCACTCGGCTTGCAAGGGGCTTGAGAATGCTGGGGCAACGCCGTTGGTGACCGACTCTGTTAAAGACATGGAGCGCGCGGATGCGGTGGTTTTGCCGGGAGTGGGAGCGTTTGATCCGGCAATTCAACATTTGCGATCGCGCGACCTGATCCAGCCGCTCCGAGACATCATTGCCAGCGGCAAACCGTTCCTGGGAATTTGTCTGGGGCTTCAGATTTTGTTTGAGGGCAGTGAAGAAGGTCGTGAACCGGGGTTGGGCGTTATTCCCGGAATGGTTCGCCGTTTTCGTCCCGAACCAGGACTCACCATTCCCCATATGGGTTGGAACCAACTGCAACTGACCCAGCCCGAGGTGTCGCTGTGGATAGATTTGCCAGCCGATCCTTGGGTTTACTTTGTCCATTCCTTCTACGCTGATCCGGCAGATTCTAGCTACAACGCAGCGACGATTACCCATGGAAGCCAGACCGTGACAGCCGCGATCGCCCATCAAAACCTCATGGCCACCCAATTCCACCCCGAAAAGTCCTCCACATCAGGACTCAAAATTCTCGCCAACTTTGTCAGTCAAATCCCAGCCCAAGTCCCCGCCCAAGTCCCAGAGCAAGTCCCCGCCTAGGGCTCACCGATGAGTCTCCGCACCGATGAGTCTTCGCATTTACGGTAATCGCCAGCTTAAAACCCTCGCCGGACAAGCCACTCGTCCCACACCCGCGCGCGTCCGCGAAGCCTTATTCAACATCTGGCAAAGCAAACTCCAGGGCTGTCGCTGGCTCGACCTTTGTACGGGCAGCGGCGCAATGGGGGCAGAAGCGCTGTGTCGAGGAGCCACGCAGGTGATTGGCATCGAGCAATCAAGTCGTGCCCTTCAGATAATTCAACAAAACTGGCAGCAGGTAGCTCACCGCGAACAAACCTTTCAGGTGATTCGAGGCGATGTAGTGCAGCGATTACCCAAATTGGCCGGACAGCAGTTTGACTGCATCTACTTTGACCCGCCCTACGCCAGCGATTTGTATGTGCCAGTGCTGGAAGCGATCGCCCACCATCACCTCCTCGCACCCGACGGAGAACTAGCAGCAGAACATGCCCCCGATCGCCCCCTACCGCAAACGCTCGAAACCCTAACCTGCTTCCGCCAAAAGATTTACGGCAACACCGCCCTCTCCTTCTACCGCAACACCCTAGAAAACGAGGATTGAGCCTTTGTTTCCCTAATTTTTTTCCTTTCAAACGATAAAGACAAAGCCCTCCGCGTCTCTGCGTCTCTGCGGTTTAACTAAGAGTGTAAGTTCCCCTCTCAGCCCTGGGATTGCGATCGCCGCATCGCCTCACCCACCGTCACATTAATCTGCACCCCCACCAGCAGCACAAACGAACTCATATAAAGCCAAAGCAGCAGAACAATCACCGCCCCCACCACCCCATAGATTTGATTCGTGCCAATATAGCGCACCGCTAACCGCAAAAGATTGGAGACGATCGCCCAGGACACCGCCGCCAAAACCGCACCCGGCAAAATGGGCTGCCCCGGATTCCAACGGCTTGGGCCAAAGCGATAAATAAACGCAAACAGAATCGACATAATCAGCAGCACCAGAGGCAGGCTCAATAGCCACCAGCCCCACAGCAAATGCCCCGCAAATCCCCCACTTTGCTCCGCCACTCGCCGCACCGCAATATCGCTGACAAACACCAGTGAAGCCGCCAACATCAGCAGCACGATCGCACTCATCGTCAGCACCAACGCCACCAGTCGCGCTTTCCAAAACGGGCGCTTGCGCTTCACAGGAATCCGATGAATCTCATCGAGGGCAGACATGGCCGTACTCAGGGCACCCGAAGCCGCCCAGAGGGCAAAAATAAAGCTAAAGGAAAACAGTCCGCGATTTTGGCTGCTGATAATTTGTTCGGCAATCCCTTTTAACAGCGACAGCGCATCCGTGGGAGCCACTTCTCCAATGCGCCCCGCCAGACCTAGAAAAGTCGTCTGCAACGGCGCAAACAGTCCTACCGCCGTCAAAACCGCCAGCATCGTTGGAAAGATGGCCAGCATCGCGTTGTACGCCATCTCAGCAGCCAGCCCCGAGAGCCGCCGCCGTCCAGCAGCCACAACAATTCGACGAACGGTGCGAGGCGTGCAGTACTTGAAAAATAATAGCGATCGCGGATAAAGCCTGTTTATCAAGGAACTATGCCACCCCTGTACCAGCACAGCGCCCGCAGCAGAGGTCTTGGCTGGCTCTGAGCGATCGCCCGATCGTTTTTTCCATCCCCGACGCAGATCTCTCCAACGTTGGCTCATAGGTGCTTTTACCCTTAGCGTTGAAATTGAGGGGCGCAAACCCTGAATGCGAAGGCCATCGAACGATTATGGCGTTTGTCTATCGCGATCGCCGATTAAACCAAACAAGATAAATTTAAGATAACGACTTTTTCTAACTGATCCGTCAATTCCTCGTCAATCCCTCGTCAATCCTAGGGGCAATCTCAGCAAGAAACGATATCAGATGGCTATATCGGATGGTGAACCGTGAACCGAGTCCAGCCCTCTTTGCTTTCTACAGCGATCGCCCCCATCAACTGCCCCACCAGTTTTTGCACCAGCGCCAAGCCCAAGCCCGTTCCGCCCTGACTCCAGGGATCGGCATTGGGACAGCGGTAGAACTTGTCAAAGAGTTTGGGCAGTTCTTCTTTGGGGATATCGGCTTGGTTGCAGACGGTGAAGATGGCGATCGGGGCGGACAGCATGGCATCTTCAGCGGGTGTGCGATAGCCGATGGAAAGGGTAATTTGGCCGCCGGGAGCCGTGTATTTGCAGGCGTTGTTCAGCAACTCGGCCAGAATGCGCTGAAGGATGATGACATCGGAATAGAGAATGGGCAAATCCTCCGGACAATCCACTTGGAGAGACTGCTTGCGATGCTGGACGCGGGTTTGGAAGGGTTGGATAATATTGGGTAGCCACTCCTGGAGATGGATGGGCTGGCGATCGATTGGGCAGGAGGTCGCTTCCAGGCGCTGGAGGTCGAGCAGATCGTTAATTAACTCGGCTTCTCGGATGGATTCCTTGTCGAGAATATCGAGATACATCTGTCGCTTTTCCTCGGAGGGACAGACTCGCAGCATTTTGATGGCGACTTTGAAGTTGGCGATCGGGGTTCGCAACTCGTGAGACACGGTGCTAAGGAACTCATCCTTGAGGCGATTGAGTTTTTCTAGCTCCTGCACCTGTACCTGGGAGGCTTGGTAGAGGCGGGCTTGACGAATGGCGATCGCACATTGACTGGCCACCTGTTCCACCAGGCGAATCTCAAATTCATTGAAAATATGATTCTCATGGTGAATCAGCCACAAATCTCCCAAAACCGTCTCTTCCATGCCTTGGGCAGACTGGGGATCAACGAAAATCGGGCAGGCCAGGGTGGCGACCCGACCGCGATCGGGGTTGGGCAGCAGGGAGCAAAACTGGAAGTAGTGCCCCGCCTGAAGCTGGCAATAGATTTCGGGAGAGTTGGCCATTTGGGCAACCCGCCCCCGGTAGGTGGGAATGGAGTGGATGTACTCGTAGCGAATCGTCGAGGTGCCTTCGCTGAGGTCATAGAGGGAGGCATTGCAGCCGCCCAGGTTAAGTCCCAGCGTCAGTTCTTCCACAGCAGCCTGAAGAATCTGGTTCTCGTCTAGGGAATCTCGCACCTTATCAGTGATGCGCTTGAGAACCGACTCAAAGGCCAGGGCGCGCTTCAACTCGGCGGTTTGCTGATTAATTTGGTCATGGAGCGATTTGGCCTCCTGGTAGAGGGTGGCTTGCTGGAGGGCGATCGCCACTTCCTTGGCTAGCTGTTGCAGCGCTTCAGCCTCAAAGGTTTTCCAATGGCGATTTTGCTCCGTTTGATAGGCACAAATCACGCCCCACAGGTCTTCCTCGCCCTGAATCAGAGTGATGAGGGCGGATTTAGCCGATTGTTTGGTTAACAGGTCGTGGATTTCAGAGGGATAGCTGCCCTGGGACAGATCGTCAATAATAAACAGCGAAATTTGCCCAAAGGTGGCGATGAGGTTCTGCGCCATTTCGGCATCCAGCATGAAGCCTGTGCGCGATCCAGCAATGGACAGAGCAGACTCCGCCGCAATCATCATCGATTCACCATCCAGAAATTCGTAGATCACTGCGCCATCAAGAGTCAGCAGGTGACGAACCGCTTCTACCGTTTGGCTCAGAATCGCCTCATGATCCAGGGACTGGCGTAGGCGTTGGGCGATCGCACCCACTCCCCGATAGCACTGAAGTTCTTCAACCACCTGGTAGTAAGCTGAATAATTCTCATTCGGCTGATAAGATCCCTGATTTGGCTGGTAAGGTTGCATCGCCGACAGATTCATCTGAACGGTCGTAATGTCTTCAATTTCCCCATTCATCATGATGCCCCCTGCCCCTGATACTCCTGGGAACATGCCTGTACCGCCTGGATTTGCTCGGATTGCGCCAGGGAAGGACGACATTGCCCCCAATAGAATGATGGGTTTAGTTTACGCTGGTCATGGCAATATTGCCGAAATAAGGGTTGAAAAAATGGAGTTCCCATATCCTTCATTGTTAAAAAATATCTAAAGTCACTGTTCTGGGATAGTGTTCCCGATCCGTTGGCAGAACGTGCTTTGGGGGAGTGGGAAAGGGGGGTGGATGGGTGGATGGGTGGATGGGTGAAAAACTTTCCCTTTTTCTCTGCCAAATGCAAAGCCCCGTGGGAGAGGAGACGCGCTTTGGGCGACTCTTCTTCCATGGGGCTTTGGGGAGTAGGGTTTGAGTTGTTTGGGCTTTCGGTTTGGGGATTTGGGAAATCCTGGGGCGATCGCACAGATTTTCTAACTGGTTTTCTAGCTAGTGTTCTAGCTGGCGGCACTCTCGATGA
>JALOOP010000424.1 GCA_025454315.1 Oculatellaceae cyanobacterium Prado106
CCTGGAGGTTGCCTGCTTGCCAGGTGACGAGATGCACGGGCAGGGCATCGACTAATTCATTGGAGAAGCAGCAGCCCACTAGAGAATCCTGGGGAATTTCGTCCCAGGTGAGCCAGCGGATGTTGTTCCAGGAGGGGGCAAACTGCTGCATTCGCTGTTGTTGTGCGGCAACGAGGCTGGGGGATTGCTCGACAATGCCGTAGTCGATCGCTTCAAAGCATTCAAAGTGGTGGCGATGCAGATAGCGGAGAATGTCTTGCACCAGGAGTCCTTGACCTGCGCCCATTTCGAGCAGCGTGAAGGGGGAGGGGCGATCGAGGTGGTGCCACATTTGGGCGAATTGTTCGGCCAGAAGTTCCCCAAAGTCGGAGCCAAGATGGGAGGAGGTGAAAAAATCGCTCTGGATGCCCTGACCTGCTTGGTTGGTGGCATAGTAGCCGTACTGCGGGTGATTCTAATTTTTGGGCAGTCATGCTTGCGGCTCAAAAGTGTTGGGGGGATCAGTGATAGTCTAGCCCCAAAATGAGCTTGAAAAAGTCTTCTAAGGGATGGAATTCTAGTTGTAATCCTCAAAAAAATATGGCTGCTCCAGGAAGGAATACAGCCACATCGTTAGAAGCAGAAAATTGTGAAAATATGCCCTGGGGCAACTCATGAGTCAGCTAGGTACTGGAGCCTCAATCCCTTCTAAATTGTCTGGATCAACGTAGTGGCAAGACGCATCATCAATACAAATTAAAGCCCAGCCCGACTGATCGATCCCCATGAATTTATACGATGCTTGTTGAACGAAAAATCCCTTGTGGTTGCGCGTTTCCGGTTTGACTTCAACTGGGTGAGGATGCATAATTCTTAACTCCTGGAGTTGCTAAAAAATAAAAGTTGCAAATGAGAGATTGCAATCCCTAATCTGCAACTTAACCAAAGCTTATCATTAGAAAATCGGATTTATTATTACGATTCTTAGGACAAGATTAAGTAACGTCAATAAATCCAACGATTGTGCTAACCCCAAAGAAAATACGCTGATCCCTGATGATCCCCAGCCTCAGCCCATCCTGGGGATCAAAATAACGATGAGCGTTCCCGCACTTTTGATGAAGTTTTAAGAACTAGCTCTCAAAAAGCCAGGATTGCACCTGCTTCAAGCTCTTCCAATCGGGTCTGCGGCTCAACCCCTGTTCAAAGTTGCGCTCCACCTCTTCTTTCAGTTCAGGTGCCACCATGACAATTTGGCTGGCCAACTCAATATGAGGCCGCACGCCTTTTTGGGCAGTTTCCAGGAGCGCGATCGCCAGATTAATCCGCGCTTGGGGATCTTGGGGATTCAGCTTGACCGCAGTTCTGGCCGCTTTGCAAGCCTGACTGGGTTTGTTGTCGAGCAGATAAAGCCAGGATAGGCAAGTCCAGGCAGCGCTGCTTTTGGGGGAGCGATCGCACACTTCCTTAAACGTCGGAAGTAAAGTAGCCGCCGATTCTCCAGCGTTATAGCGCTCCAATCCCTTGTCAAATAACACATCAACCGTTTCTGTCATAACAACTCAAAGCCCATTCATAAAAAATCAGATGACCGAACCAGAAGCCCAGTCGGACAATTCCACAGGATACCGTAAATAGAACGGCGATCGGCACCCTGAAGCGTCACCGGGTGCAGTCGATGCCAAGGAGCGAACTCTTTTGTATTCTAGATTTGGAAAGATTAGGAATCTTACACAGGAGAAATCACGGCGTTGATTAGCCTGATGGAGATGCAAACTGTAATTGAGGCGGCAGGTTCCAGGTATGAAGCGTAACCCGAATCTCATTGCCCCTTATTGCCAAAACGAATCTGAATCTCTTCTCGGGAGAGCGTCGCTAGGGAGAGCAAAACTGCACCAAATTCAGAGGAAGGTAGTTGCTTGAGAGTGGCGATCGCACTTTCTAAATCAGGGTCGATCGCCCCAAACCGACTGGTCAAAAAACTCCGCAACGTCTCTTCTTCCTGCCGTTCAATCCGTCCAAAGCTGCTGACATAAGGCATTTGGGTTTCCTCCTCAAATCGTTTCAGTTCATCCCGAAAAACCAATTCCAATGGCTCTGGTAACCGCATCATCCTGTCTATAACAAAGAATAGCTCTAGGATATCTTGTCGGTTATAGCCTCGACGGTACAAGCGTTTAATTAGGTTTATTTTCCATTGCAACCGATCTGAGAAATTCTGAGTAGTATTTTGGGTTTTGAGATGAGCCATAACGACCGCAGCAAAGGGGTTTGCACTGGCTTCCAAGTCTTCCCAAGCATAGTCTAACAGTTTGATAATGGGAAACTGAAGCCGCATTTCACAACCCCAGCGTCCATAGCCAAATTCCTGCGGTCGCCAGTCGGCTGTGTCGTCACCGAGAACAGCTAGACTAACGACCTCTCGTCCGTAGCGATCGAAGATGCGGTAATGGTAAACGAACATGCGTCGAGCAAAACCAGAGTCCATCTGGCTCTGAATCTCGATGTGCAGTAGTAGCCAGGTTTCTTCACCATCCAACAACCAGACCTTGAGCAACTTATCAACAAACCGAGTTCCAAATTCTGCGTCTTGGACAATTTGCTGTAGCTCCTGATCCAGAAATTCGTAACCGCGTGCCCAATCGATCGCCCTATGCATCTCCTGAGAACAGGCAGAAAAGGGGCTTCTTTAAGTCGTTCTATAAGTTGACTCCCCTGACTTCCAACTTGGAGAAGAGTCAATGTTCCGTGTTTTTAGTTGGAGAAATTCATTGTTTCTGGAGAGCTTGTATTTACCACCTGTTTGATTGTTTTCAGCCAATCCCCTCGAAAATGGCTCAAGCGTATCGTTGAGTCAAACTCGTTTGGCCAGACATCAGCGGCAAATTCATTGAGGAATTTCTGCCAATCTTGGTCTACATCCTCTGCCCGAAGGACTTGATCAACAAATTCTTCAACAATCGCAAATCCTGCTTGGTTTGGCTCCTTTAGAAGTATCTTAAGCTCCTTCTCACAATTGTTAACGGCTTGAGTCTGCGCCAATTTCAAGCTTTTTTCAATGCCTTCAGCAGTTGGCTTCTTAGCCCCTCCAATACGTGTTCCAGTATGCCTAAAAGGGGTTCTATCAGGATCAAGCACGTCAAGATGTTTCCGAATTCGATGTTGAATGAGTCCACGGTACTGCAAGTCAAACGTCGCCAAAGTTTGAAACCCAAGTCTCAGCCTCTCCAGTTTTTCAGGAATACGTTCAGCTAATGCTTTAAGAACATTGCTACCTTCCCCTTCCGCTAGGTTGCCTAATTTTCCCTTCTGAATAAGAACTTCTACAACCTGAGACTTTGCATCTTCTAAAGACGCATGAAGAGCGGTATCAAGAGATAGAAATCGCTTGGAGAGGTAAGTACGAACTTTATGCAAGTATTGAGCGTAGGCAATATCATACGATCCTTCTTTCTTGGCTCTTATTTCAATTTCTGAGAGTGATGGGATGCCGGTATCATTTCTACACTGCTGAATGGTGGCATCTACAGATGATTTGAAGTTTTGATCATCAGTGTCCCGAGTCACAATCATTGTAGAGAGTAATGATTCCAAACCAACGGCTAAATCAGTCCATAGATCTTTAAATAGTCCCAGAAATTCGGGAAACCATTCGTCTCGGGTCGTTGATTCCCAAGCACTGTGCGCTTTATCTAGCTCAACTTTAAGCATTTTTTGAAGCTGATTGACCCGATCTTGACAGGATGAAGCATACTGGCGATCCAAGACATCAATTCGATGAGTCAAGTATTCAAGTACAGGGTCAAGGATTCTAGCGTTTGCTTCTTCAGTGTCAGCACAATTTGCAATCATACAGTCCACAACTTCTAAATGCTTTTCAGTCCGGCTTTCTGCAAGGTTCTGGCAATTTTTTTGATTGTCGTCTTTGCCAGAAGCATGGCTGATGTGATTCAGCACCATAAAAGACCACTCCTTCAAGGGGAGTTCCACCAAAGCACTGTTGGCCATATCGTAAAGCGCTACATCTTCGGTTCCCCAGTAGTCGCCCATTGCTTTGGGCATTCGGACAAATAGAACCACATCAATGTCACGACCCAATGTCTTAATCATCCGCTCTGCATCGCCGATTCCTGTGTCCCCTAGTCCTGGCATGTCAATCAGAGCCACTTGACCAATATCCTGGTTAGGGAAGGGACAAAAGATTTTGACTTCTCGCACTGCTAGGTAGTTGAAATAGATGCGATGCCCGTCTAATGTATCTTGAGCAACGTACTCCCGAATCTGCTCCTGCACAATTCGGCGCGGGGAGTTTTCAAACAGCGCGTCCCGATACTTGTCAAGATATTGATAATACCGGCGTAGGTGTTCATATTTGGCTTGGGAAACAGCTTGGGTCGAGAGGTTACTGGGAATTGATGGTAGTGGAGAATCTGCAAATTCCTGGATAGAAGTGGGTCTAGAACCCAATTGCAGCTCATGGTAATAAGGGGCAATCACCTCATCTAAGAAGGATCGCTCTGAATGAAACCAGACTTCTGCATGGGTTTCTGGAGTGGAAATGTGGTAGATGGTACTCCGAACTCCAGTGCAGTGTTGATGGTCACCATCGGGGATTTCAGAGGTGGTGAGTCCAGTCAAACTTTGCAGTAGGCGACTCTTGCCCTGCCTAGCTCTTCCAACAACTCCAATGTTTAGGGTATCGCGTGAGAAACGCGATCTAAGATTGTTGAGAGAAACCAACTCACTATCAATTCCTCTTTGGATAGTGGAACAATCAATTTCTCGGAGCCTAGAAGCAGTCCCTGGATCAACTTTGTTCGCGAGTTCATCGCGATACCTTTCCAAGTGACGCAGAGTAGTGGCCAAAGATCTCAGGTTTGCCTCAACATTCTCAATCTTTTGCGAGAGAGGTCGGCGCTTGTTGATGATGCTAGCAATTTGGGAAGGTCTTTGCATAGTGCCCCTACTTAGGTTCTGCTTTTTGACCGATTTAGTCTTCCCTGCTCCTTGCTGAGAAACAAACGATTCCTTAGTTTCTCCCTGTTAAGATTTTCAAATCATGTGAGTCAGTTAAAGGGTCGAGCCACAAGCAATTCAGAGGAAGGCAGTTGCTTGAGAGTGGCGATCGCACTTTCTAAATCAGGGTCGATCGCCCCAAACCGACTGGCCGAAAAACTCCGCAATGTCTCATCCCAATCCTCTTACCATGCGATTCGAGTAACGCTACTAATATTAGGGACTCTGAGTTTCCCTCTCGAATCGTTTCATCGCATCACGGAAGACAGAACTAAGAATTGTCTTGTTGGCCTAGCAGGACGTTGAGAATCCGCTGATTTTCAGTTTGGAGTCCTCTCACATCAGCCTGTATTTCCCGAATTTCTTGCTGCATCGTATCAACTCACTGAATCACCTGAACCGTCACATCAGCCATTCGTTCGACCGCTGCGACAACGGTTTCAACTCGCTCATTCATATACTCATCCCGTAAAGCCAGATTCTCAACTCGGTCTAGACGGTCTTCTTGTGACGGATTCATACTGATTTCTAGAAACTCAAATATTCAAGTTTGACTGTTCTAAATTTGACTGTTCTTAGATTAAGTTCCACAAGCAAATTTCTGCAATTTGTTACCAGTAGATAAAAAGACGAAAAGCAAGGTTCTCGATTACGATTCACCTTGATATTGCTCCAGCAAGTCCGGCAACGCATCATAGCCATCCACGCCAATCACGGGAATAATCGCCGATCGCACCTCGCCCAACAGCCGCTGAAACTCCTCCGTTCCCACCTGTCCCCGCAGAATGGTGAGCAAACCCGCCGCCTGCCGCCAACTGGTGGATGCAATCTGTTCTAGCAGATACATGCCCAGGCTGGCCGTTTGAATGGTTTTGCTGTAGTCTTCCAGACGGTAATAGGCTTCACCCAGGTAGGTGAGATTGAGTCCCTGGAGGTATAAGTCGCCGGTGAATTGGGCGGCCTGAATGCCTTTTTCAAAGTAGGCGATCGCCCCTTCCGCTTTCTCTAGCACCAGATAGGCAATGCCCAAACTGCTGAGACACAACGCTTGACTTTGGCGATCGCCCACTTTATCCGCGAGATCCAGCCCTTGCTGCAAGCGATCGACCGCCATTTCGTACAAATCTGGGTCAGCTTGCTCTAAAGCTTGTGCCTGCAACACTTCGCTGTAGCCGAGATTGGCGATCGCATTGGCTTCTCCGAGGCGATCGCCCTTTTGCCGACTGAGAATTACCGCTCGTTGAGCATAGTTGATCGCTTCACTGTAATTTTTCTGGACGACACAGGTGCGGCTGAGATGGTTGAGATTGGCGACCTCACAGATGCTATCTTCGGCAGTCCGGGCAATGTCTAGGGCTTCTTGGTGGAATGCGATCGCCCGTTCAATTTGCCCCAGCGCCCGAGTCGAAGAACCCAGCAGCGTCAGAACCCTTGCCTTTTCCTGGGTGCCCTCCGCCTGACGCAGCGGTTCATCCAGGTAGTCCAGGGCATCCCGCAGATACTCTCCGGAGAAAGAGGCAAAAATGCCTCCATAGAGCGGAAAGTAGCTGCATTGAGCAAAGGTGCGGAGAATTTGCAGCGTGATTTGAAAGCAAGCATTCACCATCAGGTTGCTGTTAGGGGTCGTTTGAGCAAACCCATTGGCAAGCTGCGACCAGAGAATCGAGAAAGCCAAAAAGGTCGAAATGGATAGCTTTGAACCCACCTTGGAGTCATACACCAGCTTGTCAAACCAATTGACCAAGCCTTGCTGCAAACAGCGCAGCACTCCCACCACTTCCACAAAATCGCCCAGACTCAGGTTTTGGCGCTCCACCCATTCCACCGCAGAACCGCCCATGGCCAGGGTTTGGAACAGCGCTTGGGGCACAGGACTCTTCACCTGTTTTGCCCAGGTTGCCCAGGGGCCGCGATCGCCCGGTACCCCCTCAAAGCCCAACTGCCCTCGACTCTGGTCGTAGATCCAACTGACCAAATGGTTCTCTAGCCTTCCCCAATCCTCCAGACTGCGGGTGATGCCCTGCGCCAATTCATGAACCATCGGTGCCCAATCCGGCGACAAATCCCCAGCATCTTGCTGAAGTTTCTTGGCCAACTGCTGCCACTGCGCCAAACTCAGAGGCTTGGGTTGATTCGGGTCAGTCACACTCAAAAAAAGACTGAGATGCTCCTCAGTGCCCAACCCATGAATAATCTGCCGAACCGCCGTATCCAAAGCCGCTGTCGCCTGGTTTTTCTCCTGCCAGCGCACCCATTCGCCCTGAATCGTCGAGAGTGCCCGCAAGGTACGACTCGCTCTAGCCTGCTTCAGTTCATCGGTTTGGGTATCGACTTGATGCTGAGTTTCAGTGAGGCGATCGCCCAAACATCGCTCAAAAATCTCGCCCGTGCCGCTCTCCACCTGCTCGACCAGCATCTGATAAACCTGTTCCTTCGATCGAATCTCGCCTTTTAGCGTCATCTGAGCAATTCGATCAATTTGGTTGAGGTAGCGATCGCGCAAGGATTCCGACATAGAATTCAGCCATCCACAAACTAGGGGGGAGGGGAGCTTATTTCATGATAGGGCGAAAGGCGAAAGGGAAAAGGGGAAAGGCGAAAGGGAAAGGAGGAAAGGCGAAAGGGAAAAGGGGAAAGGCGAAAGGAAGCTCTCTGTATCTCTGCGTCTGGTGCGGCTAATAGTCCCCTAGGATGAAATGATAAGACCGGACGATAATGAGCATCCCCCCACCTCCCCATCTCCCCATGTACGCCCTCGCCATCCACACCGCCAGCCCCGACCTCGGTCTTGCCATCAGCAACTTTGCTGGAGACGATCGCCGCCTTACCCAAAATCTGGGACAGAGCCTTTCCAGCCAGATCCATCCGCTGTTGATAGAATTCCTGCTGCCGCAAAGTTGGGCTGATCTGACCTTTCTGGCGGTCGCAAAAGGCCCTGGCAGTTTCACCGGAACGCGCATGGGGGTGGTTACGGCAAGAACTTTGGCGCAGCAGCTTGAGATTCCGCTCTTTGGCATTTCGACTCTGGCCGCTGCTGTTTGGGCGGCTCGTGAGACGGGCGATCGCCACCAGGACTGGGCAGTGTCCTTCCCGGCGCAACGGGGAGCGGTTCATGCGGCGATCTATCGGATGTCAGAAGCCGCAGACAAACCCGCACTCATGGCCAAACTGCCGGATACCGTGATGGATCAAGCAGAGTGGCAGCAAACTTTGGCCACTTGGGAAACGCCCTATCAGACGATCGCCGCTCCTCCCAACATGGGCGACACCACCGCAAGTCTATTGGAACTGGCCTATGGGCAATGGTTAGCAGGCGATCGCCCCCACTGGTCAGATATTCTCCCGTTCTATGGTCAAAGTCCGGTTTAAACCATAAAAAAGGAGCCGACTCTCAGCGGCTCCTTTTTTGATTTCGTGATGGCGCTCTACTGCTGGCTATTGCGCGGATCAAGGGCATCGCGTAAGCCGTCACCCAATAGGTTAAAGGCCAGTACCGTAATCACAATCAAGACCGCAGGTGACCAGACTAACCAGGGCTGCAACACCAGAATGGACGCATTGGTGGCCAGCGTCAGCATGTTGCCCCAGGAAGGATCGGGCTGCTGGATACCCAGACCGATGAAACTCAGAACCGCCTCACCCAACATGAAGCTAGGAATGGTCAAAGTGGCTGAAATGATGATGTAGGTGGCGGTTTGGGGCAGGACATGGCGGTTGATGATGTAGAGCGATCGCCCGCCCATCACCTTCGATGCCTGGACAAACTCCCGCTCCTTAATCGACAGCACCTGTCCGCGAATCACCCGTGCCAACCCCGCCCAACTGACAAACGAGGTAATCAACACAATCAGAATGAAGCGTTCGGCGCTGCTGAGTCCGGGGGGCAGCACGGCAGCGAGAGCAATCAACAGATACAGCGTGGGAATGGTCATCAACACTTCTGCCGCCCGCATCAAGGTGCCATCAATCCAGCCGCCAAAATATCCCGAAATTCCACCCACCAACATTCCCAGAGGAAACGTGATAATCGAACCGACCAGGCCAATGGAAAGGCTAATCCGCCCACCATACATCAGCCGACTGAACTGATCGCGCGCCTGCTCATCAGTTCCCAGGAGATTGAACCTTGCCCCGCCTGTGGTGCCAAAGAGGTGCAGGTTGCTCTTGATGCCAGGGAAGAGGACGACGGGCTGAATTTTAGGATCGGTCAAGGAAAACTGAGTGGGTAGGGGCAGGGTGAGTTGCAAAAAGTTGTACTCGGAACCCTGGACGAAGAGGCGAATCGGGGAAGGTTGGGTGCGATCGACCTTGAGTTGGCGATCGCCCGTCTCCAAATTCACTGGGCCCTGAGTCGTGGGATAGACATGAGGGCCAATGAACTGACCTTCAGTATTGCGCCAGTAAACCTGGGTCGGTGGCAGCAGTGAGCCTTCGGGCTGGGCACTGTAGGCATCGTAGGGAGCCACAAAGTCCGCCAGAAACACACTCAGATAAAAGACCAAGAGGAGAATTGCACCGTATCGCGCCAAAGAATTTCGCTTCAGCTTCTGCCACCAATTCATAACCTGCTCCGGTGAGGGTTGAGAGAATTTCGTTAATCAAACTGAGTTGATAAAACTTTACGCAGAATCCGCTTGAGGACTCTGTTTGAACATCATAGAACAGTTCTTTGAGATCTGTCGCAGAAGGTCGATTAGGCAAAGGGAATAAAAACGATCTGCCCTTCGTATTCATCGGGTTGACTGCAACAAACGAATAAATACAAGTCATCAATTACCTGCCCGATTGAAGCCGTTGCAATCACTAACAAACGAATAAATACAAGTCATCAATTACCTGCCCGATTGAAGCCGTTGCAATCACTTCAACCACTCCAGGCATGGGGAGTCCATTTCTCACTCTTTCATAAGCAAAATCGGTAATTGTCGCGACATCATGGGTTAGCAAAATTCGTTGTTCATTTGCTGCCCACTCCAAAATCGTTGGATCATCGGCGTGCAACAACCCAACATCTTGAATGCGAACAATGTCTAAGTCCGGTAATCGTCTGATCAAGCCCCGTCGTATGGAACCGTTAAAATTCTCATCCGTTAGCAATCGCACCGATTCCTAGTTCTCCTTAAGATTCGAGCGATCGAGCAAGTGCCGTCTCAAATCAGCTAGATTATGCCGCTGGACAAGCTGATCCCGTTGCTGCTGCGCTCGGCGGGAACGTTGCTCTAAGTAGTCATCCATCTCCTGACGATGACTTAAGTAATAAGCAATGACAGAATATATCTCCGATAGGGAAAGAACAGGGTATTGCACTGCCATCTCTTCAGGTGTAGCACCCTGGTGATAAGCGGCAATCAGGCTATCGAAGGTGACGCGGCTTTGACCAATACGGATGCCACCCGCCTCGTCCCAACGAAAAGGAGGAGCAGAGACTGCAAATTCGACTGGAATGCTCATGCCGTTGACTCCTGAATTGGGTTGAGGTTTGGCAAGTTCGCTGAGATGGTTGGCTTTCAGCCTCCCTCAGTTGGATGGTTTAATTCTGCCACAAGGATTTGGCATTCTGTCGCCAAAAATATCGCGAGGTTTGGCTATTATGCTGCTGAGATAAATCATGCTGCGATATCTGTGAAGGGGTTGGGGCGATCGCCACGAGTCGGCACCTCAAGGGTGTAATCCTCTTCGAGGCAAAGGCGGCGCAACTCGGCAACAGACTGAGCGAAAGAACCCTGTTCATGAACTGCCGATTGTTGTTGGGCTTGCCATGCCAAGAATTCTTGAAATAGGTCAGCCCGAATGACGGCTGCAACAAGATTATTGTGTTGATAGAGCAGTTGCGGAGCTTGTTCAACAGCGGTCAAGATCTCCGAAAAGTGTTGCTGTGCGTCTTCAATATTCCAGGTCATCGGATTTCAATCTCCCTGAGTCTGTCTAAAAATGGGTGATCTACGTTTAATAATAAGGATGCGCTACCAAAGGCGCGCTAACAAGAACTCTGATTTTTAGGCTGAACTCAATGCGAGCAGTGTTATGTGGGTACTACGGCAAGGGCAATGGGGGTGATGAGGCATTGCTAGCCACCTTGCTACAAATGTTGCCTGCCCATGTGCAGCCGCTGGTGTTGTCGGGCAATCCAGAGGAAACGCGCGATCGCCACCAAGTCGAAACCTGCGATCGCATGTCCCCCCTCCAAGTCTTTCAGGCGCTGCGCCGTTCCGATGCGCTGATTTGGGGCGGCGGCAGTCTGATGCAGGATGCGACCAGTGCCCTGAATCCGTTTTACTACGGTGGGTTGATGGGTTTGGCGCAACTCATGGGCTTAAGGACGATCGCCTGGGCACAGGGTATTGGACCGCTGAATCGATCAACCAGTCGTGGCTTAGCCCGAATGGTTCTAAGTAACTGTGATGCAGTGAGTGTGCGCGATCCAGGTTCGGCCAAGCTGCTCGAAAGTTGGCAAATTCCGTTTACCTTAGCGCCTGATCCGGTGTGGGCTTTACATGGTGCGTCTCAGGGTGCAGCTCTCAGTGAACCACAAGGAAAGGTTTCTCGGGTGGCGATCGCTCTCCGTACCCATCCCGACCTGACTCCTGCCCGATTAGAAGCGTTGACTCTGGCTTTGATTGACTTTCAGCAGCAGACCCA
>JALOOP010000052.1 GCA_025454315.1 Oculatellaceae cyanobacterium Prado106
TAATCTCTCTTCCCTGTCGTTTAGGGTTCGACTTTCTTTCTATTCTCCATCCGAAATTATGAAATCAACCTTGTTCACCTGTTCTTTGTCATCCCTGGGCTTACTCTCCCTGGGACTCTTTGCCGTTGGCTATGCGCCGGCTGCATCTGCGGTGGCTCTAACCGTAGTGGCAGATGGCTTGAGCAACCCTCGGGGGCTTTCCTTTGGCCCCGATGGCAGTCTCTATGTCTCGGAACCTGGTATTGGGGGAAATGGCAATTGTCAACCTTCGCCCAGCACCTTGTTTCAGCCTATTTGTGCAGGCAATTCGGGTTCTTACCTGAAGATTGCCCCAGATGGCACTCGGACAACCTTGTTTGACGGCTTTCAGTCCATGGCAGAGCAACCTTCAGGCAATCAGGGTGCAGGACTTCAGGATCTTAAATTTGACTCTAGCGGAAATGCCTATGTGTTGACAGGTTTTGCCGGATATCCCGGAAACCGTGACCTGGAACTCAACCAACTGGGCGAACAAGCCATCATTCCTCCCGGACAACTTGCTACCTTTCCGCCTTCTCCGCCTGAGCAGGTGTTGAATACGCCCAATTTGGCCAAGCTGTTTCGTGCAGACCTAGAGAGTGGAGAACTCACCCCCATCTTTGACTTTGGTCAGTATGAGATCACCCAAAACCCAGACAAGGGAGATATTGTCACCAATCCCTATGCGCTGAATATTAGTGGCGATCGCGCTTTTGTCACCGACGCAGGCGGCAACAGCGTCTACAGTATCAAACTGGACGGCAGCGAAGTGGATGTGGTTGCATTGCCTGAAAACGTCATTAGCAACCCGCAGTTGCCACCCCTACCCCCTGGGCAAGAAATTCCACCGGGATTGGTGGACATTGTTTCAGCTCCCGGTGAACCTTTGGCTCTTTCGGTGCAGTCTGTTCCCACCGGGAATGCAGTCGGCCCCGATGGTGCGCTCTATGTCGGAGAATACTCCGGTTTTCCCTACCAGGAAGCGAGTTCTCGCATTTTCCGCATTGGTGAAAGCGGCATGCCCGAAATCTTCGCGGATGGATTTACACAAATTACCGACTTGACCTTTGATCAACAAGGCAATTTGCTGGTGCTTCAGTTCTCGGATGCTTCTCAGGCACAATCGCCTGATATTACGGGTCTCCCCGGCTCGCTGATTAGGCTTGCTCCTGATGGTACGCGCACCACCCTGCTAGCCGGAGGGGAAGGATTAGTCTCCGCAGCAGGTGTGGCCGTGAGTCCGGAAGGTGAAGTGTTTGTCACCAACCAAGCGGTTGGCTCAGGTCTGGGTCAAGTGCTACGAGTTGACCGGGTGAGAGCCGGGGCAGAACCTGTGCCTGAACCCATCACCGGGTTATCGCTGTCTGCCCTGCTAGGCGGCGCTTGGCTAAAGCGCAAACAACGCAAGCAGCAGGAACAACAAGCGCAGCAGGCGTAACTCAGTCCGTGGCATCACTCATCCTGTACACCTGGAGTTCGATATGATTCAATTTCCCCAAACGCGATTTCTAACCCTCGCTGGAACCTTAGCTGGAACCCTCGCTGGAACGGTCTTCACGCTAGCCTTTGCACCTGTTGCGCTTGCGGTCACGCTCACCTACAGTTCCAGCATTGGCAGACCTGCTAATCTGGCAGAAGGTGAGCCTTTAGGAACCCCAGGAACGCTGGCCGTTCCTCAAGGGATCACTGTTCAGCAGTCCACTGGAGAAGTCTTTACCAACTTCGGTCGATTTATCGATCGGGTCGATCGCTTCGATTCTGAGGGCAACTTTGTCGGCAGTATCGGCGGCGGTACAGATGGTCTTGGTCCGGGTCAATCGGCGCTAGAATTTAGCCCTCAAACAGGCAATCTGTATGTGGGCGATTTTCTCAACAACCGGATTAATTTGTACGACCCGCAGGGCAACTTCATCAAGTTCTTCGCTCAAGGAGAGTTTGAGGAGTTTATTCCCGGTCGCGCTTTCTATGGCCCTTCTGGCATCACCTTTGACAAAGAGGGCAATGTCTATATCGGGGACTTTAGTGGCGATCGCATCTTCAAATACACCGCAGATGGTGAAAAGATCAGCGAGTTTGGCACGACGGGGACAGCACCCGGACAGTTTCAAGGGCCTGCTGGGCTGAGAATTTCACCAAACAGCGGCAACATCTATGTCACCGACCAGTTCAATAACCGTATCCAGGTGCTTGACCCTGAAGGCAAGCCTCTGTTCACCTTTGGCAACAAAGGAACAGGCCCTGGACAGTTCGACTGGCCGATCGGCATTGAGGTCGATGAATATGAGAACATCTATGTCGCAGATGCACTCAACAGCCGGGTGCAAATCTTCGACAAGTCCGGAAACTTCCTCTCGGCCTACGGCGAACCTGCCCGGACTCCAACCGGCGAAATCATCCCGCCTCCGGGTTTGGATGATCCCCCGTATGGCACGACACTGGATCTCAGACCCGGTGTGTTCAACTGGACGGGCGGCACCAGCTATGCCAATGGTCAACTCTATGTCGGTGACTTCTTCCAGGGCCGCCTCCAGGTCTTTGATGTCAGCAACAATGCCCCCACAGATGCTGAACCGATTCCCGAACCTTCGACCATGGCAGCTTCGGTGCTAATGGGTGCGGGTTGGGCGGCAGCCAAGTGGAAAAAACGCAAGCAGGCTAAAGCATAGCGGTTTCCCTAGAGGCAAGACATTGCGCGGCTAGTTCGCGCAATGTTTTAAGTTTTGATGGGCGATCGCAATTGGAAAGCTTGCAAGTTTTTCGAGCAAGTGCAGTTGGATATCAATGCTGCACTAAATTGGTAGTGCATTAAATTAATCAGCAAATGAGTGGGTAAAGGTTTTACTCACTCATTTGCTGATGTGTATTAGTCTGGAATAAAAAAGGTGATGCGGTTTTGCCAGATAGCCATTGACGGCTCTAGTCAATCCTATAAATCCTTGCAATGACTTCGCTCCCAGCCCGCCCGTAGATGAATCACGGGCTATTAGCCCAAAGTCCATTAAAATGGACTGCGGAGGCTGGAAAGCTCTCTAGAAATGCTTTTTAACCCATTTTAATGGGTTTTGCCGATTAGCCCGCAATTCATTCGCGGGTGGGCTTGGAGCGTAGCCATTTCAGGTTCTTGCGTACTGAACCCTGCGGCTACAAGACTTTTGAAATTCGCCAACAGAATCATTCATTCGAGGGCAAGTCTGGAGCGCAGCCGTTGTTCAATTTTTCAAGCGATCGCCAATCCTAACAATCGCCTAATCCAAGGGAATAATTTGTCCTATAAAATTTGATTTCTGAGAATTCCTAATGAAATAACTGCTTTTCTCCGGTTTCTCTTCACCAAGATGGCCAAAGATCGGTCAGTCTTGGGTGGTGTGGAGCGATCGCCCCTTCAAAACAACCAAAGATAGGTCATTGTTTGTTGGAGAATGAAGTGCGATCTTCATCTACAAAAACATTGAAAGAAGATTCATTATCATTTGTATTTCAAGTTCCTTCTAGAATGATTAGATTCATTGTCAGATTTAGCTCTGATGCTTCTCTAGAAGGTTCTTTGAATTGTTAAGTGAGTATAAAACCATAATTCTTCGATAATTCTTTGAATATCAATCAAATCATTAAATAAACAAATCATGTAAGCATTCTCACTTCTCTGTCATCTACCATGCGGTTTAATAGAATTAAACTCTTCAAACCGCAGAGCTACAGAGAAAAGACCATAGATCTTCCCTTCCCCTTTTCCCTCATCCATCTATCCCCATGAACTGGAGTTCCAAATCCCTCATCACTTCCCTTGCGCTCCCTCGATACGGGCTAGTGGCACTCGCTGCGGCCTTGAGCGCAATTTACCTGGCGCTGATTTGGCGATCGGGTGATCAACCCCACCTAGCCATGAGCCTGCTGTTTGGCGTGGCCGCAGGTAATTCGCTGTGGGAGAAGCGGCGTTTTTTGCTGCTCGGAAGTAGCTTGGGGGCAATGGCGATCGGCGTTTTGTGTTTGGTGTCCGGTGTTGCGGTGGCTGGGTTAGCCAACTGGTTAGCGGATCAGAGTTTCACCTATCCGACGGCTTCTCCTGGATTTCGGCTGTTGCCTTTGTTTTGGGCATTGGGAGTCTTTATCCTGGCCTCTGGATTTCGGTTAAAACAATATTGGCAGGAGTTCGCGATCTTGGCCGCACTGGCCTTACCTAGTGTTTTAGCTGGATTTCTCCCTGATATTTCACCCCTCACGGCCAAGGTTTCTGCGTTGATGCTTTGGTATACCGGGTTTGATGTGTCTTTGGAAGGTGTTTATGTTAGCTTGTCGAACCAGAGTGTCCAGATTTATAGCGGTTGTTCTGGCATTGAAAGCACCACTTATTTGTTTGGAATGTCCATTGTTTGTTTGTTGTCGTTTCCCATTCAAGGAACAAAGCGGTATTTCATTCCGGCGATCGCAGCCATCATGGGTTTCTTTGTCAATTTGATCCGGGTGGCTTTAATGGTGATTCTCAATTCAACGGGCAATAAAGCTGCGTTCAACTATTGGCATACCGGACAGGGTTCTCTGGTGTTTGGTGCGATCGCCATTTTCCTCTTTGGAGCATTCTACTTTTTCCTAATGCAGATAGAAGAGAAAAAGAACGCAGATGAACACGGATAAACGCAGATGATAAACACAGCTTTACGACGAGTGTTTCCCCTTTTCCCTTTCCCCTTCCTTCCCCTTACCCTCAATTCAAAACAATGATGGATGCAATTGATTTCAAGCCTAGCTTCAGACTGCTGCGGCAAATTGGTTATGGTTTGTTTTTGTTGGTGTTGATTGAATTTGCCGATATTTGGATTCCGGCTCAGTTTATGAATCCGTCCTGGGAACTTCAGGCGATCGGTTCTATGGTCGAAAAAGTGCCGTTGCTTTGGTTTGGTCTGGCGCTGATTTTTCTGGGTGAATACTATGGACATCGCAAAGGTGAAAAGCGGTTTCTCAAAGTGTTGTCCTGGGTTGCTTTGCTGTTAGGTGTTTTATATTTTCTATTTATTCCGATCGCGGTCATTAATTTGGTGAGAGTCGATCGCCAAAATGCTCAGCGCGTTGAAACCGAGATTTCCCGACGAGTGCCTGTCATTCAACAACTCAAAGATCAGGTCAACCAAATTGAAACGGGAGAACAATTGACTAAAGCGCTGGGTTTTCTCAATAGTGCAGGCGTGTATCCCAGCATTGAGAATGGCCAAAAGATTCCAGAGGTGAAGGTGCAGATGTTGCAGTCGATCGCCCAAAGCGAAACCCAGCTCAAAACCCAGGCTCAAGCCTCTGTGGATAGCCAGCGGTTGGGGTTGACGAAGCGATCGGTTAAGTGGGTTCTAGGTGCCCTCATTTCTGGGTTTTTGCTGGTTGGCGTTTGGCGTACCACTCGCTGGGTGCGAAAGATGCCCCTAGAAGATTATTAGGCGTTACTGAATTCAGCTATGAAATACTGTGTGGTAGCGCAGCCACTACATAACCATTTCATACCTCTGATCTACAACCCTGATTATTAATGTAGAATCGAGCCTTGTTGAATGTTCAACAAGACTCGATTTTTTGATAAGTTTCAAAGAATGCTCAGGACGATGAATCGCATTCAATCCCCAAGCGATCGCTCAACGGTAAATCAAACTGAACGGCTAGTTGATCAATTCCGTCCATGATCTCTTTTGGGGACTGTATCTGTAAACGTTCGTAGCAGCGGATTCTGTAATTGGGTTTGGCTTGGAAGTTGAGGAGCGATCGCTTCAATGGTTCCACACAGCGGTAAGCGGCTTCGGCTTTATCCAGGGCTGCTTGCGGAAATTCTGTTTTTAATTTCAAGATCGCTAAGTCGATTAGATCACGAGAATCGATGGATGGATCTGGCCAGCGATCGCCATTTGCCAATAATTTCTCTGCCACCTGATCTACCACGCTCAGGCAGGGAACAGGTGACCAACTTGGGTAAATCGGAGAGTCGAACTCAATTCTTCCTTCTGCAACAATTTCAAATTTGAGAATCGTTTCCTCTACTTGAACAGGAAATCGAACGCCATAGCGATCGGTTTTTAATTCTCCAGGAAATTGAACAGAGTGGACTTGGGGGCGATCGAAGAGGGCATTGTAGCCACGGTCATACAACGCAACGCGCAACTGTGAATAGGCGGCTCCGTAGGGACAGAGAAAATCAATATCGCGGCTCAGCCGATATTCTTGATAGGCAAGGGCAAGCAAAGTACTGTCAACGAAATAGATTTTACAAGCAGCCAAAAAATCAGGGTTTAAAGCCTGTAAAACTTGTAAAACTTGACGGTAAATCAATTGCTTAAACATCGTTCACCAACCAGGAATGATATTCAACTGCCAATTCCCGAATCAACTGCCGCTCAGTTTCACTGAGTTCGGCTAAGGTGCCACGATAATGCCAGTTTCGCTCATAGATGCTGAGAATTTCGGCCTGGGTTAGGTGGCCGATGGAAGGCGTATCGCTCTGCCAGTACAAAGATTTCAGGAAAGGGAGATCATCAAGGTTGGGCACAACCATAGAGTAGAAGGAGATGGAAACAGCTTAGTCCTTTGAGGGGCAGGAGACATCCACATTATATTGCCTCGGCAATTATAGAGAATGCATTCCGAGCCGCCCTCATCCCCCAACCCCTTCTCCCTAGGGGAGAAGGGGAGCCGGATTGAAGTCCCTCTCCTCTAGGGAGAGGGATTTAGGGTGAGGGCAAACGCATTGTATTTAGTTGCTGAGGCAATAGAACGCTGTTTCATCATCAGGTTATGTCAACGCTCATCAGTTTAGTAAACTACTCATGAAGGTTGATCCATTAGTCAAGTTCATTTCCATAGTCGCGATCTCTGCCAGCATCGCCTCGGGTTGAGACGCGGGTTTGTCAGGACTAAAGTCCTTACTACAAGCCTGTTCGTAGTGAGGACTTTAGTCCTCGCAGGATCAGGGCGACTGGAAGGAGAACGTCAGTGGTTACGCTTGCAGTGCCATAACATTTTCAGTTCGATGCTGTTTGCGCCACATTTGGGGTGTCATGTTGTGGTACTGTCGGAATTGACGGAAGAGATGACGCACATTGGCATAGCCGACTTTAGCCGCGATCTGATCAATCGAAAAATCACTGTATTGCAGCAAAGATCGCACCTCCACCATGCGCCGTTCGGTAATCCAACGACTAATTGTTAATCCAGAACGGCTTCCCACCAGGCTGGTTAAATAAGCAGGGGAATAGCCCACGGCTTGAGCGACATCACTGAGGCTAATAGGCTGGTCATAGTGTGCTTCAATGAAGGCAAATACGTCGTTTAGTTGCTCAATCTCTGGAAAGATCGACTTAGGATTTGCTGGATTTCCAGTTGAAAAACGACGATCCGCTAGACGATCGGTTGACGGAGGTTCAAGGGAAGGGGTTTTGTCAAGCTGCCGTTCAAGCTGTAGAGCGATCGCATCCAACAATTCATCAACGGTCGCGGGCTTAGCCAGATAACTGTCTTGCCCTACACCTGCTGAATGGGGGAACTCTGCTTTAGCAATGCTGGCGGTGAGAAAGACGAATGGAATTTCTGCCATGACTGTGTTTTGTCGAAAGGCGGACAACACGCTGTGCCCGTCTAGATTGGGCATCAGGACATCACAGATCACCAAGTCTGGCATTTGCTTTTGTGCTTCTTGCAGCCCGATTAGACCATCGGCTGCAACCGTGACCTGGTAGCCCTCGGATGCAAGACAGGACGAGAAGAGATTTCTCGTGCAAGCCTCGTCTTCAATGAGCAGAAGTTTCTTCATGGTCAATGGATAGATTTGTTTAAACAAATGCGGTCAGCACCATAAAGAATAAACGCTTGTAGTTAAAGAATAGGTCTGAATTAACGTATAACTTTGACAAAGTTTGTATAATTTCTACTAAATCATTCCTAGGGTATAGGTAAGGTTATTGTCCTGGAGGGAAGGCATGATAACCATTCTCTCAGCCCATTCTACGAATAACACATTCTACGCATAACAACTTACTCATCATAACCGACCCGGTGTTTTCTATTGTTGTTCCGCTTCTCAGGTAGAATGCTGTGTCACAGTTCCGAGAAAAGCTTCAATCTCCTGACGAGTCGCATCAGTTAAAGCACAACTGTTCCTGAGACAACGGACAAGCAATTGTTGAGCGTCTGAGTACTGTTTTAATACCGTTTGCTGCTCTAAGGTCAGATTTCGACGATTCTGCTTTAATGATTGACGTTTGGCGATCGCCCTCAACGGTCTCTCTGCTGGGGGTATCGCTGCTGAAATAGCACCCATAACCGCTTGTAGAGCAGGATTTTGGGCAATCATCGTTTCCATGTACTTTTTCATCCACAGCACCAGCGGATCGGCATTTCGCAGCAAAGAAGCCGTGATTAGAAAGACTTCTTGCCAACGCAAGTCCATCATCTGGTTGAATAAGCCGTCTAGTTTATCATCGGCTGCTTGTCGTTCGTGACGGGAAGCAAATTCTCGGGCAGCAAATTCTCGGGCAGCAAAGTACTCCTGTAAAATAGGATAAGTGAAGCTGAATATACCTCGCGATCGCTCCCTCAAAAACCCATGCTGCAACTCCATCGATCGCAAAATCTGCTCACTCTCCACCTGCAATGTCTCCGGTTCCAGAGGCGACTGGAGTAACGTTAGCAGGTAATCTCCAATCTGCCGCTCGACTGCTTGTTGTTCAAAAAAAGATTCACCCCGCTCAAACGTAGACAGGGCAATTTTTCCCATGAGCTTTAGCTTTTGAGAGCGTGAAATATCTGCATGGATTGGATTGCGTTCAATCCCTCTGGCTTCATCCCAGCGATATAAGAGCAGATCCAGGCATTGTTTGTAGAACTGCGATCGCCGCGTCGAAAACTGACCTTGTCCCTGAAAAAAAGAGCAGAGCAAATGGCAGAACAAGGGCGTTTCAGCCAATTTTAGAAAAGGATAATTTTCGGGTTGCTTCAGGGCTTGGATGAACTGTGTCGCCTGTTTGGCTGCGTTGGGATGGGAAGTGTGCGGCACTGTCGTAAACCACTGCTGGGCAAACGCCTCAATCTGATCGACGCTGAATGGCGCTATTTCCACATCTGTGAATCGTCTAAGTTCGATAGTTTTAGCGGCTGTTCGACCAGTCACGATGAACTGATTTTGGGGATATTTCTCAGAGAATCTGCGAATTTCCTGTGCGACTTGCTTTCGGAACTGATCGCGAACTTCATCGATTCCGTCTAGCAATAGCAGCATTCGGCCTTCCTGCAGCAAGGTTTCAATCCCTGATGAATCGGAGATGCCTGAGAGCAAGAATTCGGTCTCGATATATTGGAGGAGGTTGGGTTCATCGCAACACTCTTCCACAAAATCCCTCAAGAAAATGAAGACCGGAACCCGATCTGCCGCAAAATCACCCTGGTTGCAAAGGGTGGCCAAGTATTGCAGCAGCGTGGTTTTACCCGAGCCTAGTGAACCCAGAATTCTCAATTTGGAGTGACGTTCTACTGCTGCGATCGCCTCCATCTGATGACCAGAGCATTCCTGCTGTTCTATCTGCTCAAAGGCTTCAGGAGTCAACCGGGAGATATCCGGGAGATGCAACCACTGCTGGCTCAGAATCTGCTCTAGAACATTGATTTCAATGTAGAGACTGTCAATGTTAACCGGACGATTGACGTCTAAAAGATGCATTTGGCCACACTGGTCTTGCACTTTTGCTTGACGTTGCGATCGCACCTGTTTTACCCAACTATCCAGGTCAAGGGCATGGGATGAAACTCGCTGGGTTGATTCTGGGGTGAATTCTGTAAGGGATTCTGGATATTCTGGAGGCGGATCGGTGGCAATGTTGCGCCAGTCTAGATCTAAGGTGAGACAGATTTCGACAAAGATATTGCGATCGATGGGTTGTCCTGTAAAAAAACGCCAAATGGACTGGCGCGTTTTTAAGCCAACTTCCCCTGCTAAATTTTCTTGAGTCCACCCCTGGTAGGCAAAGGCGCTTTTGGCCTGCTCAATGCCTTGGGCAGAAGCTCTGAGCGATCGCTTAACCATATTCTAGTCTTTTGCTCCCAAGGCTTTTGGAAAATCTGACCCAAAAGACCCGAATTTTTCGATTTTAGAATACTACACTTACAGGATATTGGTCTGTCAGAAATTCGACATTTTTTAAGATTTATTGATCAGTTGCTAAGGCAATAGTGCCAGGACAATGCGCTAGAATGTTAAGCGCTCAATTCAAAGCCTGACTTCTTTCCCTGTCCTACGATCAACAGTGTCCTACTATCAACAGCATCCCCAAGCCTTTCCTCAAATTTACCTCAGCGAGCTACAAGGACAAATCCTAGCTTGCCCCTACTTTGCTGTAAACAATTTGAATCGGGATTTTGTCGGAACCAAGGGGTTTTCTATCGCATTTCGGCGCTCCCATCTAGCGGAGGTCGAGCAGCAGTTTCCTTACCTCAAGCTCTACCTAAATCGAGTTCTGCAACCCGAGTGCAATGCGTTTTACCTCAACCCGCTCCTGCTGTCCCTCGGTTCTCGGGTAGACCCCCACATCGATCGCTCTCTGCGCTCCTACTGCGAAACGATCGCCCCTCCAGTGGTCGTCAGTGTTCTCTATGTCAAGGTTCCCTCAAGCTTAGAGGGTGGGGAACTGGTGCTGCGATCGCACAAACGCCAAGTCGGACAAATTCGCCCCCAGCCCAACACCCTCCTCTTTTTTCAGGGAGACCTAACCCACTCAGTCAATCCTGTCACCAGTCCAGATACTCGGCTGAGCCTGGTTTGTGAGCAATATAGCCTAGACGATGATCAACTGAGTGAAATCCCAGAGCTTCGACTAGAGTCACGCGCCATTAAAACAGAAAAAGGGAAAAAGCTTAAAAAACGCTAGGCATAAGAAAGATAAAATCCCAGTTGTTGGGAGGGGTAGTTTCGCCACTCCTCTAACAACCGGGATTTTATTAACCTGCCAATCTCCTAGGGCAGTTAAATATCAGGAGTGACTTTAACAAATAGCTCGTAGGAATTATCAAAGAAGGTGAGCATAGATTTGGGCAATACGCTGAAGTTTTGAACGATCGGCACATACTGCGATCGATAGGCCCGCAGCGCCTGGTTCTTTTGCTGACGAACCGAGTCGATCGCCACATGATACAGGTTAGCAAATTGACTTTGCACCAGATCATCCAAATGCTCATAACGCCACAATGACCAAATTAGATATTGCCAAAAGTCGATGGGCTGATCCAACAAATCAACGGCATCTTTAACCAGGCGATAGGTTTCAATGTGATCCGTGTGCATGTCGTTGCGGTAGGGCGCATAGACCTCTTGGGGGTTAAGCTGCACGAGGAGATCTTTGAGTTCGGTGACGATCGCCTGCCGCTGTTCTCCTTCAAAAGACCAGAGGGTTGAGTCTTGGTATTTTAGGAAGGTAATGTCGGAGGGGGCAACGCCTAATGTGCCTAGGGCGGCGATCGCTTCCTGCTGGCGAATTTGAATGCATTCTTGAATTGAAAGGGGCAGGGGTTCGGGAATGCCGGTGTAGCATTCTCGACCATCGGTGAGAAACACCACTTTGACCGGAACACCCTGCTGCCGCTTGAGGGCAATCACCCCACCACAGCCCAAGGTTTCATCATCCTGATGGGGGGCAAAAATGACGGTAGGTTTGGTGCTAGGTGCGATCGGTTGGCTTTGACGGTAAAGTTTCTGACGAAAAGAGACTCGACCCACGTAATCCGATGCTTTTTGCCACAGAGCTGAGATTTTCATTCTTCTTTAGAGGGGAAGTAGGGATAGACTGCAAGGATATGACCTGTGAGATTACGCTGCTTTTGAGATTACACTGCTCTTGAGATTACACTCCTTTTTGGCTTTCTATGAGTTCTTAGTTTTCGGCGCTTTTGAGGTTGCCGCTTGACCAGGCCGACTTCCCTTGGAGCAAACCAGCGCTCGATAAACGCAACTGAATCAGCTCTTGCAGTACCCCAACATGCCACCCGATTCTCTCGATGCTTTTGTAGTCAAATACAGTGAAGATCGCGCGTAGCATCCAGAGAGGCACGAGGACTAGACGAGGGGCAATGCCATGCAATTCCATGCCCTGGTCATGGTATTTGCCGTAGAGTTTGGCCATCCCCGCACCCCAGTTGTAGGCGTGGCGATAACAGGCTTTCCGGGTGGAGAAGAAATTAGTGTCAGGATTGGAGGAGTAGCGAATATGGATCAGAGCCTCGGGCACAAAGGTTAAGGTTTCGCCGAGGAGTTGCAGCCGAATACAGTAGTCCACATCTTCCAGGTAGAGAATGCTTTCGTCAAAGCCAGAAACGGCTTCATGAAGATCACGACGAATGGCCAATCCACAGCCCCCGGCAAAGGGCAAAAACGGAATGCGAAAATTTTGCAGTTCGGTGTCTTGGTTGCTATTGTCAACCACATCATTCAGCAGTTTGTAGTCAAAACGGCTGGCGAGAAACGAGTGTTCTGCAAAGGCATTTTGAAGAGCAGCCAGCCAGCCCTGGGCGACTATATCATCGGCATCGCAAAATGCAAAGTAGTCTCCGGTTGCGGCGGCAGCGCCAATGTTGCGGGCATGGGAAGCCCCTTTACGAAGCGAAGCATCAACGATTCGGAACTGGGAAAACTTGGCTGCGTATTGATCCGCGATGTCTCGGGTTGCATCCGTAGAACCATTATCTGAAACAATAACTTCCCACGGCTGAACGGACTGATTGGCCAGAGCATCGAGTTGTTGGGTGATGGTGTTGGCCGCGTTAAGACACGGGATAATGACGCTAATTTTCATAACTGCCTGTATGGCTTTCCTTAGTTCATAAAGAGTAGAAGAAATCAAGGCGTTGCTGAATTCGGCTATGAGATGTTGTGTGGCGGCTGCGCCGCCACACAACATCTCATAGCCCCGATCCGCACCCCCGAAATCAAATGACGGCTGGGATAGAATAACCGCCCAAACCAGTATGTTCAAGAGTTGACTGGTCTGAATTTAACACCCGGTTTGAACCAATACAGGTACGACCACTGACGTTTATAGAAACTTAATACAACATAAGGTTAGATACCCGGTCATTTTGTGAAATCTTCATCGGCATCTGGACGCTACTCGACAGAAGTTCATCTGTGTCAGCCTCTGTGTCAGTCTTTATGTCAACCTTGAAGGAAGAGGGTTTAACCAATAGTTACGATAAATCTAGACTGGTTAAGTAGTTTTATCTAACCAGAATATTAGTGGCTTGTATGCTTCTTTATAGTCACAGCATTAAAAATACAGCACTAGAAATACTGGCTGCCGTCAAAGGTCAGTCACATCAAATAACTGACCTTGCTCTGTCTCACGAAGGGGAAGACTGATTTTCTAGCCCTGATTTTCCAGCCAATGCGTGAGGTCGGCGATCGCCGTAAACTCCAGCAGCGCCTCACCCAAAGCTTCCAGTTGTTCAATGGCAAGAGCATTGACTTGCTCAATGATCGGAGCAGG
This sequence comes from Oculatellaceae cyanobacterium Prado106, assembly GCA_025454315.1. Lineage (GTDB taxonomy): Bacteria > Cyanobacteriota > Cyanobacteriia > Elainellales > Elainellaceae > Prado106. The sequence goes on from JALOOP010000052.1 coordinate 13,512, forward strand.
CAACGAACCGACTTTGCGATTGAGCAGGCGGAGGATGAGCGATCGCTCCCGCTCAATGCCCTGCTGTGCGCCCTGCTGTACGCCCTGCTGCAACCCGCGCTCAAAGCCAATTTCTTCGACACTAGTAATGTAAGGCATCCGTTTCTCCTCCTCATAGGTTCTCAACTCATGCCAGAAGGCTTGCTTAAGACCCTCTGGTAATACCATAATCCAATCGATAAATTTGAACAAATTCAATACCTCTTGTTTGGTATAGCCTTGCTCGTAGAGGCGGCGAACGAGCCAAAACTTCCACTCCTTGCGGCTTTGGGCGTTACGGCTTGTGGCTGCCAAACCTCCTTGCCGCGCTTGAGCCAAACCTTGACCAGGAGATCGGCAAATCGCCGACCAATTTCGGCCTCGGGTGTGATTTGCTGAAACTCTTTGTCTAGGAAGGTGATGGGTTTTCGCCAATCGATGAGTTTGGCGGTCTTGGGGAAGAAGAAGGCGATCGCCTCTGGGAAGTATTGTCGCAGAACGAGCTTCCACGGGCTGTCTTGGTCGGTTTGAGATTTAGCCATTGCAAGAGAAGGGATAAGGCAACGAGATCTGTACTCTATCAGCAGTACAGTCTCTTGTCTTAATTTTGTCTCTAAAACTATTGCCTGCTCTCAAAGATTCAATAGGCACCTTGGGTTTACCCATTGAATCCATTTAGGAATCCCGATTCATCCCTGAAAGCTTTGGGGGTTGCCGCACGTCGTGCGACAACCCCCAAAGCTTTCAGGTTAGTTTTCCAGAATCCTAAGCACTGAAGTACTTTGCGGTGGGATGGTAAGCCACGAATGCTGTGGTTGATTGCTCTGGGTAGATTTGTTCGCTCTCGTCCATATAGAGATGGATGCGATCGCTCCCCAGCAACTCCAACTGCTTGTACTGATCCTGAATATTGGGACAGGCCGGATAGCCAAAGCTATAGCGAGAACCCTGGTAACGCTGCGCCAACATATCCCGGATATTGTCCGGCTCCTGATCGGTAAAGCCCAACTCGCGACGGATTCGGGCATGGAGCCATTCCGCCAATGCCTCGGCCATTTGCACCGCCATGCCGTGGAAGTAAAGGTACTCGGTGTAGTTGTTGGCCTTGAATAATTCCTGGGCGACTTCGGTGGCGACATGCCCCATGGTGACAGCCTGCATAGGCAAGACATCGACTATGCCCGAGTCTTTGGCCGCATAGAAATCGGCGATACAGTAGCGGCGCAGGGATTTTTGTCGGGGAAACTTCCAGGTGACCAGCGGATCGCCCAAATCTCCCGTAGCTCTTGCCGGGTCATAGAGATGAATCGAGTTACCTTCCGATTGGCAGGGGAAGTAGCCATAGATGGCCTGGGGATGCAGCAGTTTTTCCTCAACAATCTTGGTTTTCCAGCGTTCCAAAACGGGGTAGACCTTTTCCTGGAGGAAAGCGTCGTACTCCTCGCGGGACTGTTCGCGGGGTTTGCGGAACTGCCACTGTCCGGCAATCAGGGCTTGCAGGTCGAGATGCCAGAAGAGGTCTTCGTAGGAGATATCGGCAGGGGTGAGGATTTGGGTGCCCCAGAAGGGTGGGGTGGGGCGATCGATATCGGGTGCGATCGCCTCCGATCGCACCATGTCCTCCACCTGAGGTTCTGTGGGACTTGCCGCCTGAGTCGGAGTGGGGGCTTCTTCTTCAACATCAGTCGCGATCAAATCAATGGGGTTGCCCCGTTCATCCAGAAAGCCGTTGTGGTCATCCCAGTGCTGCCCTGCTTTGGCAGGCATCAGTTTGTCCATAAAGTGCAGATCGGCGAAGGCATCTTTGCCGTAAACGACCTTGCCTTTGTAAGCTCGCTGACAGTCTTCGTAGACAAATTTGCGCGTCAGAGCCGCACCGCCCAGGATCACGGGCACCGTAATGCCTTGCTCGTTGAACACTTCTAGGTTCTCTTTCATGAATGCCGTAGACTTCACCAGCAGACCACTCATGGCAATACAATCGGCCTTGTGTTCTTGATAGGCTTTGATGATATTCTCAACGGGTTGTTTGATGCCCAGGTTGATGACTTTGTAGCCGTTGTTGGTCAGGATAATGTCCACGAGATTTTTACCAATATCGTGAACATCGCCTTTCACAGTAGCGATGACAAAAATGCCCTTAGAACTGTTACCGCCCTCGACCTTCTCCATTAACGGTTCCAGGAACGCCACAGCAGATTTCATCGTTTCCGCCGACTGCAACACAAACGGCAACTGCATTTGCCCTGAACCAAACAGTTCGCCCACCACCTTCATGCCATCTAGCAGGAAAGTATTGACAATATCCAGCGGTTTGTATTGCTCCAGGGCGATCTTCAGCGCATCTTCCAGGCCAATCCGTTCACCGTCAATAATATGCTGCTTCAAACGTTCCTCAATCGGCAAATCCGCCAACGAAGAACCCGATCGCGCCTCCTTGGCCGAAACCCCTTCAAACAACTTCGTCAGTTCCGTCAGTGGATCGTAAACACAAATATCATTCTCAAAGCGACGGCGATCGTAGATCAAGTCCAGGCAAACCTGCTGCTGCTCTGGCGTAATTTTGGAGAGGGGCAGGATTTTGGCGGCACTGACGATCGCCCCATCCATCCCCACCTGCATCGCCTCATGCAGAAACATCGAGTTCAACACAATCCGCGTCGCAGGACTGAGGCCAAAGGAAATATTCGACACACCCAGCATAAAATGGCAGCCGGGGAGATTTTCGTGGATGCGGCGAATGGATTCGATCGTCGCCTTGCCATTTTCCCGGTCTTCCTCAATCCCCGTTGAAATCGGCAGCGCCAAGGTATCAAAGAAAATTTCATGGGGCGGAAGGCCATACTCCAAGGCCGCCCGGTAAGCTCGTTGGGCGATCTCAAACTTCCTATCAGCGGTGCGCCCCATGCCCTCTTCGTCGATCGTCCCAATCACCACCCCAGCCCCGTAGGTCTTAGCCAGTTCCAGGACTTTGAGGAAGCGTTCTTCGCCATCTTCATAGTTGGTGGAGTTGAGGATGCACTTGCCACCCGCCACCTTCAGACCCGCTTCCATCTTTTGCCATTCGGTGGAGTCCAGCATCAGGGGCAGGGTGGCATTGGTCACCAAGCGCGACACCAGTTCCTTCATGTCCCGCTCGCCGTCCCGCCCCACATAGTCAACGTTGACATCCAGCACATGCGCGCCTTCTTTGACCTGGGAACGGGCGATCGCCACCAGCCCATCCCAATCCTCGGCGTTCAGCAACTCCCGCACCTTCTTAGAGCCGCTAGCATTCAGCCGTTCACCCACGATCAAGAAAGAGTTGTCCTGCTCGTAGGGCTGCGCCGAATAAATCGAAGCTGCCGAGGGCGTATAGCTAAGATTAGGTCGGGGAATCTCAGACTCATGGGTCTGGCCATTTTTCCAATGGGTGCTGTCGAGCCGTACCGATCGCTCCTTCGGCGTTAAATCCTGGGCTAATTCCGCCAACTGCCGAATATGGTCAGGGCGCGTTCCACAGCAGCCACCAATAATCTGCACCCCCAAATCCTCCACGAAATGCAGCAGCGACATCCGCAGTTCCATCGGCGTCAGACGGTAATGTGCCTGTCCACCCACATTTTCAGGGAGTCCCGCATTGGGGATACAGGACACCACAAAGGGCGCATTCTCGGTCAAATACTTAATGTGGGGCTTCATCAAATCCGGCCCCGTGGCGCAGTTTAGCCCCAGAATATCGATCGCAAAGGGTTCCAGAATCGCCAAGACGCCGCTAATATCCGTCCCCACCAGCATCGTCCCCTGCTGCTCCATCGTCACCGACACCATCAGCGGCAGACGGCTGCCCTTCTGGGCAAACACCGACTCGATCGCATTCAGCGCCGCCTTGATTTGCAGCACATCCTGGCAGGTTTCCACAATAAACAGATCCACGCCCCCATCGTACAAACCCTCAGCCTGGACGGTGAAAGATGCTTTCAACTCGTCGTAGGAGACATGCCCCAAGGTGGGCAGCTTGGTTCCAGGCCCAATCGACCCGGCTACAAAGCGCGGTTTCTCGGGGGTCGAGAACTCGATCGCACATTGCTTAGCTAGTTCTGCGGCCTTGCGGCTCAGGGGATAAGCCTGGTCAGCCAGGTCATACTCAGCCAGCACCAGCGGACTGCTGCCAAAGGTATCGGTCTCAATGACATCGGCTCCTGCGGCCAGGAAATCGCGGTGAACCTTGGCGATCGCGTCCGGCTTCGTCATCACTAGGTACTCGTTGCAGCCCTCATACTCTGCCCCCCCAAAGTCATCGGCAGTCAGGTTCTGGGACTGAATATTGGTGCCCATCGCGCCATCAAAGACGAGTACGGGGCGATCGGGGCTGTGGAGACGAGCGAGGAAGGGATGGGTCATGACGAGGAAGGCTAGGTTTTATCTCAAAGATTAACTTATTTTAAACTACCAACCTTTTCGATTCGGTAAAATTCCCTAGGGAAAACCTCATAGTTTCTTTAAGCCAACCCTGCTCAATCGTCAAGTCCTGTGGTAGGCTGAGGAATGTTTGTGAAGCAATCACGAATTGACGGCACAAATTAACGGTGAAGTTGAAGACTGCAAATCGAATATAATGAATTTCATATAAAGCTACGGGATGTAGCGCAGCTTGGTAGCGCACTTCGTTCGGGACGAAGGGGCCGCAGGTTCAAATCCTGTCATCCCGATTCTATCAAAGCTATATGGCACAAGGCTTTCAGGGATCTAGCATCTTCCAGCCGATTCTCAACACCAACCCATTTTTGGGTATTTTTCAGGGTCTTTCAGCCCCGAATTGGTAGAAATCTGGTAGACAATTGCTAGGAGGAAAGCTCCATATGTCAAGTCTTGTAGACGCTTCGAGCGTGAAAACTGGTAGAGAAACTCAATGCATTGTGAAAGTTGGGAGTGATAAGGGGTATCTGCGCCTCCGCTTCTCCTATGCCGGGAAACGTTATGCCCTGACACTGGGACTACCTGACACCAAGGTTAATCGCGTCTTTGCTCAACAGAAAGCTGCCCAGATCGAACTTGACATCATCTCCGGCAACTTTGACCCCAAGCTCGAAAAATATAAACCCCAACGTGCCAAGCCCGAAAAGACCGTTTTAGGCAGCGTTCATGCCTGGTTCGCCCAGTTTGCCCAAGAACAAATCAAAGATAAGGGGCTGAACAAGGGCAGTGTTCATCGGTACTCAGCCACCCAGAAACACTTGGAGAAATTCTTCAAGGAAAAGTCGGTGAATGCGATCGATGAGACTGCCGCCAGAGGCTTTGTGGACTACCTGAAAAAGAAAGTCACTACCCGAACCGCCAAAGACTACCTGATTCTGGTTCAGGCATTTTGGAAGTGGGGCATGGACAAGCAAGGTCTGAAGCAAAATCCCTGGTCAACCCTGGTTGCAGGGGTTAAACCCCCACGCAAGCAGAAGGTGAGGCCGTTTACAGTAGCTGAAGTGCAGGCGATTTTAGCGGCATTTCGGGGCGATCGCTACTACAATCACTATGCCGATTTTGTCACTTTCCTGTTTGGCACAGGCTGTCGATTCGGTGAAGCCGTCGCGTTGAAATGGAAACATATTGCTGATGACTGCAAGAGCGCCTGGATTGGCGAGTCGGTTTCGCGAGGCATTCGCAAAACCACCAAAACCGGAAAGGATAGAACCATCAATCTGACGCCCAAAATCATGGCAATGCTTCTGGATCGCAAGCCGAATCCTTGCGATCCAGAAGCATTGGTTTTCCCCGCGCCGAAAGGTTCTCATATCAGCGATCACACCTTCCGTCGCAGAGCCTGGAAAACAATCCTGGCACATCTGGAGATTCAATACCGGAAGCCTTATGCAACTCGGCATACTGCTATTAGTCAGGCGTTGGCCAATGGTGCCAATCCTCTGGCGGTTGCAGAGGAAACAGGCCATGATCCGGAAACACTATTTAAGTGGTATGCCTCGGTGATTGCTCCGCAGGCGGTGATGGTGGAGTTTTAGTGGGAGTGGGGCGATCGCAGCCGTTTTTCCAAAAAATTGTTGCCATCCAACTCCTGATCTCCTGAATGGGGCACTCTTAATCTGTAGTGAGATATAAATCCTCCTTCTCCCTTCAGAGTATGACGATATTCCTGAGCAAATCCCACTTCATGAGTGGGCTGCAATGCCACAAACAACTCTGGCTACAGGTGAACAAGCCTCACCAAGCCACTACTCTCAGTCCGGCACAACAGCGGATCATCAGCCAGGGTGATGAAGTTGGACAATATGCCCGCCAGCAGTTTCCCGGTGGTCAGCTTATTTCAGGACATGGGCTTGCAGCAGTTCAGGCGACTCAGGATGCGATCGCCACCGGAACCCCATGCCTCTTTGAAGCCGCTTTCCAGTTTGAGGGGTTGTTTGTTCGCTGCGACATCCTGCGCCAAACTTTGGCAGGCACCTGGGAACTGATTGAAGTCAAATCTTCCAGCAAAGTTGAAGATGACCATTACTGGAATGTTGCCGTTCAAGCCTACATTGTGAACCAAACGGGTTTATCCATTGGCACAGCCCAGTTGATGCACATCAACACTCAAACCTGCTATTTCCCAGACCTGACCAATCTCTTCACGATCGCAGACATCACCACAGAAGTCGATCGCCTGCTCCCCGAAGTTCCCCAAAAACTGAACCAATTCAAGGCTATCTTAGCGGAAAACCTAGAACCGACCTTGGCGATCGGCAAACACTGCAACAAACCGCATCCTTGCTCCTACGTCACCGACTGCTGGAAGCATGTCCCTGAAGTGTCTATTTTTACCATTCCTCGCTTGGATTGGAACAAGAAGGATGCGCTGATTGCTCAGGGGATTCTGGCGATCGCAGATCTACCCCCCAACTATGCACTCACAGCTAATCAACGAACTTACGTGGATTCTGTCCTTGATGGTCGGCCTGTGATGGATCAAGGGGCGATCGCAGCCTGTCTCGCGGAACTAGAGTATCCCATTCATTTTTTTGACTTTGAGGCACAGAACCCAGCTATTCCCAGATCTGATGGCCTAAAACCCTACGAACAATTTCCGTTCCAGTACAGTTGCCACATTCTTCAAGCGGATGGGTCTTTGGAACATCGTGAATATCTGCATACTGATTCATCTGATCCGAGATTACCTCTTGTGGCCGCCCTTACCTCGGATATTGCGCCTACAGGCTCCGTTGTGGTTTATCACAAATCCTTTGAGGCAAGCCTTCTACGGAAGCTTGCCTGTGGTTTTCCACAATTTGCAGTGTCGTTGGATGCAATCGCCGATCGGCTTTGGGATCTCGAAGACATCTTCAAGGATCACTACAAACATCCAGAATTCCGAGGTTCAACGTCCATCAAAAATGTGCTTCCCGTTTTGGTTTCCCATCTGAGCTACAAGACACAAAATGTTCAACGGGGCGATCAGGCTCAAGCCGTTTGGGAAGAAATGCTGATCTGCCCTGATCTAGACAGGAAGAGGCAAATGATGGATGACCTGAGAGCCTACTGTCAACTCGACACCTTAGCGATGGTCGAAATCTACAAGGCGCTACTGAATTGCTTACCAAGATTCCCTGAGCAGTGAGCGACGACTTCCCCAATTGCCTGCGTTAGAATTTCAGCCGCTTGCAAAACATCATCATCCGTCGTGAATTTTCCTAATCCAATTCTTAATGCTCCTTCCACAACCTCTTCAGATAATTTTAGGGCTTGTAGAACATGAGAAGGAGCCTCAACGCCCGACGAACAAGCTGAACCGGTTGAGATGGCAAGCTTTGAACGAACTCTGGCAATGACTGCACTATTGCCTCGGCAATGAAAGAGAATGCAAATTACAACGCAGTGACGTAAGCAAGCGATGGATGGCGGAAATAATTCCGAATGAGATCGGGCAACT
>JALOOP010000053.1 GCA_025454315.1 Oculatellaceae cyanobacterium Prado106
GCCGACATACAATTCGACAAATTCTGAACCCGACATGCTGAGGAATGGAACGCCTGCTTCTCCGGCGACCGCTTTAGCTAGCAGGGTTTTGCCCGTTCCTGGAGGGCCGACTAGAAGAACACCCTTGGGAATTTTTGCGCCAATTTTGCGATACTTGTCGCCTTTTTGCAGAAAATCAACGACCTCTTGCAGTTCCTGCTTGGCTTCGTCTACACCTGCAACATCGGCAAATTGAATCCCTGTTTTCCCTTGTTGGTAGACCTTGGCCTTGCTTTTGCCAATGCCAAAGCGATTGCTCAAGTCACCGCCCGCTTCGCTGAATTTTGCCAGCCAGACCAGCGTTCCCACGAGCATTCCTGCCGACAGCAACAGTCCCATGATGCCAGCGGTTGAGGCTTCGCTGTCGTAGGCTGAGTTCAGTTCCTGGCGAAAGAGCACATTCTGTTCTTTCAGGAACCGAGGTAAATCCATGTCGGGATCGGTGGATTCGGTGTAGTGCTGTTGTCCACCGGCGGAGGGTTTCAGGTGATATTCAATGCGATCGCCCTTGAGGATCACTCGCTGGACTTTTTGGGACATGACCTGCTGCAAAAATTCACCGAAGGATTTCTGGGAGATGGTTTTCATGGTGCTTGCGATGGGGATGCTTGCGATATGTGTCTTGACAAGCTCATCTTCGCCTCAAAGAACCTCCGTCGATAGAGGGGGTTTCGCACTGTGAAAGGAGGGTTTACCGCAAGCGAGAATCCTCAGCGGACGGTTGTGACACCCTTTTGTCGCAAAAACCGAATGGAGTTGTCATTTGGCGTTGCTGAATTCAGCTATGAAATGTTGTGTAGTAGCGCAGCCACCACACAATATTTTATAGCCCCGATCTGCAACCTCGGTCATTTCTCAGCTTTTTGAGATTGATAAATGGGAATTTCAATGACAAATTCTGCTCCTGCACCTGGACTGGAATAGCAGACGAGTTTTCCACAGTGCCTTTCTGTAATAATCTGATAGCTAATCGACAAGCCCAACCCTGTACCTTTGCCCACTGCTTTTGTGGTAAAGAATGGATCAAATAATCGGTTTTGCACGGCTTCGGGGATGCCAGAGCCGTTGTCGGTGAAATGAATGGCGATCGCGTCTGTTCCTATTTGCTCAGTCCAAATTCTAATCGTACTAGGGGTGTCATCGAGTTTAGTGGGCGATCGCTGAACATCCCATTCCTCCAGGGCATCAATGGCATTGCTCAATAGGTTCATGAATACCTGGTTGAGTTGTCCGGGATAGCATTCCACAAGCGGAAGTTGACCATAATCTCTTTCAACCTGAATGCCCGCGTGAATGGGAGAAGCTTTGAAGCGATGAGCCAGGATTAGCAATGTACTGTCAATGCCCTCGTGAATATCAACGGACTTATATTCGGCTTCATCGAGACGTGAAAAGTTTCGCAGCGAAAGAACGATTTCTCGAATCCGATTGGTGCCTACTTTCATAGACTGGATCACCTTGGGATAATCGATCGCGAGAAACTTGAGGTCAATAGAGGCGATCGCAGCAACATCCACTGGAGTCGCAGATTGCTCTGAGAACTGCTGTTGATAGAGATTGATCAGTTTAAACAGATCTGCGGTGTATTCCTCGACATGAGCTAAGTTACCGTGGATGAAGTTAATTGGATTGTTGATTTCATGGGCAACGCCTGCCACCAGTTGTCCCAGTCCAGCCATCTTTTCAGTTTGTACAATCTGAAGCTGAGTTCGCTGCAATTCTTCCAGGGTTGTTGCCAGTTGTGTCGCCTGCTGTTGGGTTTGAGCTAGCAAATCGGCTTGCTGGAGGGCGATACCCAGTTGATCGGTGACCTGTCGAAGAAACTGTTTCTCCATCTCGTTCCAATGACGAGGGGCGGTACATTGATGGGCACACAGTAAACCCCAAAGTTTACCATTTCGTCTAATCGGCGCAATGATCTGAGCCTGAATCTTGAACTGTTCTAGAATGTCACGGTGACAGTCTTGAATTTCAGCATGATTGAGATCATCAATGGCGTGCATGCGCCCTTTGCTGTATCGTTCCGCGTAATTTTCGCCGAAGCAATGGTCTGTGACTCGAATCTGGAGCGCAGAAGGTACATCCGGGGCACTGTCTTCCGCAATAAAGGTGCCGTCGTTGTACTTTGACTCGGAATCAAATTCGTAGATTCCAACCCGATCGCAATTTAGCGCCCGTCGTAACCCGGTTGAAGTTGCAGAAAAAATCGTATCAATATCCAAAGTTTCTCGAACCTGAGTGACGAGATCTAGCAAGAGCGATCGCTGTTCTGCTGCTTTTTGCATCTCAGATGCATAGGCTTGGGTTGCTGCCAGAAGTTCTGCGCTCTTGAGAGCCACACCAAACTGAGCCGCAATTTGTGCCAGAAATTCCACGTCTGATTTTTCCCATACATGGGGCGCAGAATGTTGATAGGCGGCGAGTAAACCCCAGAGCTTGGTGCCGTTGAAGATGGGGGCGATCGCATAGGCTCGGACTTGATACTGCTCTAGCAGATCCAGGTGACAACGTGAGTGTCCTACCGTGTAGATATCTTCCACAGCAAAGGTTGCGTTGTTGCGATAGCGCCCACCTTGAGTTTCTTGTAAATGGGTATCTGCCCACTTCATTTTTTCACCCAGAGGCGCAATATGGCTCCAATCGGGCAAGACAAAACCGAAATCGCTGACAAACTGTCCGCTCCAGTCCCCATTAAATTGATAAATAGTGACCCGCTCTATGTTCAGCAATCGGCAGGTTTCCTCGGTTGTACTGGCAAATAGCTCTGGAAGACTGAGGGAAGCGCGAATGCTGTCAATTACTTTAGATAGGGTGGCTTGCTGTTGACGAGTCTGCTCAAGGATCTGGCGATCGCTGGCCATCTGCTGCTGGAGCATCTCAACTTCATCGAATCCTAGGGATTTGGCAATTTGATAGAAAATACGGGACATCGCACTGGAGGGCATAACAAATCCTTGGATTCTGGCAGAATAGTGGAGCAGACAATTCAATGAGCCTATATTTCCCAGACTCCTTGCAGTTTCTAGATTTGTTAGGAGAAAATCCGTACTCCCAAATCGTTGGTCAAGAACTATACAGTCATCTCACTGCAATGTATCCAGGTACAATTCCTCTATAGCGTTCTAATTTTTGTTTTGAAGTGTTCTTTGTAGCGCCATAGTAATCATCAAACTTCAATCTTTCTTAAGCTGGTACCTGGTATCAAACCGTACCTAAAGCCTGACAATAGGAAAATCAATCTCTAACGGGTGAAACCTCATGGAACCGATGTCCTTTACAGTTGAGCAAGAACTGCGACACCAAGGGATTTGTGACTCTTCGGGTGCGATCGCTCTCGATCGCAATCACTTTGTCGTCGCCAACGATGAGGATAATCTACTGCGAGTCTACGCGGCTCATCAGTCCGGGCATCCGATCTTTACCCAGGATATCAATGCTTTCTTTGAGAACAACCCGGATGCTAAAGAAGTGGATCTGGAAGCGGCGGCTCAATTGGGAGACATCATCTACTGGATCACGTCCCATGGCAGAAACAAAAAAGGTAAGTTTAAACCGGAGCGCCATCAGTTTTTCGCAAGCCGACTGAGCGATCGCAACACCTTTGAAGTTGAACAAGTAGGACGTTCCTACATTCAGTTGGTGTTAGAGGACATGCTGAATGATCCCAGACTCGATCGCTATGCCATTCGAGAAGCAGAACAACTTCCGCCCAAGGAACCCGGCGGACTCAACATCGAAGGCTTATCGATCACACCCGAGGGAGAATTGCTGATTGGCTTTCGCAGTCCGGTGGTCAGGGGCAATGCGCTGCTAGTTCCGCTGAAGAACCCTGACGCTTTGGTGGCGGGTGCAAAGGCCATTCTGGGCGATCCCATTGAGCTGGATTTAGACGGACTGGGGATTCGCAGTATTGAATATTGGGCGAGTCAGAATTGTTATCTGATTGTGGCAGGGGCGGGGGATGGGGGCGATCGCTTTGCCCTCTACCAGTGGTCGGGCACATCGGAATCTCCTCGGCTGATCTCGGGAACGGGGATGCCGTATGATTTCCATCCGGAGGGGGTTTTGTTCTATGGGGAAGAGGGCGATCGCTTCCAGCTTCTAAGCGATGATGGTTCGCTGGTGAGAGTCGGCGATTTACCCTGTAAAGAAGTCGAGGATGCCCAGCATCCCCAAAAGTATTTTCGGAGTCTATGGGTGAAGGTACATCAAGGCTGATCGGCTGATTGGAAGAGTCCTGTAGGTTGGGTGTAGCGTAGCGAAACCCAACATCACAGCCGTAAATCTCAATTCACTATTTGGATCATCGAAACCAACCCAAGCGTTCTAGTGGGGTGTTGGGTTGCGCGTGGCTCCACCCAACCTACGAGTCCTTTAGAATTCCGATTAAGACTTCCATCAATGCGGCCAGCTTTTCGGGGATTAAATAGCGTTTGTCATCCTGTTGAATCACTCGGCGCTGTCGATCGAAACAGCCAAAGCGCCAATCCTCTCCTGTAGTGACGGCTCCATAGAGCAGCGGCACCTCTGATTTTGTCCACTGATCCAGTGCAATTAGTTCAACGGCAAGTTGGGTAAACCCTCTTACCAAGTCAGCTTGTTTAGCCTCAACGACAATCAGATTATGCCCTGCGATGTAGTAGTCAACCGTCCCTCGGAGATGCTCATTGACCACAATGGCATATTCCACGTTAATGCGCCGATCGGTTCGCTCTGCCACCTCAAAGAGAATCGGCCCAATCAATGCTTCTCGGCGCGCCATCTCGTTCACTAGTTCAATCCGTTTTAGATTGCGTCGTAACTCTTGGCTAAGTTGATCCAGTGAGTCTTGCAAAGGTTGACGAGGTAAATCAATGGGTCGTCGTTCAATCTGACATCCCAATTCGGCCAAAATATCATCAATGGTAAACGGCAATTCAAAGTATTGGCTGAAGGTGCAGGATACACCCGGTTTCAGAATTTGGTTGACCATAGATAGAACCTCCTAATTCTTTTAGTCTGATGTTCTAAGGAGTTGGGGAGGACTCTAGAATTTTGGCCAGAACTTCCACAAATTGTCCACCGCGCCATGCCGACAGAATGCCACACAGGAGGACGAGAACGGCTGACCCCCAAAGGTGGATAGACTGTATTTTATCAGGGGAGAAATATTGGAGATAGGACAGAGGCACTAGAATCAGCACTCCTCCCAGGATGAAACCGATCGCAAACTGCAATGCAATTCCCCGTCCTGTTTGCATTTGAGAACTGCCATTGTCCTGAGAAGATTCGTGATTGGATTCATTGGGTTGATTCATGGCTCTATTCCTCGATAGATATTTGAGCAGGTATCTCGACTTAGCCCTACTCTAAGCCAAAAACTCAGACATTGGCATGAGTTTTTACGCCTATAGGCTGAAATTTCCGTGAGTCGTGAGGTTGCAGCAGTACATCTTTTGAGGGAAGCGATCGCCCCTCAATCCCTCTAAACTAAACAATATTCTATTTAAAGGTGGATGAGTAGATGGGTGGATGGGTAGATGGGTGAACCAACCATGAATTGTTTTTTGTTCATTCCTCTTCTCCTCTTTCCCTCTTTGCAATTAGAAAGCTAAATGCTTGACACAAATGATTCTCTTTTTGCCTTCCGTCCACCTTTAGATACCAGCTTAAATGTTGTAAGTAGGTGAGTCTTCAGGAAAGGTGCAGGATTTTTTTTGTATTAATTCTGCCTCAATTAGAAAGATGAAGATTTCAATTCGATCAGATTATTAAGTTGAAGCATTTCCACATCTAAATTACCCATCCACCCATCCACTCATCCACCCATCCACCCATCTACTCATCCATCTAAAGAAGGAACCCGATCATGAAAGCAGTCTGCTGGCAAGGTGCCAAACAGGTTCAGGTGAACAATGTGCCTGATCCTACCATTCTCAATCCCCGTGATGCGATTATCAAAATTACGTCTACTGCGATTTGTGGTTCTGATTTGCATTTGTATGACGGATTTAATCCCACGATGCAGCCCGGTGATATTCTGGGGCATGAATTTATGGGAGAAATTGTGGAATTGGGCAGTGGTATTCGCAATAAGCCCAGACCAGATGGTAGTCCTGCTTTGGCGGTGGGCGATCGCGTCGTCGTTCCATTCACTATTTCATGCGGTTCCTGTTTCTTCTGCAATCGCCAGCTTTGGTCACTCTGCGATAACTCCAATCCCAATGCCTGGATGGCCGAAAAACTGATGGGCTATTCGCCCTCGGGGCTGTTTGGCTATTCCCATCTGACGGGTGGCTATGCGGGTGGACAGGCGGAATATGCCCGAGTTCCCTTTGCTGATGTGGGGCTGTTCAAAATTCCGGGTGGACTGACGGATGAGCAAGTCTTGTTCCTGACGGACATCTTCCCAACCGGATATATGGCAGCGGAGAATTGCGATATTCAGCCGGGGGATACGGTGGCGATTTGGGGCTGTGGTCCGGTTGGACTGTTTGCGATCAAGAGTGCTTTTATGCTGGGTGCGGAACGGGTGATTGCTATTGACCTGGTGCCGGAGCGCTTACAGATGGCGAAGGATCTCTGTGGCGCTGAGGTTCTCAACATGGAAGAGGTCGATGTGGGGGAAGCCCTGAAGGAAATGACGGGTGGACGAGGCCCTGATGCTGTAATGGATGCGGTGGGCATGGAGGCTCATGGTACGGGCTTGGAAGGCTTTTATGACCGGGTTAAACAAGCGGCTCGGCTGGAAACCGATCGCCCGACGGTATTGAGGCAGGCGATCGTGGCTTGCCGAAAAGGGGGAACGGTGTCTGTTCCGGGTGTCTACACAGGCTTTGTCGATAAGGTACCGATGGGTGCCTTTATGAACAAAGGGTTGACGATGAAAACCGGGCAAACCCATTTACATCGCTATCTCAAACCTCTGCTGGAACGCATCCAAAGTGGCGACATTGACCCGACGTTCCTGATTACCCATCGGTTACCGTTGGAACAGGCTCCCCATGCCTATGAGATTTTCAAGCACAAGCAAGATAACTGTATCAAAGTGATTCTGAAGCCAGGGCAAGTTGCTTAGTTACAGCACGAAAATCCTTTAAATTTATAAAAGCCAACTTTATGGAACTGCGGCGAAGCCATAGTTCCACAAAGTTGGCTTTTTTCTTCCGATTTTTCAGTCAATGAAATGCAAAGAGAATTCCCAAGATCCCTTGTAGTTGTTCTTCCCACCTGAATTGCACGCCCCCCAACTTTGGGGGAGCCGAGCTTTCAATGCACCTTCGATGGGTCTTTCAGGAGTTTTCAACAGACTAATCCCTGTAGCTTCATTGACTTCAAAGTCCCCCAAAGTTGGGGGATTTAGGGGGCGGAAACCCTAAAGCGGAGCCGATCGCAGGCTTATGTGTATAAGGATGGAGCAGGCAGTGCGATCGCTTGGTTTTGCCTTCATCAAAAATTCTTCTTTGAAACATCGGAGGTGTCCATTAAACAATTTCTCATGAAGCCTTTCAGGATGATCCGGGTAATCACGCAGCCAACGGTTAGAATCTCGGGTGCCATGTTATGAGTCCCTTACCTGACATCACTGGAGGCAACTTGAATCTCAAGGTACTGAAGCGGGAATGGTTTTCAAATATTAGAGCGGATGTATTAGCGGGAGCCGTGGTGGGGTTGGCGTTGATTCCGGAAGCAATTTCGTTTTCGATTATTGCGGGGGTTGATCCCAAGGTGGGGCTGTATGCCTCTTTTATCATCGCCGTCATCACCGCCTTCCTAGGCGGCAGACCAGGGTCGATCTCAGCCGCGACAGGCGCAATGGCGCTCCTGATGATTGACCTGGTTCGTAACCATGGTTTGCAGTATTTGCTAGCGGCGACCTTCCTGACCGGAATTATCCAGGTGATCTTTGGGGTTTGCAAACTGGGGCGACAGATGCGCTACGTGCCCCGTGCGGTCATGTTGGGGTATATCAACGCTCTAGCAATCTTGATTTTCCTGGCTCAGCTTCCCCATTTAATTGGCAAACCGATCGCAGTCTATGCCCTAACAGCCTTGTCTCTGGCCATTATCTACATCCTGCCTCGCTTCACCAAAGCCGTGCCCTCGCCGCTGGTGACGCTGGCGGTGATTACGGGAATGGCGATCGCCCTCAAACTCAACATCCCCACGGTCGGTGATATGGGCGCGTTCCCGACCACGCCCCCCATCTTTGCCTTACCGCAGGTACCGTTAAATCTTGAGACGCTCCAGATTATTTTTCCCTACTCGGTGAGCTTGGCGATTGTAGGTTTGCTGGCTTCCTTTTTAACGGCTACGTTGGTCGATGAACTGACGGATACGCCCAGTGACAAAAACCAGGAAGCTAAAGGGCAGGGGATTGCCAATATGGTGACGGCATTTTTCGGTGGGATGGCGGGGTGTGGCATGATTGGGCAATCGGTGATTAATGTTCATTCGGGTGGAAGAGGACGGTTATCGACTTTTTGTGCCGGGATTTTTCTGCTGATTGCGATTCTGGTGTTACAGGATTGGGTACAGCAGATTCCGATGGCGGCTTTGGTGGCGATTATGATCATGGTGTCGATTGGGACGTTTCGTTGGTCTTCGTTTAAGGATATTCAGCGGATTCCTCGTAGTGAAACCCTGGTAATGTTAACGACGATGACCGTGACGATTGTGACGCGCAATTTTGCGCTCGGGGTGATGATCGGCATTGTCATGAGTAGCGTGTTCTTTTCTCGCAAGATTGCCAAACTGATGTCTGTTCGTCGAACCTTGAGTGAGGATGGGCAGCACTGTTTGTATCAGATCAAGGGACAAGTTTTCTTTGTATCTCGGGATCAGTTTTTTGAGTCCTTTAATTTTGAAGAAATTCTGACTCAGGTTACCCTGGATGTGACTCAGGCGCATTTCTGGGATCAGGGAGCCGTGGCGATGCTCGATCGCGTCATTCTGAAGTTTCGGAGTAAAGGCATTGGCGTCGAATTGGTAGGATTGAATGGGGGCAGTACTTGGCTGGTTGAGCGACTGGCGACCTATCATCAATCTTAGGATTACCCACTGACTAAGATGTAACTTTAAAGGGGAGAAGAGGCGCTACGTAACGCCTCTTCTCCCCTTTAAAGATTTCTTTGAGGATTAGTGACGCTGTGATTGATAACGGAATCGCGTCACCTTCTAAGTTACCGAATTAGTTGAAATTACGGTAGAGTTGGACAAAACCTTCTGACACCTCAACGGCGATCGCCACCGTAAAATGAAAGGTGCTGCCCTGGTTTTTCCCCGCAGAAGTCGCCCATAGTTTTCCGCCCAACTGCTGCACAATTTGTCGGGCGATCGCCAATCCCAATCCCGTTCCCCCCACCGTTCGCTGCATGAATCCTTCGGTTTGATAGAAATGTTTGAAAATCGTTTCTAATCGGTCAGCTTCAATGCCTCGCCCTGTGTCTGAAATCGTAATCTCTATCATTTCAGGATCTGGTTTGGAACTCTGACCTAGAACCTGGGCAGCAATTGTAATCATCCCTTGTGGATCGGTGAACTTGCAGGCATTCTCCAACAGTTGCACCAACACTTGCATGATGCCTTCCCCATCCGCATTCAACAGCGGCAACTGGGGCGGAATGGCCAGCACAATTTTTGCCATGGGCGTGGTGGAGCGATGGAACTGAAACTTACTGACCGCTAAATCGACAATTTCTTGGAGCGAGACGGGTTCGATTTGCCATTGGGTTGTGCCACTTTCTAGGCGAGAGAGGGTGAGAAAATCTTGCACCAGTTCTCTGAGTCGCTCCGAGTCTCCCAGGGCGGTGGTCAGCATACTTTGTTGAATCTCCAGCGGCATGGCCGGATCATCCGCCAGACTTTCTAGAAAGATCTGAATCGTGGAGAGGGGCGTTCGCAGTTCATGACCGACGATCGCAATCAAGTTAATTTGACTCTGTTCTAAAACCTTGAGTTGCTGGTTCACCGCTTCTAGATCGAGATACGCCTGTGCCTGAATCAGGGCAACCCCGACCTGCATGGCGATCGCTTCCACCAGCGCAATATCCGATTCTGTCCACAACCGAGCCTGTTTATGGCCTTGAATTTCTAAAACCCCCAGCCAGGTTTCTTGGTAGCGAATGGGAACCAGCAGCAGCGAACCAATTTGCCATTGTTGAAACAGCGCAATTAAATCGGCATGGGATTGGATGCCGAGATCCTGTTGACTATCGGCGATCGCGATCGTTCGTTCTTGCAGCAGCAAGGGTTGAAAGAGTGGCTGGCTGGCCAGATTCCAAACCTTGCCCTGGAGGGCAGGCAGACCGGGGGTGAGAGCCTCATACTCTATCCGGACTCCAGTGGCATCGGGTTGCCAGGGATAAATCACGCAGCGACAAGGCGCAAACTCCCGAGCCAATTCTTGTACCACGGCTGAGAGGATGGCGGAAGGGGTAAGAGATTGCCGAATCAGCGCTGTCATGGAGTTAATCAGGCGCTCTTTGCGTTCTTGGGTGGCGATCGCTCGATATGCCTTCAAAAGCTTGTACTGGCTGGCCTGAAGGTAGGTGATGAGGCGATCGGTGAGACGTTCTTCTCGATGGGTAGCTCCCTTGGCGATCGGCTGTTGAATTGCGATCGTGGGTGGTGATTGTTCTAAATCAAATCTGGTTTTTGCCTGCTGGATGCGATCGGCTAAATCAGGTTGATAGCCCAGCATTCGATCGAGTAACAATCGCGCCGCCTCTTGGCATACCAAACGGTCAAACGTCCAAAATCCCTTAAACTGCCTCGCTTGCTCCAGGGTGGCCGAGTGAATAGGCGCAGCAAACTCTTGGCAGACTAAGCAAAACGACTCGTCTTGGGCAATCACCACCAGGTGCAACTCCTGGGCTAGCTGATCCTCTGGAGCCAGTGGGATTTGAGCATAGGGAACCGATTCTTGGCCAAACTCAGAGTCCGGTGTGGCTAACACGTAAACCTGATCCGAACATTGAGCCAGACGCTGATACCGACGAGCCTCGGGGCGATAATATTGCTCTTTTTGAAAATTTGCGATTACGAGGGGTGCTAAGGCGTGTTTTTTAGCCAGAACCAGGTCTTCAATGGCATGGCAAAGCGCGGTCAAAGAGGCTTTGAAATAGATTTGCGATCGCAGCGCAGGCAGTGCCTGTCGCAGTTGTTGCAGCAGGGAGTCAGAAGGATTCATCATCGGTTCAATTCCTAAGCCAATTGCCTCATCTCAAGTGGACTTTGCTCTCGTACATTTGGAGAAGAGAAGGTCGGCTCAGAGGGATGGGACTCTAGCCCTAGTGCGTTCGCCCGTTGAGTCGGCGACAGAGCGGCGGGGCAGAGGTCGGCCTGAAACAAATCGGTTTGGTTGAAGTTTGCCCCAGTTAGGCAGGCGTAGCGGAGGTTGGCTCCGGCTAAATTGGCACCGCTAAGGTTGGCGTAGCGCAGATCGGCTCCCGACAGGTCGGCACCGCTGAGATCCGCTTGGCTCAAGTCAGCGAGGCGTAAATCCGCTTGAATCAACGTAGTCTGGTGTAAGTCGGCCTGGTACAAATCCGCTCGAATTAAAATGGCTCGGTTGAAATTGACCCGAATCAGATGGGCATAGGCTAACGAAGCCCGCCAGAGCAGCGCTGCGGACAAATCGGATTCAATCAGACAACTCCGGCAGAAGTTGGCTCCGCTCAAATTCGATCCGCTAAGATCGGCCTGATGCAGCCGTACCCCTGTCAACTGAACCTCCGAGAGATCCACTTTCCGCAGGGTCAATGGAGCGTCGTCGAGCGATCGCAGGAGATTTAAACTTGACAGAACTTCATTCATTTCAGGAATTTGACCTCCATTGCAATACCCGCAACTGACTTGTGCCTCAAAGGACACAAGCCTTAAGCGTTGACCTAGCAGCCTCTCTGGGGGGCACCCAGCGATCGCCCCTCACCCTACCAAGGCCAAAATGTCTAAACGCAGGTTTTAGAACTCTATTGATAATGTAACAGAAATTTACATTACTTAATAAATCTTTAATAACTTCTTCAGGATCTGCTGCTGCGGGATGCTTGAACGCTTGTTGCCTGACGATATTCACCGCTTCGCCCCCGACTCACTGCTCATCCATGCCTCTGTAGGCAAAAGCTGGAGATGAGCTTGCTCTCTTAAGGGTTCTATCCGAAAACCCTAATTTTTTGAGACACTAATAGGGACTGAGTTTCGGGGGGTAAGCCTCGTGTCCTTTACAGAAATTGACCCCAAATACCTCCTGCCAGATGAAGTTTGGGAGAAGGGTATCCAGTACGATTCAAATTTGGCTCAACTCAGGCATGGAATCGTGAATGCTGCGCCGTCGTCACTGAATCAGGATCAATGCATCAATAATCTGACGGAAAACCGCCTGAAATTGATCCTTCGCCCGATCGAACTCCACACCTTGCCAATCTGGCACCCTATCTTGGTTCAGTTGTTGAGCGTTCAAATAAACCGGATAGCGCACTTCAATTTGCAATGCCTCGACTTGGGGAGATTCTCCATAATGTCGAGTAATGTATCCCCCGCTGAAGACTTTATTGCGAACAACTTGGTATCCTTGCGCGGTAAACGCAGCATCCACCGTTGAGATCAGGCGATCGCCACAACTCTTCCCATTCCCATTCCCCAAACAAATCTCATCCTCAATCAATCCTAGAAAACTGTGCAAGTCTAAGAGATAAACGGTGCCAAATTGTGCGATCGCCCCGTCTAACAATCTCTGAAGCTGCTCATGATACGGATCATAATATTGCTCAATCCGCTGTTGAACTTCTAAGGGAGAAGGCGGTGTTCGATAGAGCGGCACATCAAAAGCAGTTTTTTCCGCAATCACCGACTGCCAGAAACTACCAAAGTACGGCGCTTTAGCCGCTCGATTCAGATCCACCACATAGCGACTGTAGAGCGCCTGAAGCACCGTAATGCCCATCTCTGGCAGAAAGTCGTAGAGATGATCCAGGTGCCAGTCCTGATTCGGCAGATAATTTTGAAAAGCAGGGTCTAACCGCTCTAGGATTTCTGAAGGGACAAGTTGCCCACTGTGGGGCAGGTTCGCAACAATGGGCATCGGTGGAGCGCTGGGTGGATGAAGCCGGAAAGGATGAGTCATTCTTGGGTTAATGAATTGCCTACAGAGAAGATTTTGTTAAACAATCGATCAAATTATGGATTCAATTACCAGCGTTCACTCTACTCGCTATCGCTTCCAATCTACCTCAACTCTAGAATCGTGAATATTTCGGGAACTCTAAGGGCGAATTTCGGATCTACAGGGATTAGTCAGGGAAAAGGCGAAAAGGTGGATGGGTGGATGGGTGGATGAGTGGATGAGTGGATGAGTGGATGGGTATCTCAAAGGAGTCCTTCTCTTAAATAAAAAAATCCTGCAAAAAAGGATTTCTATATTCCCCGATGAGTCCCTCTTCTCTCACCCATCCACCCATCCACCCTGTCACCCATCCACTCCCCACTCCCCACTCCCCACTCCCCACCCAAGAATGAACGCATGAAACTCAACGCACTGAACTCCTCTCGATCGCACCTTCAACCCCTCTCTGAGCCACGATTGGCCGATCAACTGGCTAATCCTCTATCTTCAGCTTTTGCCCAACCGCAGCGGCGAGTGGCAGCCAGTCAGTCCTTGAGTCGGCAGGTGCGGCAGGCGAGTGGGAGTCGGGTGCGGGTGTCGGCGGGGCGATCGCAGCGATTCAGCGGCAGCCTCGATCGGCAGGATCGCTTTGACCCTAACCTAGACGGAGCCTATGCCGATGACTTTGTGCTGCGACGACTCAAACCAGGGCAGCGGGTCGAGGTGACGGTCAATGCCCAGCGCATGGATCCGGTAGTGCAGTTGATTAATGCGAGGACAGGCGATATTGTCCTGGAAGGAGAGAACATTAGCCCCTTGAGTCGCAATGCCCGGATGACCTTTGCCGTACAGCCCAGAGGACGATATCTGGTGCGAGTCAGCAGCAATTTTCCCCGAGAAACGGGTAACTATGGGGTGAAGTTTCGCTTCTTTGATGCCCAACCGACCAACAGCTTTAACTTTTTCTATGGCTCGGGGTTAGTCGATGCTTCAGCGGCGGTAGCGGCGGCGATCGGGCAACCGACCTTTCCTGAGGTGGGCGATCGCGGTGAAGATTTTCTGGGAGCGGATCTAATCCGCGCCACAGAAGTATGGGAGCAGGGTTTTACTGGACAGGGGGTGACGATCGCCATCCTGGACGACGGCGTAGACTACCTCCATCCCGACCTGCGAGACAATATCTGGACAAACACCCGAGAAGTCGCCGACAACGGCCTCGATGATGACGGCAACGGCTACATTGACGATATCGTGGGCTGGAACTTTGTCGATAACACCAACAACCCCACCGACCTCTCCTTTGACGGCCATGGCACCCATGTCGCAGGCGTCGCCGCCGCCAACGGCAGCACGATCAAAGGCATCGCCTACAATGCCAAAATCATGGCCATCAAAGTCATTGGCAATCAAGGAGCCTTTGACCGCGACATTGCCCAAGGCGTTCAATATGCCGTCCGCAACGGTGCCAAAGTCATCAACATGAGCCTCGGCGGCGAAACCGAAGCCCTCGCCCCCGAACTCGAAGAAGCCCTGAACTTTGCCGCCCAGTCCGGCGTCACGGTCGTCATCGCCTCCGGCAACGAACGCCAGTCGGGGGGCACCCTCAGACCCAGCAATCCCGCCCTCTTTGCCGCCGCCCGTGACCTGGGCATCGCCGTCGGAGCCGTGGACTATAGTCGCCAATTATTCCTCGACGGCAACCCTGCCGGACGACAAGACCTCAACTATGTGGTTGCACCGGGAGTGGAAGTGCGATCGACCACTCCCAATGCCAGCTACCGATTCCTCAGCGGCACCTCCATGGCCACTCCCCATGTCGCAGGCGTCGCAGCACTGATGCTGAGTGCTAATCCAACGCTAACCCCTAGCCAAATCTACGCCGTGTTAGAAGCGACTGCGCGGAAGGAAGTGCGGCAGGTGGCTTGATAGGGAAAGGGGAAAGGGGAAAGGGGAAAGGGGAACGCTCGTTGAGCTTAACTCTTGAACCGTTGAATCTTCCTAGATAGTCTCCTCAATCGATCGCCCATCCAACCCGCTACTATTTAGGCGATTTCTAGGAAATAATATCCTCAGTGTTAAGGAGGAGTGCGAGGCTTTGCCTCGTACTCCTCCTTAATGTTGGAATCTTCTTCAGAAATCACCTTACCCACCAAAATGTGATCTCTTCGATTGCCGAAGTCAGAGTTCTTCTTAACAAGACTTGACTTCTTCCTTATCAGAAGAAAAGGTGGGCTATACAACAAACCCCAGAGCTACTCCGACTTTTAGACTTCCATTCCGTTAGAACCTTCAAGCGATCAGAACCATAGTGAGGGGTTTAACCCCTCACCCCGTAATTGTACTGTCATCCCAGTGTGATAGATGGGTAGGATACGGTATGCAGCCCAGTGTGACCCGTGCAATGCACTGTTCGCTGCAATTTTTCCATTCTACGTATCTACCCTTAATATGAATTCCCAATCCAATATCCTGGTTTTTATTGATCCAGCCGTTTCCGCCTGTTCAGATTTTGTCAAAGGTGCCTGGAAGTACGCACAGGTCACCGTCCTTGATCCAAACCAGGATGGGATCACCCAAATTACACAGATTTTAACACAGTCAAATTTCATTGATTCGATCCACATTGTTTCCCATGGAGAACCCGGTACGCTACATCTGGGGAACACCACGGTCAACGGTGAGACATTGTCCAAGTATCGATCGCAACTCCAACAATGGACACAGGTCAGTGAAATCTTGTTATATGGTTGCCGCGTGGCTGCGGGAGAAGTGGGGCGCAGTTTTGTTCAGAAGTTGCATGACTGGACTGGGGGGGCGATCGCCGCTTCCACCACATTAATCGGTTCTACAGCACTGGGCGGCAACTGGGATCTAGATTGGCAGATTGGCAGCATATCTTCTCCTCCAGCTTTTTCGGAAAGCGCTCTGTCCTATTATCCCTTTACTCTTAACCCTTCTCTGCCTAGCCTCGTTTACAACATCATCAATGGTCAGATTTTCATTGTCAATACGAATACGCCTGGAAATATCACTCCTTATAATCCGCTAACCGGAGGGACAATTTCCAATACTCTTGCATTTACAACAAGCCAAGGTGCTGCACAAGATCCGTTTGGACCGAACAACCTCATCTACTACCTCGGAGATTCATCCGGGGCAAACAACCGAATCGGGACTTGGAATCCTGTTACTGGAGCAGCCATTGATTTGGCACCCATTACTGGTGTAGGAAACCCTAACTTAGCAGGTTCTAACCGTATGGCATTCCGAGCCAACGGAGAGCTTTATGTAATGAGGGGTACGTCTCTAAACATTGTCAGCACTGGAACAGGTCTAGGGGTTGGAAATAGCGCACCTGCAGGAACGGTGACTGCAACCTTTACTCTCAGCATCCCCTCTGGAGGGGATATGGTGTTTGATCCGACAGATCCCAATACGCTTTACATCTCGACATCAACAAACGATTTATACCGGGTTACTTTTACCGGATCAACGCCAACACTCCCGGCTACACTTGTCGGTTCAATGGGGGTAAATTTGCCAGGGTTAGCCTTTGGCTCAGATGGCCAGCTTTATGGCATATCGGGTGGGAGTGGAGGCCGCCTCTATCAGATCAACAAAATCACAGCAAGTCTAACGAATCTAGGCTTAATCAGTAACGGTTCTAATGACCTTACATCTCTTCCGATCTTGACTCCTGGTGTCATCTTGACTCCGACAACAGGCTTGACGACCACTGAACTAGGGGGAACAGCAAGTTTTTGGGCTGTTCTTAGAAGTCAACCTACGGCTGATGTGACCCTGACCTTTACCAGTGATGATTCAACGGAAGGGACGGTGACATCCACGGTCACCTTTACACCGTCCAATTGGAGAACGCCTCAAATTGTGACGATTACGGGTGTTGATGATCCGATCGTGGATGGCAACATTCCCTACAGCATCACCACCACCACCAGCAGCACTGATATTAACTACAGTAATCTCACGGTCACTCCCGTCAGCGTCACCAATCTAGACAACGAAGTGGCTCCAGCAGGGATCACCGTGACTTCCATTTCCGGCAACACCACGGAAGCCGGAGGAACGGCCACGTTTACCGCAGTGTTGGATCGTCAACCCACGGCAGATGTTATCCTCACCTTCACCAGTTCTAACTCCGCAGAAGGCACCGTCACCTCAACCCGCACCTTTACCGCAGCAAACTGGAATACTCCCCAAACGATTACAGTAACGGGCGTTGACGACTTCGTAGCGGATGGCAATATTCCTTACGCCATCGATACCACAGCCAGTAGTACAGATTTAAGCTACGACAATCTGACCGCTACCCCCGTTAACGTTACCAACCTTGACAACGATACTCCGGGTGTTACTCTGACCCCCACCAGCGGCCTGATCACCACGGAGGCCGGAGGCACGGCCACCTTCACTGCCGTCCTCACCAGCCAACCCACGGCAAATGTCACCCTCACCTTCACCAATTCCACCCCCACTGAAGGCACCGTCACCACAAACGTGACCTTCACCCCAACCAACTGGAATACTGCACAGACCATTACCGTGACCGGAGTAGATGATGCGATCGCCGATGGCAACATCCCCTACACCATTACCACCACCACCAGCAGTTCCGATCCCAACTACAACAATCGTGCTGTTCCGGTCGTTAACGTCATCAATAATGACAACGATATTCCAGGCGTAACACTGACTCCCACCAGCGGCTTAGTCACCACGGAAGCGAGCGGCACAGCGACCTTTACGGCTGTATTGAACAGTCAACCCACGGCGGATGTCACCTTAACTTTTGCCAGTACCAACACCGCTGAAGGCACCGTCCTCTCAAACATTACCTTTACCCCCACCAACTGGAACAGCGCCCAGACCGTGACCATTACCGGAGTCGATGACTCTTTTGATGATGGCGACGTTTCCTACAGCATCAACACCACGACCAGCAGCACTGATCCTAACTATCAAAACCGCACGGTTCCTACTGTATCCGTCACCAATCTAGATAACGACACCGCAGGCGTTATCTTCACTCCAACTTCCGGCAACACGACAGAAGCGGGCGGCACGGCCACCTACGACATTGTGCTGACTAGCCGACCCACCGACGATGTCACCTTTACCTTCACCAGTTCCAACCCTAGCGAAGGCACCGTCACGACCACTCTAGTGTTCACATCGGCAAACTGGAATGTGTCTCAGACGGTGACTGTGACCGGAGTGGATGATGCGATCGCCGATGGCAACAGACCCTACACCATCACCACCACGACCAGCAGTCTTGATTCAAGCTACAATGCGCTGATCATCCCGCCTGTCAATCTGACCAACCTCGACAACGACACCGCAGGCATCACCTTTACCTCCATTTCCGGCAACACCACCGAAGCAGGCGGCACCGCCACCTTCACCGCAGTCCTCACCAGCCAACCTACCGACGATGTCACCCTCACCTTCACCAGTTCAGATCTGAGCGAAGGCACCGTCACCAATACGCTGACCTTCACCTCCACCAACTGGAACACGCCTCAGACCGTCACAGTGACAGGTGTCGATGATGCCGGGGTAGATGGCAACATTCCCTATCTCATTAACACCACGACCACCAGCACCGATGGCAACTACAATAATCGGATCATTCCAGCGGTCAACGTCACTAATAATGACAACGACACACCAGGGGTTACTCTCACGCCCACCAGTGGTTTAACCACGACAGAATCCAGCGGTACCGCTACCTTTACCGCTGTTCTCACCAGCCAACCCACCGCAGATGTCACCCTCATCTTCACCAGTTCAGATCTGAGCGAAGGCACGTTGCCTGCCACGGTGACCTTTACACCTGACAATTGGAACACGCTGCAAACCATCACTATTACAGGCATCAATGATGCCGCCATCGATGGCAATATTCCCTACGCCATCACCACCACCACCACCAGTAGCGATGGGAATTACAATGCGATCGCCCTTCCCCTGATTAATGTCACCAACCTCGACAACGACACCGCAGGCATTATTCTATCGCCCCTCTCCGGCCTAACCACCACCGAACTCGGCGGCACGTCCACCTTTACCGCAGTGCTGACCAGCCAACCCGTCGCCGATGTCACGCTGTCTTTCAGCAGTTCTAACTCTTCCGAAGGCACGGTCACTTCTAGCGTCACCTTTACCGCCGCTAATTGGAATACTCCCCAAACTGTCACCATCACTGGAGTCAATGATTTCCTCGATGATGGCGATGTCCCCTACACCATCAACACGACGATCAGCACCAGCGACATCAACTACAGCCCTCTCACGGTTGCACCCGTCAGCGTCACCAACCTCGACAACGACACCGCAGGTATCACCTTCACCCCCATTTCCGGCAACACCACCGAAGCAGGCGGCACCGCCACCTTCACGGCGGTTCTCAATAGCCAACCCACGGCAGATGTCACCCTCACCTTCACCAGTTCTGATACCAGCGAAGGAAGCGTAACGACCTCGATCACCTTTACCGCTGCGAATTGGAATATTGCCCAAACGGTGACAGTGACAGGTGTGGATGATGCAATCATCGACGGCAACATCCCCTACACCATTACCACGGCCATCAGTAGCTCAGATTTAAGCTACAGCCCTCTGGCGATACCTCCCATCCCAGTGACCAATGTTGACAACGATACTCCGGGTGTGGTCTTTACGCCCATTTCCGGCAACACCACGGAAGCCGGAGGCACCGCAACCTTCACCGCTGTCCTCACCAGTCAGCCTACCGCAGATGTGACGCTGACCTTTACCAGTTCCGATACCAGCGAAGGCACCGTCACCACCAGCGTCACCTTTACCTCCACAAACTGGAACACAGCGCAGACCGTCACCGTGACGGGAGTGGATGATGCCATCGCCGATGGCATCATTGCCTATACCGTCACCCCCGCTATTACCAGCGGCGATTCAAACTACAGCACTCTCACGCTTTCACCCATCAACGTTACCAATACAGATAATGATAGTGCTGGTGTAACACTGACTCCGATCGTAGGCGACACGACTGAAGCCGGAGGCACTGCGACCTTTACCGCTGTCCTCACCAGTGAACCGACTGCGGATGTCACCCTGACCTTTGCCAGTTCCGATACAGGTGAAGGGACTGTGATCCCATCGATCACCTTTAC
Organism: Oculatellaceae cyanobacterium Prado106; assembly: GCA_025454315.1. Classification (GTDB taxonomy): domain Bacteria; phylum Cyanobacteriota; class Cyanobacteriia; order Elainellales; family Elainellaceae; genus Prado106. Next base: position 20,302 of record JALOOP010000053.1, read on the forward strand.
CGCTGCCAATTGGACTGTTCCCCAGACGGTGACGGTGACGGGAGTGGATGATGCGATCGCCGATGGCAACATCCCTTACACCATTACCACCACAACCAGTAGCACTGATCCCAACTACAACAATCGTACCGTTCCGCCCGTCAGCGTCAACAATATTGACAACGACATCGTTGGGGTTACCTTGACTCCAATCTCCGGCAACACCACCGAAGCCGGAGGTACAGCCACATTTACGGCAGTTCTGACCAGTCAACCCACGGCAGATGTCACTCTCACCTTTACCAGTTCTGATTCTAGCGAGGGCAGCGTTACCACCAGCGTCACCTTTACTGCAACCAACTGGAATGTTCCGCAGACGGTCACCGTGACCGGAGTGGATGATGCGATCGTAGACGGTAACATTCCCTATACCATCACTACCACCGTCAGCAGCACTGATTCCGGTTACAACGGGTTTACCGTACCTCCCGTCTCCGTGACCAACGTGGATAACGATGCCGTAGGCGTTACCCTCACGCCAGTTCTAGGCACCACTACCGAAGCCGGAGGCACCACTACCTTTACGGCAGTCCTCACCAGCCAACCGACCGCCGATGTAACGCTGATCTTTACCAGTTCCGATGCCAGTGAAGGCACGGTGACCACCAGCATTACCTTTACTGCGGCTAACTGGAATGTGCCCCAGACGGTGACCGTGACGGGCGTGGATGATGCGATCGCCGATGGCAACATTCCCTACACCATTACCACCACGACTAGCAGCACTGATCCAAACTACAATGGTCTGACCCTAACGCCTGTTCCGGTGACCAACACCGACAACGACAGCGCAGGCATTACCCTGACTCCCATCTCTGGCAATACCACGGAAGCCGGAGGCACCGCGACCTTTACTGCTGTCCTCACCAGTCAACCGACTGCGGATGTCACCCTGACCTTTACCAGTTCTGATACAGGTGAAGGCGTCGTTACGACTTCTGTCACCTTCACTGTGGCTAACTGGGATGTTCCTCAGACTGTTACTGTCACCGGAGTCGATGATGCGATCGTAGACGGCAACATTCCCTACAGCATCACCACAACCACCAGCAGCATTGATCCAAACT
>JALOOP010000425.1 GCA_025454315.1 Oculatellaceae cyanobacterium Prado106
TTTTTTGTTAAAAATTATGGCTGGGGCTACGCGCTGATGAGTGAGTTGACCTGGGCTTCTGGGTTTGCCCTTTGGCGAGTCCGGCAGGTGATTCAGCGGAAGCCCGACACTGACCCCCCCCATCTGTTGGAGGACTTTATTCTCAACAGCACCCTATTTAAAGGAGGCGCGATTTGAACGATTCCGGGACTTTTTCTGAAGATGTGGCGCTCAACCACGATGTTGAGGCTTCAGAAAATCATGGCTCTGTCGATGTCATTCCAGACCTGGGTTCGTTCACAGGTCAACCCTTGTCTGCGGCTGGTTCTACGGAATCTGCCCAGATCCCATTGGAGCAAGGATCTGTCGCTCCGCCGCTCACCCTCTGGCAGCAGATCCGGGAAGATTGGATTGCCCATGGCTGTGACTGGACTAAACCGGGGTTTCGAGCAGTCGCCATTCAGCGCTTTGGCGTTTGGCGGATGATGATTGAACCCTTGTTCCTCCGTGCGCCCTTCAGTCTGCTGTACCGTGCCCTATACCGAAAAGCGCGAAATACCTATGGCATTGACCTGCCCTACACGGTGAAATTGGGGCGGCGGGTCATTATTGAGCATCAGAGCGCCATCATTATCCATGGCGATGCGGTGATTGGGGATGATTGCATTTTGCGTCAGGGCGTTACTTTGGGGAATCGCTATCTCGATCGCCCCTTAGAAGCTCCGGTTTTGGGCGATCGCGTCAATGTGGGAGCAGGCGCTAAAATCCTGGGCAAGGTCACGATTGGGGATGATGCCAATATTGGAGCTAATGCGGTGGTGCTGTCGGATGTGCCTGCGGGTCGTTCGGCGGTGGGGATTCCGGCGAAGCTGTTGCCTGAGAAGTCATCTTAGTTGAGGAGAGGGGGCAGGGCATAAGCTGAAGTCTTTAAGTTGAAACGCAGAGACGCAGAGGAATGAAACGACCTTTCTCTGCTTTTTTGTGGAAGGATATTACATTGTTAAATATTCCAGCTTTAAGTGTGACCGTCTGCTTGTCAGGTGTTTGGTTGCGCTCCACTCTGTCCCATACTCTCGGTTCATGCCCTCAACTTCTTCAGCGCAATGGTTGGTTTGCCCTTCGGCTGAACTGCCCGATGACTTTTTGCAGGCCGTGGGTCAGGCGGCTGGGTTTCCTGCGGAATCTGCTGCTCAATTGCTTTGGCAGCGGGGGATTGGCGATCGCACCTCTCTAGCCGGATTCCTCAACCCCAATCACTATCAGCCGACTAGCCCGTTTGCCTTTGGTGAGGAGATGGAATGGGCGATCGCACGTCTCCAGTTGGCCAGGGATAAATCCGAATCGGTGGTGATTTGGGGCGATTTTGATGCGGATGGGATTACGGCGACGGCGGTGCTGTGGGAAGGGTTGGGGCAATTTTTTCCGGCGGAGCAGTTGAGTTATTTTATTCCGAATCGGTTGACGGAATCCCATGGGCTTTCCCAGGCGGGATTGGAGGCGATCGCCCATCAAGGTGCTTCTCTGATCGTCACCTGTGACACGGGCAGCAGCAATGCCCTGGAGCTAGAACTGGCGCGGCAACTGGGAATCGATGTGATCATCACCGACCATCACAGCTTGCCCATGGAACGTCCGCCCGTGGATGCGTTTATTAATCCTCGCAGTCTCCCGGTTGAGCATCCTTTGGCGCATCTGTCTGGGGTGGCGGTCGCTTACAAACTCGTTGAAGCGCTCTATCTTACCTTCCCTGAAATTCCCCAGCGGCCTCTGGAGCAGTTGTTGGATTTGGTGGCGATCGGGTTGATTGCGGATCTGGTGAAGCTCAGCGGCGACTGTCGGTATCTGGCACAGCGGGGAATTGAGCGGCTTCAGTTGAACCAGACCCAAGACCCGCCGCCGCGTCCCGGCATTGCTCGACTCCTGCAACTCTGTCAGCGCAATGGCGATCGCCCCACTGACATTTCCTTTGGGCTGGGGCCTCGGATCAATGCCATTAGCCGGATTCATGGCGATGCCCGGTTTTGTGTGGAACTGCTCACCAGTGCCGATGCGGCCACCTGTCGCAAGTTAGCGGAAGAGACAGAACTGGCCAATAGTCGCCGCAAAGCCCTCCAGAAAGATTTGGCTCAGCAGGTGCGCGATCGCCTCCTCCATCAGGATCTTTCGACGACTCGGGTGATTGTCCTGGGTGATTCTCAGTGGCCGATCGGCGTTTTGGGCTTGGTGGCGGGGCAGATTGCCCAGGAATATGGTCGTCCGACGATTTTGCTGGCGGAAGAATCAGATCCAGAAGCGGAGGGAGGGGCGATCGCACGAGGTTCAGCCCGATCGGTGGCGGGGATTGACTTGCAGCGACTGGTGCAGCAGCAAGCCCATTTTTTGCAAGGGTGGGGAGGGCATCCCCAGGTGCTTGGGATTCGCTTGCGGGTGGCGCAGATTCCCCTGTTTGCCGAAGCCCTCAACCAGGCGCTGCGACAGCAGTATCCCTTGGAAGGCCGCTTGGTGCCGACGCTGCAAGCCGATTTGATCGTTTCGGTGGCCGATCTGGGACAGCCTTTGTTCCGCCAGCTTAAACTCCTGGAACCTTACGGCATGGGCAATCCGGTGCCTCGGCTGCTGGTGCAGAACTGCTGGTTTGAAAAGGTCTGGCATCGCAACCAGGAGGACTGGCGAGGCCGGAAAATTCGCTACATCAAAACCGAGTTTGAACTGTGGGATGAGCATGGCGATCGCGGTTTCCCTGGCATTTGGTGGGAGCATTACAAAGAGGAAGTGCCGTCGGGGCGCTGTGATGCGATCGTGGAACTGGACTTTAATGCCTTTAAGAAGCGCTACGAAGTCCGCCTGATTGCCGTTCGTCCCACCCAACTCACCGCGCCGCTGCTGCCCCAGGTGGATTGGATTCTGGACTGGCGATCGCTTCCCCCCGACCAACGCCCCACGTCTAGTCACTGTCTGATCCTGGATACCTGTCCTAGCAGTTGGAACGAGATGCAAGCCTGGTTTCGTTTAGCTGTAGAGAGTGGACAGGAACTGGCGATCGCCTATCCTCCACCCAATTTCAGATCGCCTACCGAGATCTGGGAAACCCTGGTGGGACTGGCCAAATATCTCAGCCGCACGGGCACCTCCGTCACTCATGGTCAACTCCGGGATAAATTGGAGATTGGCGATCGCACTCTCCAGGTTGGTCTAACCACCCTTCAGCAGCTTCCCTTTGTAATTAGCGAACATGAGGACAAGGTGTTGATTGAGGAGAGAGCGATCGCTGAATCAGTCGTCGAGGAGGCAGTAATAGAACAGGAAGAACAGGGGCAGGATGCGATCGCCCTTTTCTTGAAAGCCATTCAAGAAGAACAGTTCCACCGCCGCTACTTCTCTGAAATTCCTCTTTCAACCCTCAAGGCCGTTGCGGATCAGGTGCTTCGGGGTTAGGCAAGACGGGGAAAGGAGAAAGGGAAAAGGCGAAAGGGGGCGCATTGAAAGAATCCTGAGAAGAGTCTCTAAAAGAGGCTACGAGAACGTTTCAGAGTCCTAAAAAGAGTCCAGAAGGACCTTCCCGAAGGAGTTCTAAAAGGAATCCTAAGAAGGAATCCAAGAAAGATTCCCCTTTCATCCCAGAGCCCTCCCCGAATTCATCCCTGATTTGCCTTTCCCCCTTCCCCTTTCCCCTTTCCCCTTTTCCCTTAAAGCCCTAACGGGCATACCAGAAACGCCCCTCCCCTACTCCCCACTCCCCAAAAATCATGCAGTTCACAGAAATTGGTATCCAGAACGGTAAATCACAGACCCCGATTCAGCAGTTGATTCGGCAGCAGCGGGATTTTTTCCAGACTGGGCAAACCCAGGACTTGGCTTTTCGTCGTCGTCAGCTTAAAGCCTTGCAGCAGGCTACCCTCAATCATGAAGCGGAGATCCTGGCGGCTCTGAAAGCCGATTTAGGAAAGCCTGTCTTTGAGGCATATGCAGCAGACATTGGAGCCATTAGAGAAATCCGCTATGCGCTGAAAAACCTGACCGATTGGGCAAAACCCCGTCGGGTACCGACCGCGCTAGCAGCTTTTCCGGCTCGCTCCGAGGTTCGCCCAGAGCCGCTGGGGCTTGTCCTGATTATTAGTCCCTGGAACTATCCGTTTCAGTTGTTTGTGGTGCCGCTGGTGAGTGCGATCGCCGCTGGCAACTGCGCCATTGTCAAGCCTTCAGAACTGGCTCCCCAGACTTCTCGGGCGATCGCCAATCTGATCCGTCAAACCTTTGAACCCCAATATATTTCAGTGGTTGAGGGGGGCGTGGAAACCAGTCAAGCTCTGCTGCAAGAGCGCTTTGACCATATTTTCTTTACGGGGGGAACGGCGATCGGCAAAGTGGTGATGACAGCGGCGGCACAGCATCTGACTCCGGTGACCTTGGAACTGGGCGGCAAAAGTCCCTGTATTGTCGATCGCTATCTTCACCTGCAACATGCGGCACGCTGCATCACCTGGGGAAAATTTTTGAATGCGGGACAGACCTGTGTAGCGCCGGATTATCTGCTGGTGCATCGGTCGATCAAGACGGAGTTGTTGGCGGCGATCGCCCAGAACCTCCAAACCTTCTATGGTGCTAACCCGGCTCAAAGCCCAGACTATGCCCGGATTGTCTCAGCGCGTCACTTTGAGCGGCTGGTGGGGTTATTGGAGGGGCAGAAGATTGTGGTGGGGGGAGAGCGGGATGCGGGCGATCGCTACATTGCCCCCACGGTGCTGGATGGAGTCTCCTGGGATGATGCGGTGATGCAAGAGGAGATTTTTGGGCCGATTTTGCCGATTTTGGAGTATGAGGACTTGGGGGAGGCGATCGCCCAAATCAACGCCCGTCCCAAACCGCTTGCCCTTTATCTCTTTTCCACCGACAAGGCGACTCAAAATCGAGTGCTGCGTGAGACGGCGTCAGGTGGGGTGGGCATCAATGAGATGATCATTCAGGCGGCTTTGCCGACGCTGCCCTTTGGGGGGGTGGGACTAAGCGGCATGGGCAAATCCCACGGCAAGGCTGGATTTGATGCGTTTTCTAATGCCAAAGGAATTGTTTCTAAGCCAGCCTGGTTTGATTTGAAACTGCGGTATGCGCCCTACGGCAACCGGATTCGGTTCTTAAAATGGCTTTTTCGGTAAGGAGCGTTTCTTGAAGGCATGAGAAGCAAATAAGCTGAAATATTAGATTTGAACCACAGAGCCGCAGAGGAATTTAACTTCTTTGTTTCTGTTCTGATGAAAGAATATCAGACGGTTGGATTCTCAATCCTTGAAGCAGCGAGGGGGATGATTTATCAGGGCGTTGCGATAAATCTAGAGGATAGGGTTTGCGATCGCCTCCCTGCTCCCCGCCGCCGCAAGCTGAGGCTTAGCCACCAACGTAATTACAGTCACCTCGGGTGGACAAAACAAGCGTCCCGGAAAATAACTGCCCAATCCCCGATTGACATAGAGCGTATTGCTGCCCACCTGATGCAAACCCTCTGACCATTCCCAATGGCGCACTACCTTGTAGCAATCGCCGCGCAGATAAGGGACATGACGGCGCACCGATCGGGGAATGTTCGCCCGTCCCCATTCCAGCCACCCCGCGACCGGGCCTAATCCTGGGAACACAACCTGACCGCCGTGGGTATGCCCCGACAACTGCAAGTCCACCCGCCACGATCGCAATTGCACCGCACTGTCGGGATTGTGGGACAGAACAATCCGGGGAACCTGGGGCGAAAGCTGGCTCATCACTGCCGCCGGGGCGAATTCCCGTGACCACAAATCGGCCAAGCCCACCAGGGGCAAGTCTTCCCCCAACGGATAGGCAATTTCATTCCAGAGGACAGGAATGCCTGCTGCTATGAGCGTTTGGGTGATATGTGTTCTAGCACCAGGACGATGGTTGTCGTGGTTGCCTAGAATGGCATAGGTGCCGCGATCGCTCTTTAACCCCTGGAGAGCCTGCGCTAGCCTACCGATCGGCTCTGGAGAATCTGTCACATAATCCCCAGTGAGAACTACCAAATCCGGCTGCATCGAGTTACTGAGGGCGATCGCCTCCTGCAACACCTCATCCGACAACCGCAGCCCATCATAGTGAAAGTCAGAAAGCTGCACCAGTTTAATGCCTTCCAAGCGATCGGGCAGTCCCGCAATCTCAAGGGTCAATCGTTCGGCCTTGACGGGTTCGGTGAGGATGGGGTGCATGGGGGGGAGTGGGGAGTGGGGAGTGGGGAGTAGGGAGTAGGGAGTGGGGAGTAGGGAGAT
>JALOOP010000426.1 GCA_025454315.1 Oculatellaceae cyanobacterium Prado106
CCGCCCAGATCCAGCGGAAAACAGTCGCAGCCCAATTGATCAATGACGCGCTGACAGGCTTGTTTATCACCCGCAATCACCACTTCCTGGGGCGTGTTGACATGGGTGAGATAGACGCGCGGCTCCTGTTGGATGGCCTGTCGCACCTGTTCGACGGGGGTCAGCAGGGCAAAGGTGCCCCAAATATCATCGGGGCTACCGGGCGCAACCTGGGGTAGTCCCCAGAATTCGCGGACGGTGTTTTTGGGGCCTGAGAGGCGATCGGTAAACAGGTCGGAGGAGGTGACATTGCGGGCACCGCCGTCAATTTGTTTGCTGATGCCCGTGGCAAACATCATGCTGTACTCACCCAGACTGTAGCCAAAAGCAGCGACGGGTTTGAGCTTGAAGTAATGCTTGAGGATCTCCGTGCTGACCACGGCCATCATAATCCCGGAGGCCAACATGATGACCGCGTCGTTGGCCAGGTCGGCATCGGCTTGTTCCAGTTCCCTGGCGGTGAGCTTGCGAAGGCTGCGGGGATAGAGGCTGCAATTGATGTCGTAGAACAACTGCCGTACCGCAGGGGTGCTGTGGGAGGCCAGGAAGTCGTCATAGACCATCGAGTAGAGGTGGGGCAGGTCTTGGCCAACGCCAACATAGGCCGTGAAAGCGCCGGGATAGACGCTGGCAACGGTGCCCGATTGTCCCAATGGAACCGCAGCGCAGTAGCTGCCAGCGGGAGTCTGCCAGTCTTTGCCCTGGTCTAGGGATTTGATTAATCCTTTGTGGGCGCGTTGAATTTCCTTAAGCAGGTCTTCCTTGGACTGGCCGAGGAGCGACAGCACATATGGCGGTTCGGCCTGAGATCGGGCTTGAGAGGTTTGTTCTTGGAAGGTGAGGAACGTTTGGGTGGCCGTATGGGAGAGGTTGGTGCTGCTGACTAGGGTTTGCTCGAAGGCGGCAAGCTGCTGGAGGAGATCGGTGCGATCGCGTCCCACCAAAGGAAAAAGCTTCAGCGGTAGCTGTTGCAGGTAGCGATTAGGGCGCTGCACTTGGGTTAAATCTTCGGCCAGGATGACATGGGCATAGCTGCCGTGGATGGTGCCTAAGCTATTGACGGCGGCATAGCGGCGATCGAGCGCACTGGGCAACGGCCAAAGTTGGGACGCGGTGGGCACATAGAAGGCTGAGCCTTGCCAAGAATCTAGCGCTTTGGGTTCCGACCATTGGGGCGTGGCGGGAATATAGCGGTGATAGACACAGAGCGCGGCTTTAATCAGACTGGCGATGCCCGAGGCGATTTGGGTATGGCCGATGTTGGCCTTGATGCTGCCTAGACCGCAGCTCAACTGTCCCGACTCGCTGCGATAAAGCTGGGTAAGCGCCTGAATTTCGGCGGCATCTTCGGCAGCAATACCGCTGGCATAGGCTTCCACGTAGCCAATCTGGTCGGGGCTGACCTGTGCCTGTTGCATGGCTTGCTGGGTGGCTTCCAGGATAGCGCTGGGATCAGGGGTTTGGTCACCGTTAGGCTGGGGACTGCGCTGCGCGATGCCAATGCCGCTGACGGTGGCATAGATGCGGTGATTTTCTTGTTGAGCCACCTGGGAGCGCTTCAGGACGATCGCCCCTGCCCCCTCACCAACTAGCCAGCCGTTGGAGTGGCGATCGAAGCTCAGGGTCGGGGTTCCGGTATTACTGGGAGAGAGTTGCTGATGGATCAGAATGCTTTCAGCCTGAGCCACATCGACCGCACCCACGACCACGGCATCGACTTTGCCTTGGGAGAGCATCATTTGCGCCAGTTCCAGGGCTTTGAAGGTGCCGTTTTCCCCCGCCGAAACCGTAAACGAAGGGCCGGTGAAGTCCCAGGTTTCGGAAATTCGGCTGGCCATAATATTGCCGACAAAGCTGATATAGCGATTCACCTGAGCGCCGTAGCAAATGCTTTCGCGTACCAAATCTTCGAGTTCAGCCGCTTTATCCGGCGGCAAAGATAGACCGCTCTTTTCCAGGCTGGCTTTAATTTGCCAGAGCGTATCGCAACGAGCGCGGTATTGATGCGCCGAGGCATCGGTTTCCATCGCGATCAGAACGGCGACATTGCCGCCCTCGGGTAAGCCTGCGTCTTGAATCGCCGCATCTGCTGCTTTGACAATTAAAAGCTGCTGGGGAATCGGTTCATCGGGACGGTTGGGCTGGATTTTGAAGCGCAGCAGATCCATTTCCAGGTCTTCGATGTAGGCTCCGAGCGGGGCTTTGCCCTCGGGGAATCCGTAGCGCTTCAGGACTTCGGTATGATCGTCAATGCCTTTCCACTTTTCGGGAGGAACAGGGATGAAATGCTGCTTGCCGTCGTAGATAGTGCGATCGAGCGCGTCCAAATCTTCGCAGCCGCCAAAATGTGCGCCCATACCAATGATGGCCATCGGTTCCAGGGTGGGTGGAGTGGGAGGAACCGGATCGGGCTGGGGCTGAAGCTGGCGTTCTAGAACGAGGTGAGCGTTGGTGCCGCCAAAGCCAAAGGCGCTAACGGCAGCACGTTTGACGGGATTTTGGCTCGGCCAGGGTTGGTTTTGACACACAACCTGGTGACTGCCGATGACATTATTCTTGGAGGACAAAGGTTGCTCAACGCTGATGGTGGCGGGAATGGTTTCGTTCACCATGCTGAGAATGACTTTCACCAGGCTGGGAACACCCGCTGCGGTCAGCAGGTGACCCAGATTGGACTTGACGGAACCAATGCGCGGCTCTCCGCCGTGGGGGCCAAAGAACTCTTCCATGGAGTTGAGTTCGGTTTTGTCGCCCAGGTCGGTTCCGGTGGCGTGGCATTCGACATATTCAATCGATTTGGGATCGATGCCCGCTTCGGCGTAGGCGCGCTCAAAGGCTAGCACCTGTCCTTTGGAACTGGGAACCAGGAAATGTTTGCCTTTGCCGTCGTTGGACAGACCGACACCCAGGATCGTGGCATAGATGCGATCGCCATCTCGTAGCGCATCGTCATAGCGTTTCAGTGCCAGCATCCCGGCTCCTTCGCCCGTGTTCAATCCCCCAGAATTTTGGTCGAGGGGTTGGCCTAGTCCGTTGCTAGGATAGGCGCGATAGAGGGAAAAACCCATGTGGGTAACGAATGGATCGGAGCAACTGACTGCACCCGCTAGCATCAAATCGGCCTTGCGAGAAATCAGATAGTCGCAGGCTAATTGAACTGCGTAGAGCGGAGAAGCACAGGCCGCATCTAAGGTTAAACCCCCGCCACCGAGGCCGAGGGCTTGGGCTGCGAGGGTGGACGGATAGCTGGCTGTGAGTAGGTTGAGCGGATCAATACCTTCGGGCAGCGGCAGTCCTTCGAGATTAAAGCTTTCTTGTTGCAGCAGATCTCGAATGGCCGCTTCAACGGTTTGGCGATAGATTGGCTGGAACAGTCGTTGAGAATAGCGCGTGGGGGAGGAGAGGTTGCCGAGGATGACACCGCAGCGATCGAGCAGAGCTTCTTGGTGAATGGCACCGCTATCGATCAGGGCTTGGTGGCTGGTGTAGAGTGCCCATTGAAAGATGCTGTCCATTTGCTGGAGTGCAGCGGCAGGTACCCGATAGCCTTGAGGATTGAACTGGAAGTTTTGGATGAAGCCGCCCCGCAGGCAGTAGTAGCGATCGACCTTACCTTTTTCAGGATCAAAAAACATCTCGGGGTCAACGCCCATGTAGGTTTGAGCTTCGGTGGCCAGAGAGGTTGTGTTTTTTTGATCGATTAAGTTCTGCCAGAACTCCGCAGGTGTTTCGGCACCTGGGAATAGACAAGATAAGCCAACCACTGCAATCTTTTCCATAACTCTCTCCCTATAGGCTATTGGTAAAAGCCCGTTATTTTCGGTCTAAATTCTGATGAGTCTAAATTCTGATTAACCTAAATTCTGATCGGTCTAGATCCTTAAATGAATGAGTTGATCTTGAATATCTCAAGACAGATTTGATAAGCTCAATTTTTAAACTTAAGTTCTACGCTTCAATGGACTTTTATCAAGAGAATTCTCTAAAGCAGGAATTTTTGTTTGCACTAGAGAAGAATGTTTTTTCCTAAAATCTTGGTGTCAAGTAACTCATTTTTGGATATCGAAGAATTGGTAATTACAGATCTTTCGTTGGGTGAGTTCAAAAGATTTGTCATGTTCTAGAGATGAATTTTGCGGGTCTTAAATGAGTTTGAGTTATTGACTTGTCTATTCCGTGAACTGAAGTAATCTGTTCCACTATGTCATTTTCCACTATGTCATTATTGTTGTGGAGATTATAGTTGTTAATCTAACACTTGCTTCAGCATTTTTTAATGTTTTGTTCGTAAATAAAAGATTGAAACCAAACTGGATGAGATTGACATAGAACTGACAGGGGTGGAATGAGTATCAATGAGAAACATTTCATCAACATAAATTAGGCAGGTATAGATCTGTGACTAGAGATGGGATGATAGACATCCATCTGCATTTCAATGCATTGTAAATAGACTTCTCCTTGGTCGCTCTGAGCCGTGACGGTTGCAGTGACGCTGGTTTCCGACTGTTGGACAACCTCGATCGCCACCCAGTAGCTCTGTCGCTTTGGCAATGGCTGCTGTTGGATGAGTTTCGTCCAGCCCAGCGGCAAGCTACAGGTGTGATAAAAGGCTTTTGACCAGAGCATCAATGCCTGAGCGAGGCTATCGGCAGCATAGGGATCGAAGGTTTGAATGGGGAATTGTCCCTGGTCGCGATTGCCCACCCGAGGCACTCTACAGCGAAACAAGGCGCGGCTTTCGCTCAGTTCAATCACCTGCTCAATTCCCTGGAAACATTTTCCTTGCCACAGCGTGCCGTCTTGATACAGGGTTGATCCAGACATCAATGCGGGGACTGGAGCCTCTGAAGCCGGAAAATGAATGGGCAAAAGGATATCGGTTTCAGGTTTGCCGAGGGAGGGACGCAGCCGCACCTGAGCCTGGTAGTAGGCTTCAGCCGCAGGGGTAGAGGTGCCGCCCCAGGCTAACACTTCAAATTCAATGCCCTCGGGCTGTTTGGCAATTTCTCGAATATCCAGAATGAAATCATCCTGGAACTCAGCGTCTAGCCGCAGTTGTTGGATTACCCGAAACCCCTCAATCTGATCAAATTCATAGCCAGGGTAAAGCTGTTCACAGGCTTGAATCAGCCAGGAAGCGGCGATCGTCGGGGGTAGAACCGCTGCTCCATCCCATTGATAATCCCGCAAAAACGGATTGGCCACAGCAGTCAGCCGCCGATGAATCCGGTAGGTCTGGAGTTGGAGAACGGCAATCACGGAGCCTGGGGTAATGGGACTGCCAATTACCACTTGGGCTTCGGAGTGGAAGCGATCGCCCAACTCATCCACCATCATCTGTGCCCCCACCTCCAGGGGAATGACGCGGATATTGCGATCGGCAAAGGTACGCTTCAGTTCAGGAGTCACCATGCCGCTATCCCAAGGTCCCCAGTTAATGGAGACGACATGGCAGTTGGGATGAAGCTGTTTGACCCGGTGCGCCGATTTGTTGAGAATCTCGTTGGCCAGGGCATAGTCTGATTGTCCAGGGTTGCCGTAGAATCCTGCCACAGAAGAGAAGAGGACGAGGTATTGCAGTTGGGCGAGGGGAATGCACTGGAGCAAATTCTCCAAGCCCTGCACCTTCGCCTCATAGACCGTTTCAAAATCCTGCTCGGTCTTCTTCTCAATCCATTTATCGGCCAAATTCCCCGCGCCATGCACAATCCCCGTAATCGAGCCAAACTCTTGAGCCGCCTGCTCCAACTGCTGCTGCAACGCCTCCACCTGGGTGACATCCACATTCAAATATTTCACCGGTGATCCGGCGGCTTGAATTGCAGCTAATGTCGCCCGAATTTCTCGCTGCGAGGTCACCGCTTTCAGCAGTTTTTGAATCCCCATCGGCGTCGGTTTCTCACCCTGTGCCTTGAGATGTTCCATAATCCGTCGCTTCAGTTCGACTTCGTCGGTACAGCCGATCGCCCAGTCAGGTTCGCCTTCGGTGAGGGGCGATCGACCCAACAAAATCAACTTGCACTGACTCAGTTGTGCCAACCGAATGACACACTGCGCGGTCACACCACGGGCACCACCGCTGACGACGAAAACTGTGGAGGGGGAGGGGGTTGGCATGGCGAAAAGGGGGAAAGGGGAAAGGGGAAGGGGGAAAGGGGGATCTTGGAACTAGGTCGGGGGAATTCGGAGAGTTG
>JALOOP010000054.1 GCA_025454315.1 Oculatellaceae cyanobacterium Prado106
CTTCGATTTTGGCTTTCATGGCACTCATCTCGATAAGATTTGCTTGAATTCCACTACTTTAGCCTATCAATGGAAAATTTACAGGAGGAAAAAATGTGCCCCTTTTAATTGCCGAAGCAATAGACCAAAAGCAACCTATCTCCAAAGCAAACGTATATCCAAAGGTTTGTTTCCCCGTTTCTAAGGTTGGGGTTGAGGTTGAAAAATTTGTTGCATAATTTCTTCCTGTTGGCGTTGCTGTTGTTCTAGCAATTGCTGTTGCTGTTGAACGAGCAATTCCTGTTGCTTTTTAATCACCAATTCTAAGGCACTCTGTGCCAAAGGTTGCGCTGAATTCAGTGCCAGCGATGCTTCTAGAGTGGCTTTTGCATCGTCATAGCGCTGTAAATGAGCTAGCGTAATCCCCTGTCCAGTCAAGGCATTGACATTTTTAGGATCAAGCTCCACGACACGTTGATAGGAAGTCAACGCAGCCCCATATTCCTGGAGCGCATAGAGGGCAGAACCCCGGTTATACCAGGCTTGAATCGAATCTGGATTGAGCCGAATAGAGCGATCGGCAGCCACGATCGCCTCCTCATACCGCTCCAAAGACCAGAGCGTGACGCTCCGATTCGCCCACATTTCTGAGTTTTGGGGATCAATCCGAATCGCCTGATCGTAAGAGGTCAGGGCAGAATCGTAGAGTCCCATGGTGCGAAGTACAGTAGCCCGATTCACCCAGGCTTGAGCATAGGTGGGGTTGAGGTCGATCGCCTTTTGAATGGCCACCAGCGCACCCGGATAGTCTTGCAAATACCAGGCGATCGCCCCCTTATAGTTCCAAGCTTCGACATAGTCAGGATTAATGCCCACCGCCCGATTTGCAGAAGCCATGGCATCTTCGTATTTGCCCTGTCCGGTGAGGGCGATCGCGCGTTGTGTCCAGGCTTCGGCAACACCATTTTCCCGCCAGGTGCCGTCTCCTTGAATCGCTTGTTCACAGGCGGCAAAAGCGGGTTCATACTGCTTGGTTTTATTCATCATGGTGCATTGTCCGACTAATGCCAGGGAATAATCAGCTTTGATTTGCACCGCCCGAGTATAGGAGGTCAACGCTTCTTCGTAACGCCGCAGTTTTTCCAGAACTTCACCCTGACCTGTCCAGGTGATGGCATCGTTGGGATCAATGGCGATCGCTTTGTCATAGGCGGCGATCGCATCGGTAAACTGTCCCAGGCGCGTCAACACTTTACCCTGATTCGACCAGGCAAAAGCAGGCGATTTCTCGCCCCAGTTGCCATTTCCGGCGATCGCATCCAAACAATTGCCCGCCGCTTCATCGTACTGCACCAGTTCCGTCAACGCAGCACAGCGATGGGCCAGGGTAATCGAGTCTTCGGGTTCTAATAGGAGAACGCGATCGTAGGCAATCACGGCCTGCTCATAGCGAGTCATCTGCGCCAAAATGGTCCCGCGATGCAACCAGGCCAAGGCAGGCGATCGCCGTCCCCAAGATCCGCCCACTCTGAGGGCTTCCGTGCATTGATCCAAGGCTTTTTCGGTATCATTCAGCGCTTCGTAGGCCATGCATTTGTAAGTCAAGGCCAGGGAATTTTCTGGGTCAAACAACAAGGCTTGATCTGCGGAGGCGATCGCATCAGGATAGTTCTTGAGCTTCAGTAAAATTTCACTGCGATCGGCCCAAGTCGCGGAGTCCTCGGGTTCAAGGGCAAGGGCTTGCTCACAGGCTTCTAGGGCTTTGTCATAGATGCCCGCATCGGTTTGCAGGTGACAAAGATTCGACCAATAGGTAAAGTCTTCGAGCGTCTCGAAGGTTTCGCTCCTAGCGAGGAGGGGGGAAGGGGAAGGGGAAAGGGGGAAGGGGGAAAGGGAGGTCTTTGACTGAATTCTTGAAAAAATCGAAGAAGTTTCTCCCGTTCTCTCGTTTGCACCTGTTTCATTCCTTCCATCGATGAATCCAAGATGCCACTGTTCTCCCCACTCCCCACTCCCCACTCCCCCCACCCCAAGCCCCACGACCCCCGCCCCCCACCCCCCACCCCCCACCCCTAGAAGGTCGAGGAGAATTTGAGGACATGGTGGCGATCGCAGCACTAGGAAAAGCAAGGGCAACCACCACAATCAGCCCCTGGCCAAGCCAAAGTACCCGCCCTAGAGCCTCCCCCTTTCCCCTTTTCCCTTTTCCCTTTCCCCTTTCGCCCATTTCCTCCGCTCCCTTCCGATAACTCATGGGACTAACCCTAGACCTTAAGACGATGGACACCAAAATTTAGACTCGATAAGCTCTGAAGTCTATCGGCTAAAGGTCTGAAACCCGTCATGCAATTTCTAAGACTCCTTCCATTGCTGCTGCTGTTGCCCTTGCCTGCACTGGCGCTTAATCCCAACGATTTGCTGAAACTCCAGGAGAGCCGTCAGTGTGCCCGTTGTAATCTGCGCGAGGCCGATCTCTCGGGGGCTTTTCTCCGGCAGGCCAATCTCCAGCGAGCCAACCTGCGCGATGCCAATCTCAACGGTGCGGATCTGCGAGGAGCCTATCTGCGGGATGCGGATCTGCGCGGGGCGGATCTGCGAAATGCCAATCTAGAAGGCGCGAATTTGCTGAATGCTCAGTTGGATGGGGCGCGGTTGGATAATATCCAGACTGATATCCTGACCGTGCTGGAGGAGCGGTGGCTGTTGGTGAGCGATTTGGTGACGGAGGGGGGGCGCGATCGCGATCTCCAGGAAGCGGATCTGCGGGGAGCCAACCTAGAAGGAGCCGATCTCCGTCGCGCCAATCTTCAGGGTGCAAATCTAGAAAATGCCAGCTTAGAAGGGGCTTCCCTCAGTGGTACCAATTTCAATCAAGCGAACCTGGCTGAGGCCAGCCTCTTCATTGCCGATGCCCGCAACGCCCAGTTCAGCTCAGTCAACCTCGAACGGGGCAGCCTGCGCGCCACCGACCTGCGCCGCGCCAACCTCAACCAGTCCAACCTGACTCGCACCGATCTTCATGCGGCCTATCTGGAAAACGCCGACCTCAGCAATAGCAATCTGAGACGCGCAGATTTGTCCGGGGCTTATCTCACCGGAGCCAATCTCAACGGCACCCAGTTGCGAAATGTCGATCTGTTTGTCGCCGATTTGCACAATGTTGATCTCAGCGGCAGTACGCTGCGTGGGAGTGATCTAGAGGGCGCAAATCTCCAGGGTGTTAACCTCCAGGGCACCGATCTGCGAAATCTCAACCTCAGCAACGCCAACCTCAGCGGCAATAACCTCAGCAATGCCAATCTCAGCGGCATGAACCTGAGCGGTGTCAATCTCTCGGGCGCAAATCTGGAAGGCGCAAACCTCACCAACGCCAACCTGCAAGATGCCAACCTGCAAAACGCCAACCTCCGCAACACCAGCCTGCCCCGCGCCGACCTCCGCCGCACCAACCTCCGTCAAGCCGATCTCAGCCACAGCAACCTCAGCCACGCCAACCTCCGAGAAGCGGATCTCGAAGAAGCCAACCTCAGCGAAACCAACCTCACCTCCGTCACCTTCCGAGACGCCAACCTCACCCGCACCAACTTCAGCAACGTCCACCTCGACGCCACCAACTTCTGCGGCGCAATCATGCCCAACGGCGAAGTCAAAGTTTGCCAAACCCTCAACCTATCCGTTCCGACTGGGGTAGCTCCTTAATCCTGAACCCTATCCCAAACAGAGGCGATGTCACGGTTGTTCGATTGCATAAACCACTTGATGAGTGCTTAGAATTTCATGGCGTCGATAAGGATTTTTCAGATATTTCTTACTTACTAAGTCAACTTCTCGCCCAAATAGGGTTTCAATTTCCTTTTGCATTTCCAGGCGGTCATTCCAGTTCAAAGCAGAATCAGGAGCGAAGGTGACTAGAACGTCAATGTCGCTATCGGGGCGTAAGTATATTCATAACGGGCATTAATCTTTACCGCTTCTATGACCTGAATGGCAGTAATTTCAGAGATATCAAATCCAGCGACAAGCTCAGAAATGATTTCTTGAGCCTGTACCTGAGTCCGAAATTTTTTCTTAAGCAAGACGTTATATAACTCACCCAAAATTTGAGTGCTGATGATTAGAGATTCAATATGGTCTAAAAGAAGCGAATTAACCTTTTCACATTTGTCTATTGGGTCTTTGCTGTAAAGATACACCCAAAGATTTGTATCAAGAAGAACCTTATCGCTCATAAAGTTCGTCTCGATTAAAGTGGTAATCTTCAGGCAACTTGAAAGAGTGCTGTTGGAGTTGTTCTAAAAATCGCTGCTTCCTAAGTTCTACAGGTTGCCTATCCTTTCCTCTTTGTTGGTCAGCATCTTCTAATACAACAATCCGCAGTTTTTTACCTTCCAGCGACGCATCCAGTTTTTCATCTAGGACTAAACTGCCGTCATGATAGGTGGCTTGTAATACTCTATCCATGATTCATCCCTCTAAATTGCACTAAATTATGGTTTAATTCTCGTCAATTGCCGTCACACTCAAAATCATCGGCTCTACTCAAACTTTTGCGTCTGGAAACTGTGACTTCAGCTTCATTTTGGCCATGATAACAGGCAAAGGTCGAGGCACTTACATCAGCCACTCTTTTCAACAAATTTGGTTACTTCCGATAGTCTTCCAGATCATCAGCTAAGCTTCGGTATGAATTTGTGAAATTAGCAAAGGACATCCAAGCACCAAAAGAATCCTTCCATTGATTCTCTATAATGCCTCAAATCCCCCGAATCGTCCTGTTATAGACTAATCCACGAATGCTAGATCCAGGGTTGCAAGTTCAGCTTCCCCCCTTTCCCCCTTCCCCTTTCCCCCCTACTCCCCACTCCCTTTAAAAAATAAAACCCCTGGGCAGGAGCCAGGGGTCAGAATCATCAGGGTGCATCTACCATTCCCTTCTTCGTCGTTCTAAAGGATACATCCGGAAAGATCTGAGAAGTTTCTGATTTTACCTGAAAGTTTTTTTGACTCAGGGGATATGCGGAGAACATGAGGGCGATCGCACCCCTCTTTAACTTCCCAGCCTTCACCTCAAATTGGCTTATGGCAGGCGATCGCCCTCATCCGGTGGCAATTGGGGCACCCGAAGCTCCTTGTCGGGACAGGATTCAGCACCATCGACAATTCCGTAGGGATGCATCGCACAAATTAAGGGTGTCCCTCCGTAAATCATCCCGTGATAATGACGACAACCCCGGCAGATTGGGTGCTGTCGAATCATTGGTTCGGGTAGAGAGCCAAAGGATTGAAAGGAGTCATCGCCAAAAAATGAATCCTCCAGGGAATGGTCATCTCGAAGCGTCAGGGCATCCTGATCGGCCAGCGCGTCCAAGAATGGCTCAATCCAATCGGTAAAGTATTGTTCAAACTGTTCGCCTAGTTTATCGAGGGAGGGGGCGATCGCCTCTTGCATTTCATGAGCCGCTTCATCCGAGATTTCCAGCAAAACCGTTGCCACTTCGCCAATCTCGCGGGTCACTTCCTGAAAGTATCGCTCAATATCCTGAGCCGTCGTCTCAACGCGCTCCATCCAATCCTGCTGCCAGTTGCTCATCGGGGGTATCCTTGGGTCTACTCATCGTCCAGGTGCTAGTGGGCTTGCTTCCCTGGCGTTGCCGGGGGATTGCCCACTGGAGGCTCCATTGCCTCCTCTCAGATCTCAAATCAGATTCGCACCCAGGTTTTACCATAAACCTCAGCGCGTCTCACTTTCGCTCTTCCTAATCTTTCTTCAAGCGGCGCAGTTCATCCTGAAGCTTAGAAACCTGATCGCGCAGACTTTCGACCGCCTGGGGATTTTCTTCAGGAGAGGACTCATCGTCAGACAGAATATCAATCCGGCGAGGCCCCGGAGATGGATCGGCAGATTGAGTATCGGCAGTGTTGGAGGATTTGGGAGCCTGCTGCTGAGCGCGAGTCACCATATCATCCACCATTTTTTTGGCTTCATCAGCGGTCATTTCGCCCCTTGCCACCATCTCATCGGCCAGCTTTTGGGCTTGCGATCGCAACTCCGAAAACGTACTCCCCGCCTTCTCCGACGCATAGGAAGCAATCCCCACCCCTAAATAAAACGCCTTTTGAACCAAATCCCCAAACCCTGCCATGATGGGTCAACTCCTTCGCTACAGTGAATTTCTTTGAGATCTTGCATCCTAATGGACTTGACAACTGCGATCGTCCATCACAAGTTCCAGGATAGGAGCAAATTTAGAAAAATGACCACTGTTCTTTTGGGGAGGAGGGCAGTGGGCCAAAGGGGAAAGGGAAAAGGGGAAAGGGTTGACCCAGAGACAACAGAGATAAAACTTCGAGGATGTTCTCAAACAAGCAGCGGCTTGTCCCTACAGGAGCGATGCTGTAACCTCAATGGCGACAGCTACAAAGAACTTCCCCTTTCCCCTTTCCCCTTTCCCCCTTCCCCCTTCCCCCTTCCACCTTCCATCAAAATTGCCGAGGAGACAGCCACAGCATCCCCTCGGCAGATTCAGAATCGATTTAAAAACAGGAGACCCGGAGATCACGCCTATCGCAAGCATCCCGTATTGCTGCTACCTTCCGGTCCTGACAAGATTTGGGCGTTGTAATCGCATGAGTCCAGGTCAGACTTCAGCATAACATGGATGGTGTGAAAGCGTCCGCAAGTTTTTGGACAGTTCGCGTTAGGTAATCACCGTGGGCTGGTCGCGGCCTGTGTAGTCCTGGATCTGGGCGACTTCGTTGGCGATCGCAATCAACCCCGACAGCGCTTCTTGGGTGTCCTGGCTTTGTTTCGCAATATTCGGTTCATAGCTTTCCACATAGAGCCGCAGCGTTGCGCCTTGGGTGCCGGTGCCGGAGAGGCGATAGACAATTCGCGAACCATCGGTGAAGCCAATGCGGATGCCCTGGTTTTGGCTGATGCTGCCATCGATCGGGTCGGTGTAGCTGAAGTCATCGTGGTACTCGACTTCGTAGGCTCCGTATTGTTGGCCTTTGAGGTTGAGGCCGCGCAGCCGATCGACGAGTTGGTGGGCGCGACCGCTATCCACGCCCTCATAGTCATGGCGCGAGTAATAGTTGCGGCCATAGGTTTGCCAGTGGCTGCGGACAATTTGCTCCACCGACTCCTGCCGCACCGCCAGAATATTCAGCCAGAACAGCACCGCCCAGAGGCCATCTTTTTCGCGGATATGGTTGGAACCGGTGCCAAAGCTTTCTTCGCCGCAGAGGGTGGCTTTGTCGGAATCCAGCAGGTTGCCGAAGAATTTCCAGCCTGTTGGGGTTTCGTAGCAGTCAATGCCCAGGCGCTCAGCCACGCGATCGGCGGCCTGACTAGTGGGCATGGAGCGGGCGATGCCGCTGAGGCCGCTGCTATAGCCGGGGACGAGTTTAGCGTTAGCTGCCAGGATTGCGAGGCTATCGCTGGGGGTGACGAAGAACTGACGGCCTAGGATCATGTTGCGATCGCCATCTCCATCCGATGCCGCCCCAAAATCCGGAGCCTGGTCACCAAAGAGAATTTCTACCAGGTCATGGGCATAGACCAGGTTAGGGTCGGGATGTCCGCCGCCAAAGTCTTCCAGGGTCTTGCCGTTCATCACCGTCCCAGCGGGTGCGCCTAGACGACCTTCAAACAGGGCATGGGCATAGGGGCCAGTGACGGCGTGCATCGAGTCCATGCACATGCGAAAAGAAGGATTCGTCAACAGTTGCTGAATTCGGTTGAAGTCAAACAAAGACTCCATCAGCGCGGCATAATCGGTGACGCAATCAATCACCTCAACGACCATTACCCCGAGTTGCGTCGTACCCAGGCGATCGAGATCCACATCCCCCGCTTCTAGGATGCGATATTGGCTGATGGCCTTGCTGTGGGCATAGATCGCCTCGGTGACTTTCTCAGGTGCAGGCCCGCCGTTGCTAATGTTGTACTTAATCCCAAAGTCTTCGTTGGGCCCTGCCGGGTTGTGGCTAGCGGACAGCACAATTCCCCCAAAAGCTCGATTTTTCCGAATAATGCAGGACACCGCCGGGGTAGACAGAATCCCGCCCTGCCCTACCATCACCCGGCCAAACCCATTTGCTGCCGCCATCTTGAGAATGATCTGAATCGCCTGACGGTTGTAGTAGCGGCCATCGCCCCCCACCACCAGCGTCTCGCCCTGGTAGCCTTCTAAACTATCAAAAATCGATTGGACAAAATTCTCTAAATAATTCGGCTGTTGAAAAACCGGAACTTTTTTCCGCAGGCCAGAAGTACCGGGCTTCTGATCTGTGTAAGGAGTGGTTGGAATCGTGCTGATTTGCATGGGAATATCGGTGGATGAAGAATAAGTGATCTAGCCAACGGCAAGACGATCGGGACTGCAACCGCAATCCCTCAAAAATTTGGAATCAGCAGGAAGAATCAACGCGATACCAAGGCGATGTGCGATCGGGCAATATTCAACAAAAAACCAGTAAATTACCCAGTAAATACCCAGTAAACTACAGCCCTGCCAAACGCCCCACCGCACAACCAATCTGCCGGGTCAGAACATTCATCCCCAACCCCGTCACAGATCATCATAAAGATCCTACTAGGGCATGGGACAAGAGGCTAGGGGAATAAGTCCGGGAATTGGGGAGTGGGAGGAAGGGGGAAGGGGGAAAGGGAAAAGGGGAAGGGGGGATCTTGGGGGACTTCATGGATTTGGAATCTTTGGAAAGACAGAGATATTCCCTGCAACTCTTCCAGGATTCAGTCCATGTACTCCCTTTCCCCTTTCCCCTTTCCCCTTTCGCCTTTCCCCTTTCCCCTTTCGCCTTTCCCCTTTCGCCTTTCCCCTTTCGCCTTTCCCCTTTCGCCTTTCCCCTTTCGCCTTTCCCCTTTCGCCTTTCGCCTAAAAAAACGCCAGAGGATTCCCGATCGCCCTGACGTTCCTAATTCTAGATTTTCCGTTAGCGATTTCCGGTGTTGCTCCCTCGGTTGATGATTTGCATCCGTTGAGTAACTGCCGTAATTCCATCATCCCGCACCAGAATGGCCGAGATCCAGCGATTTTCTGGGGCAATGGGAGCGCGACCCACCTTAAACAGGCCGCCGGAGGAGAGCAGTTCTAGCTCAATGGGCACCGCGTTGAGATAGCCTTCAGCATTGATCGGTTCGGCCAGGGCTGCGCCGAGGAGGAGGCGATCGCCCAAAGGTTCCTGCACTACAGCATCCAGGGAGAAATTGCGTCCCACATTTACCTGGGTGGGGAGGCGTAGCTCCACCGTCGGCGGCGTTGTCCCAATGGTGACTTCACTGCGCTCCGAGAGGATTTCTTGGCTGACAATCTTGAACCCTTCAAAGCGCTGAAGAGAGGCGATCGTCGCCGTCAAATTCTGGGGTCTACCGCTGGTCTGCTGGGTGCCTCGAATGGTCGTAGTGGTTTCCACCACGATCGCATTACCATCCCGTTCCCAAGAATTTATCTGGGTTTGATAAGTCATGCCGGGGTAGCGCTGCCAGAATTTCTGCAACGCTTCCTGATAGGAGGTGTAGTTCAACCCATCGGAGTTGGTGAACTGAGGACTATAAAAAGCCATGACCGTTTGTAGATTCCCCTGATTGGCCGCTGCATCAATTTGGCTTAGGGTTTGCACGAGTCGCGCCGGAGCATCGGTTGCTGTAGCGGGCGCAGGGGGTGTAGCGGGCGCAGGTGCAGGGGTTGCAGCGGGTGCGGGTCGGGGAACGGTCGGCGTTTGAGCCATCGCATCACTCGTCCACCCCAGGAGTCCAACACTGAGGAAGCTAACACTGAGAAAGCTGGAGGATACCAAGGCACGAATCCAGAGCCGATGGGAACGCAGGGGATGGGTGAAGCTGTTTTGCATAGCGATTCAAAAAGGCTGCCAATTGAAGGAGAGGTCAGGAGGAACAGTCAAGTCCATTAATCGATTCATCATAAGCCATTTCGTTGAGGGGCGATCGCTTTCTTCATCCTGCCAAAACCAGAAGGTGACCGCATGGGAAAATTCAATGATGCAAAATCCTCAGATCACCCTAAGATAGGGGTGCCTCAAGGCAAAACCAATAGTCCTCCCCTCAAACCGGGAGCTTCAACAGTCAGGGAGAGTCGTCATGGCCGTATCCAAACAGTCTCAAGTGCCCTCTGAATCATCTGCTGAATTATCTACTAGAGTATCGTCCATCCCCACTCCAGTCTCTACAGGTCGTCTCCTGGTAGCGGCCAGCGGTACGGGCGGTCATCTGTTCCCTGCGATCGCCACTGCCCAACAACTCCCCGACTTCAAAATCGAATGGCTCGGCGTACCCGATCGCCTCGAAACCCAACTCGTCCCCAACCAATATCCCCTCCACACCATCAACGTTGGCGGCTTTCAACAAAAGCTAGGGCTAGGCACCCTCAAAACCTTCGGCAAACTGCTGCTCTCGGTTCTGGAAGTCCGCAAACTCCTCAAAGCCGGACAGTTCCAAGCCGTCTTCACCACAGGCGGCTACATCGCCGCTCCCGCCATCCTGGCCGCAAAGTCCCTCGGATTACCCGTAGTGCTGCATGAGTCCAATGCCCTACCCGGTAAGGTGACGCGCTGGCTCAGTCCGCTTTGTACGAGAGTGGCGATCGGCTTTGACGCTGCCGCCCAATATCTGCCCAACGCCAAAACCGTCTTTGTCGGAACCCCCGTCCGCGCCCAGTTCCGCACCGAAACACCGCCGCCGCTCACCGATTTGCCCATTCCCGCTGATGTTCCTTTGATTGTCATCGTGGGCGGCAGTCAGGGAGCCGTCAGCGTCAACCAAATGGTGCGCCAATCCGCCCCCGCCTGGATCGAAGCCGGAGCCTGGATTGTCCACCAAACGGGGGAAAGCGATCCCGATCGCACCTGCTACACCCATCCCCACTATTTCGCCCTCCCCTTCTACCAGGACATGGCCGCCCTCTTCCACCGCGCCAACCTGGTCATCAGCCGCGCCGGAGCCGGAAGCCTCACCGAACTCGCCATCACCCACACGCCCTCCGTCCTGATTCCCTACCCCTACGCCGCCGAAGATCACCAAACCTTCAACGCCCGTGTCTTCGCCGATGCCGGAGCCGCCCTCCTGTTCCCACAGTCCGAACTGACAGCAGAGTTGTTGCAAAGAAAGGTGTTGGAATTGTTGCGATCGCCCTCTACCCTCCAGGACATGGCCACCGCATCAGGACAACTCGCAGTCACCAACAGCGCTGAGTTATTAGCAACGTTGCTCAAAACCTTAATTTCGGAGAAGAGGATTAGAGAAGAGGAAGGACGATCAGGACGATAGGATGATTCGCAGTTCTTAGGTTGAGCGTTCGGGTCAGGCTGGGGGAACTCTGAGACAGGATCACCCTGTAAAGTGCATTCCACCTCACAATTGGCTACCTGCACCCCTTCTTTGCAACTCTCAACAGCACTCATCATGTTTAGCGCCACCGAACTGCTCATCAACGATTTTGTTCACAAGCTCAAAGAGGGCTACCGTCGCACCTACGGCGGCTGGAAGCATGACTATGAAGACATCATTGGTTGGGTCGGATCGATGGCTTTGGAAAATATTGCCAATAGTGATGCACTGTATCACAACGTGGAACACACGATTTTGGTGACACTGGTTGGACAGGAAATTTTACGGGGAAAACACATTCGCGAGGGTGGTGTTTCCTGTGAAGACTGGCTGCATTTTATTGTGTCGCTGGTTTGTCATGACATTGGTTATGTCAAAGGTGTTTGTCAGCAGGACAGCAACGGTTGGTATGCCACGGGGCAGGGGGATGAGCGAGTGCATTTGTCCTGTGGATCTTCTGATGCTGGACTAACGCCTTATCATGTCGATCGGGCAAAACTGTTTGTGCAGGAACGGTTTGGCCGTCATGCATTAATTGATGCCAAGACGGTGATTCAAAATATTGAGTTAACCCGCTTTCCCGTACCCAAAGCTGAAGATCATCAAGACACCGTTAATTTTCCGGGGCTGATTCGCGCCTCGGATTTGATTGGGCAATTGAGTGATCCTCGGTATTTGAAAAAGATTGGGGCTTTGTATTACGAGTTTGTGGAGACGGGGGTGGCTCAGGCGTTGGGTTACCGTCATCCTGGGGATTTGCGACAGAATTATCCAAAGTTTTATTGGAATGGGGTTTATCCCTATGTGAAGGATGGCTTGCGCTATTTGGAGTTAACGCAGCAAGGAAAGCAAGTGATCGCAAATTTGTACTGCAATGTGTTTGTGGTGGAGCATGAGCCTTCGGATGTGGAAGCGGTGAGTGCTTAGATAGATTTGTGAATGGGGAAATTAAATCGTAGAGACGCAGAGATGCAGAGGGAAGAGAGAGACTTCTGCATCTCTGCGTTAATTTTTTGGAAGTGGAAGCGGCGGTTGCTTTAAGGGTAGTTAGGTAAAAACTGCCCCTAAAACGCTGGATCGCACAGTGAAGTAAAAATTCCTCTGCGTCTCTGCGTCTCTGCGTCTCCGCGCTCAATCCTGAATTTCAAGCCATCAGCACCATGTTGTCCCGATGAACGACAGTGTCTTCTCCGACGTAGCCCAGAATGGATTGGATGGCGTCGGATTGTGCGCCCTGGATTTTGTCGAGTTCCAGGCTGCTGTAGTTGACGATGCCTCGGGCGACTTCATGGCCGGAGAGGTCGCAGATTTGCACAGCGTCGTGGCTGTAGAATTCGCCTTCGATGCCAGTGATACCTGCGGCTAGGAGCGATCGCCCCTTTTGAGTCAGCGCTTTGACGGCTCCGGCATCGACGAGGAGTTTGCCGGAGGGCACGAGGCCATGGGCAATCCAGCGTTTGCGGGCGTTGATGGCGGTGGGTTGGGCTTCAAACTGGGTGCCGAGGGGTTCGCCCTGGAGGATTTGGGCAATTTTTTGGGGCGATCGCCCTTCGGTAATCACCGTCCGAATCCCGGCAGTGGTGGCAATCCGGGCTGCGGCAATTTTGGTGACCATACCGCCTGTACCCCAGTTGCTGCCGCGATCGCCCACTTCCACATTCAATTCCATCAGTTCATCAATGTTGCCGACCCAGGGAATGGGTTGAGCATCGGGGTTGGATCGGGGGTCGGCGGAGTAGAGGCGATCGACATCGGTCAGCAAAAACAGCCAATCGGCTTCGACCAGGCTGGCCACCATGGCGGAGAGGGTGTCATTGTCGCCAAATTTGAGTTCTTCGATCGCCAAGGTATCGTTTTCATTGACAATCGGCACAACGCCCAGCTTGAGCAATTGGCGAAAGGTGCGGTAGGCGTTGACATAGCGGCTGCGCTGCACCAGATCGCTGCGGGTCAGCAGAACCTGGGCGATCGGCTGTTGCAGAGAGGTGAAGAAGTCATCGTAGACCCGCATGAGTCGCCCCTGTCCCACCGCTGCAACCGCCTGCTTCATGGCCATAGTGCGAGGCCGTTCCGTTAGTCCCAGTCGGGCACAGCCCACGCCCACCGCTCCGGAGGAGACGAGAATGACTTGGTGTCCCTGTTGTCGTAGGGCGCTAATGGTTTCGACCAGTTGGGCGATCGTGGAGAGTGCCAAAAATCCAGTATCGGGTTGGGTCAGGCTAGAGGTACCGATTTTGATGACGAGCGTTTGGGACATAGGAGCGGAGGTGGACGGGGAGGGGGGAAAGGGGAAGGGGGAAGGGGGAAAGGGGATGTCTTGGAGGATCTCTTTGGGGAATGTCGATGACAGATTTCAATGTGACACCTGGTGAGTTCCAAGGTTCTATCGATGAAAGCCCTTTCGCCTTTTCCCCTTCCCCTTTCCCCTTCTTATGCTCTAAAAAAGTTGCTACAAAATTGTAAAGCGCCCCGCTTCTATTGGTGAAGGGGACGCTTTACAAAATTTTATTGGGTTTTAAAGGTTAGGGTCTTATATAAGCTGACCCCAGTTGATTGATTACTTCTCTAGAGTAGCAGCGGAATCTGATCCCGAAGATTTCCTTAATTTTTTCTTTAGAATCATGTCCGTAGTTTTAGGAATGACTCGAAGGATTGCGGGAAAGATACGTTTCTACGTATTAGGCGCTTATCTCAACTGCCTGCTGGGCTTGCCTTTGAGTCGATTTTCTATATTTTGAACGGTGATTGACGAAGGGTAAAGAGGGGAATTACCCCTTCGTGATGTTTATTTTTGGGGAGGTTGTAGGTTGACTTTGGCGAGGAGATATGCAGAGGTTAAGTGCAGGGTTGGTTTAAAAAAGGTGAACCCCCTCTTCTAGAGTGAGGGGTGCACAATAGCCTGCACTCTTCATGAGAAAGGGGGTTCTGATTTTCTGGAGATTAGAGTTCCTGGAAGTCTGTCTATTGGCGTGGGGTTAGGGTTGCGCCTAGGATTTGGGAGAGCCAGACTTCAAAGTTGCGGAGGAAATAGCGCTGGCTTTTTTTGGCGGGGTTGGTCATGGGTTCGACCAGGATGGTGAACATGCCCAGGCGGTTGCCGGCTAGCACGTCGGTGAAGAGGCGATCGCCCACCATGGCAATTTGATCGACGGGTAGATCCATTGCGGCGACAGCCTGTCTGAGTTTGCGGCGGGAGGGTTTGCGTGCGCCCAGGATGTAGGGCAGGTTGAGGGATTTGGCAATGCGGCTGATGCGCGCCTGACTCAGATTATTGCTGACCAACCAGAGATCGGTAGTGGGGCGAATGGCTTGCACCCACTGGCGCAGTTCTTCGGAGGTTTCCGGCATACTGAAGGGCACCAGGGTGTCGTCCACGTCTAGAACTAACCCCTTGAGGTTGTGTTGACGCAGCAATTCGGGGGTCAAGCTCAGCACTGAATGCCCCAGGTTGAGATCAGGTTGCAGAAGTTTGCCCCAGCTCATAGAAGAGGATCTAAATAAGATAAACAAAGACTTTACACCACCCAATCGTAAATCACTGTGAATGAAAGCTGTGCATGGAAGCTGTAAACGGGATCTGAGAACAGGAGCAAGGGTAAACCACAACAGAAAACGAGTGTTTTTCTGAAAAAGATGAAAATGAATCGATCGGAAGCAAAAATGCTAGAGCGCTGTTGGTCAGTTTTTGGGATGCCCTCATCCTTGAAAACGTTTAACCGCCTGCTAAACCTAAATCGATTCAACCATTCCATCACTCCAATGCCCAATGCCCAATCTTTCCGATATGGGGGCATTCTTCTCCCTCACACCCAATCGAAATACCGTCCTCTAGCTATTCTATGTCTTTTGCTCTGAGGCTTTAGAGAATACCTGCATAGTATTCCCCAAGGGGGAGAACCGGACTACCCGAACTCTAACAGATTTCGGATTATCTCATTTCTTGCCAATCAACGGAACCTAGTTTGATTTTTGTTCATGTAGGTTTATGAAAGAGAATTTCACGTCTATTACTGAGGTTTGGTACGGGTTTCCATGAAGCTATTCCTGAAAATGACCCACAATTAAAGTCTCTGAAGCAAGCTGAAGTCCAGCCCTGATGACCCGCATAATGACCCGCACGATGACCCGCCAAATCTCGCATGAGCGACAATCTATGCTTGATGTGGAAGTCACGCACTTTCCCGATTACGCAATCTGCTGCTCAATTCTTCATCGGATTTACAGCAGTTCCGCAAGTTTCTCAAAAAATCACATTTACTGAGAGAAAATTCGCAAATCCAGGGAAAACGGAAAGGTGAAAAGCGCCACGCTCCTTAAATCCTCACAGAAAATCCTCATTGAAATAAAAGAGAACTGCCAATCGCCCTAACGACAAGTCACCCAATGAAGCCGTCCAAGATTCCCCTTCCCCCCTTGTCCCTCACAGGCAAAAATTCCCGATCGCCCCAACGCTGCAATCTACAAAGCCGTCCAAGCTTCCCCTTTCCCCTTTCCCCTTTCCCCTTTTCCCTTTCCCCTTTCCCCCCACTGGCTGACAATCAGGACAAAAATGCGCCGATCGCCCCGCCAGTTTCACCCGTGCGATCGGGGCACCGCAGGTTTGACAGGGTTGGCCTTCCCGGTCGTAGACCCAGGCGACATTGCCGTAGTTGCCATTGATGCCTTTGATGTCGCGGAAGTCGCTGAAGGTGGTGCCGCCTTCGCCAATACTGTCCTGGAGCACCTGGATGATGGCGGCGTGGAGGAGTTGGATTTGCTTGGGCTTGAGGCTGGCGCAGTGGGTTTGGGGATTGATTTTGCTGAGGAAGAGGGATTCGTCGGCGTAGATGTTGCCGATTCCGGCGACGAGGGTTTGGTCGAGGAGGGCGTTTTTAATGGGACGCTGGCGATCGCGCAACCATCCCCGAAAGTACGGCACCGAAAACTCCGGCGAAAAAGGTTCAGGGCCCAGACTGGCGAGAGTGGTGATGACTTGCTCTGGGGTTTGTTCCGGCGGCACCCACCAGATTTGGCCAAAGGTGCGCTGATCGACAAAGCGAAGCTCTTGGTTGTCGGCAAAGAAGAATCGGACGCGGCAATGTTTTTGCACGGGAGCATCCTGGGTACCCCACAGCAGTTGCCCCGTCATTCGCAGATGAACCCCCAGCCAGCCTGCGGCCTGGTTGTCTCGCACCAACTCAGCCAGGAGGTATTTGCCCCGTCGATGCCACTCCACTAGAGTCGTTCCCTGGATACCCGTAAGGAAATCGGTGGGGCGATCGGGGTGGGCGATGGTGCGATCGAGCAGGACAACACCCCCTTGAATCGTCTGATTCAAGGTCATTTGATTCAGTCCCCGGCGGACGGTTTCAACTTCAGGTAATTCAGGCACAGAGGATTTTAGAGTTTAGTTGAGCAGGTTGATTAGGATAAAAGTTCAATAGGATATACAGCCACTCGTGTGAAATAAGCAAGATGAAATTCGATCAATTAATCCAGGAATCATTCTTTGAAATTACCGGGTTTTGCCAAGTTCTAATTCAACAACGCTTGCAGTGGTAAGGACTAAAGTCCTTACTACAAACAGGCTTGTAGTAAGGACTTCAGTCCTTACAAACCAGCATCTAGACCCATAAATCCAGGAACCAAAACCTGGCTAATTGATCAACCTTCATGATACCTATCCTGGAGTGCGGACAGACGGAACGACCATCCCACCAGCATTGAGGCGATGTTGTCCATCATTGAATTTTTGTAATTTATCTGAGGTTAGAGCAAAAAGCCTAGACACAGTAGCAAGCCGCTCCAGAAGTGAAAGTGAATGGCGATGAATTTGCTATTGCTGACCCGGTTGGGCTGGTCGTGGTAGGCGTTGACATGGCGGCAAAGTTTGAGCGCGAAGGGGAGGCTGAGGCCGATTAACAGAGTCCAAATGGGAAGCTGGTGCAGGCTAACCAGGAGCAGAGTTAGGGCAAAAACGCTGAGGGTGGCAAGGGTGAGAATCTTTGCGCCTTTCTGGGTGCCGAGACGGACAATGGGCGATCGCTTCCCCGCTGCCAGATCATCTTCAACCTGGTGAAAGTGAGAGCAAAACAAAACCAGTGAGGTGGTGATGCCCAGCAGCACAGAGGCGGCCAAACTGGTATTGCTCCAGGTTTGGGTCTGGCTGTAGTAGGCGGCGGACACGGCTAGAGGCCCGAAGCAGAAGAAGCACAAAATTTCGCCCAAGCCCTGATAGCCCAAGCGGAAAGGCGGCCCCTGGTAGGCGTAGCCCAGTAAACAGCAGACTAGGATAATTCCGAGAATGGTGGGGTCTTGTTGGAGGAGTGCGATCGCCAATATCCCCGCAATGCCCAGCGCCAGCAGCAGCGAACTGAGGAGGAAAATTAGCGATCGATTCCCCGTCAGATTGACCAGAGAATGGGCTTTGTTGCGGTCAATACCCGTATCAGAATCAAAGACATCATTGCTCAGATTCTCCCAGGCTAAAATCAGCACCGCAGACACCAGGAACGTGACAAAGATGGGAACCTGGAGAACCTGGGTGTGGGCATAGGCGATCGCCGTCCCCAACAAAATCGGCAAAATCGCCACGCTATACATCGGTGGCTTAATCGCCGCTAACCAAAGTTTCTTCTGAGTGGAGGTCTGAGTAGAGGTCTGGGCAGAAGTCTGGGTGGGCTTTTGGAGAGCAGTGTGGGAGGCAGTCTGGGAGATAGCTTGAGGAGGAGCTTGAGTCACTGCTTGGGCAACAGGTTGAGCGATCGATGGGGCAACAGATGGGGAGACAGATGGGGAGACAGTCGGCGAAATCGCCGGAGTCGAGCGCGGAGTAAGGGAATCTTGCAGGGGATTCGGCAACATGGGCAGAATACTATCGAATGTTTGAATGTTGAAGTTCAATAAAAACGGGTCAAAATTTACCCTGTCGAATTTTAAGCGCAAATTTCAACGCAAAGACGCGACAAACCTATCCCAAGGATGAGCCATTCGCTTCCCTAGTATCTCACTTTCAGCCCTCAAGGGGATGTAAGAAGGGGAAAGGGGAAGGGGGAAGGGGGAAAGGGCGATCAGTGCGCTGAGTCATGGAAGGTCATGGAAAAGGTTATAGAATCTGTCCCAAGCTGCGGCAGTCGTAGAATTTCCTAGAAAAACTAGGACACTGCACCGAGACACCCCCTTCCCCTTTTCCCTTTCCCCTTTCCCCCTCCCCCCTCGCCTGCCGATCGTCCATCAAATGTGCTACTTGTATTCATATTGTGTTGGGAGTGTATCCCTTTTTGGATGCCGATTTGAGGCTGAAATGCTGCATTTCTTGGACTGCTTGAAACGCGGCTGATGGCTCTACAATCCGCTCACGACGCGCTTCCGATGACCTCGCACTTTAGGCCAGTGTTTTAATTCGATGCTATGTCAGCCTTCGATTTCCGCCCTCAGTTCCCCTCGGGATTGTAAACAGCTTTATCAATTTCTTGATTTTTGTAAACAACAATCTCTTCAGGATCGGCATTCTAAAATTGCCAGCATTGCGCTGGAAGTGCCCTGCCTAGATCCGCTGGTGGTCTTGCAGCAATGGAGTCGATCGGATCAGGTTCATTTCTATTTTGAAAATCAGGATGCGGAGAAGGCGATCGCCGCCATAGACGCTGTTTCCCTGCATCAAGCTGACGGATCTCAGCGATTTGTTGCTGCCCAACAGTTCACCCAGGACTGTATGCAACATTTCATTACCAACAGTCATCCTTCGCCTTGGTCAACGCCTCGCTTTTTTTGTAGCTTCACGTTTTCTGACCAATCGGATAGCAGGGCGGATGCGATATCCCATGATTCCCGTTCCTTTGCGAGGTCGGGTGGATTTGCGGCGGGGACGGTTTTTTTGCCCAAGTGGCAGGTGATGCGATCGCACAACCAGAGTATGGCGATCGCCAATCTCAGCATCCATCGACAATCCAACATTGAGCAATTAACCCAAAAGATTTGGCAGCAGTTTCAGCAACTCTGTGCGCCCCAGTATTCGCTGCTGCATTTCCCTCAGGGAATGCCTCCATCCCTGGAACCGCGTCAACCCTGGCAGATGGGCAATGTGGACAATTTTCGGACAGCGGTGGTGGGTGCGCTGCGATCGATTCAAGCCCAGCAGCTTCACAAGTTGGTGTTGGCTCATGCCGTTGATGTCACCTCGTCGCTGCCGTTTCAGGCGGTGCCTTCGCTGCATAATCTGCGACAGCGGCATCCGGACTGTACAGTGTTTTCGGTGGGCAATGGTCAGGGACAAAGCTTCATTGGAGCTAGCCCGGAACGGTTGTTGAGTCTGCATCAGGGACGATTGGTTACCGATGCGCTGGCAGGTTCGGCTCCCCGAGGAAAAACCATGGCCGAGGATGATGCCTTTGCCCAACGGCTGATGCAGACCGACAAGGAAAGACGTGAACATCAAGTCGTGGTGGATTTTATCGCTCAGCGGCTGGTACAACTGGGGTTGCAGCCCAAATACGCCTCCAGCCCCAAGATTCTGCCGCTCTCCAACATTCAGCATCTCCATACGCCGATTCGCACCCTGGTTTCCAACCCCATCCATCCGTTTAAGATTTTGGCTGAACTGCATCCTACGCCTGCCGTTGCCGGAATGCCCCGCGATATTGCCTGCCAGCATATCCAGCACTATGAAAAGTTTGGGCGATCGCTCTATGCTGCTCCCCTCGGCTGGCTCGACACCCAAGGCAACGCCGAATTCGTGGTTGGCATCCGGTCAGCCCTCCTCGACGGTCACCGTGCCCGCCTCTATGCCGGAGCCGGAATCGTCGCCGGGTCAGACCCCGATCGGGAGTTGGCCGAAATCAAGCTCAAGTTTCAAGCCCTGTTGCAGGCACTGGTCTAACTCGGTTCCCTCTAGCTTTCGTCTAGCCTTCCTCTACTCTTTCTTTGGTCTTGTTGCTTTAGCCTTATTGAATGTCGATTGATTTTCGCAATTCCAATACTCTCTGGGCTTCGGTTCTAGCCGAAACGCTGCATCGCTTAGGCTTGACCACAGCGGTGATTTGTCCTGGCTCCCGCTCGGCTTCTCTGGCGATCGCCTTTGCCCAACATCCCGCGATCGAAGCCATCCCCATTTTGGACGAGCGATCGGCGGCTTTTTTTGCCCTGGGAATCGCCCGTCGTTCTGGCGTTGCGCCCGTCCTGGTCTGCACTTCGGGCACTGCCGGAGCTAATTTCTATCCAGCCATCATCGAAGCGAGAGAGAGCCGTCTGCCGCTGTTGGTATTGACCAGCGATCGCCCCCCTGAACTGCGCGACTGCAACGCCGGACAAACCATCGATCAACAAAAACTCTTCGGCACCTTCCCCAACTGGTACAGCGAACTCAGCCTCCCTAGCCCGGATTTGCAGCAACTCGCCTATCTCCGTCAAACAATCCTGTACGCCTGGGAGCGATCGCACTATCCCGTCCCCGGTGTCGTCCACCTCAACCTTCCCCTACGCGACCCGTTGGCTCCTATTCCCCAGGCTGAAGTGGGGGCGATCGCCGATCGGTTTCCGAGTCATTTCTTCGA
The DNA here is from genome assembly GCA_025454315.1 of Oculatellaceae cyanobacterium Prado106. Taxonomy (GTDB): domain Bacteria; phylum Cyanobacteriota; class Cyanobacteriia; order Elainellales; family Elainellaceae; genus Prado106. The sequence goes on from JALOOP010000054.1 coordinate 20,878, forward strand.
CCACATTCAGGGAAGGGAAAAGGCGAAAGGGGAAAGGGAAAAGGCGAAAGGGGAAAGGCGAAAGGCGAAAGGGGAAAGGGAAAATCCTTTACTCATTTACCCATCCACCTATCCACCCATCCACCCATCCACCTCCCGCACGCTTCTGATCGCGGGGATTGATCAGCCGATTCATCCTGAAGAATACTGTGATGCGATCGCCCATCTCTCCAAGACACTCAACGCGCCTGTCTTGGCGGAAGCATTGTCCCCAATAAGGAACTATGCCAGCCTGAATCCCCAGTTAGTTACCACCTATGATTGGATACTTCGTGATCCGCAATGGGCTGAACAGTTTGCTCCAGACTGGGTGATTCGGGTGGGGGAAATGCCGACGAGTAAGACGTTGCGGCGTTGGTTGGAGGAAACACAGCCGCTGCAATGGGTGATTGATCCGGGCGATCGCAACCTTGACCCGCTCCACGGCAGAACGGTGATGATTCGGCGATCGCTCCCTGAAGTTGCCGCCAGTTTTTCTATTGAGAACGACGGTGGGAATGACGGGGACAATTCTCAGGAGCAGCGGCAGTATTTGCAGGCATGGGGTGAGGCGGAGCGGCGGGTGAGGCGATCGCTGGATTCTACTTTGAGCCAGACCGAGACTTTCTTTGAAGGGAAGGTGGCTTGGATGTTGTCGCGATCGCTGCCCCCTGACACGCTCCTGTTTGTCGCCAACAGCACGCCGATTCGGGATATGGACTGGTTCTGGTGTCCGGGCGATCTTCGCATTCGGCCTTTTTGCAATCGGGGAGCCAATGGCATTGATGGCAATCTTTCCACGGCGCTGGGGATTGGCTATCGACAGGTGGAGTCGGCGGTGTTGCTGACGGGCGATTTGGCGCTGTTGCACGACACGAATGGGTTTTTGATCCATCCTCGATTTGGGGGGCATTTGACGATCGTGCTAATCAACAATAATGGGGGCGGCATTTTTGAACATTTGCCGATCGCCCAGTTTGATCCGCCCTTTGAGGAATTCTTTGCAACGCCTCAGAATGTGGATTTTGCTCAGCTATGTGCAACTTATAACGTTAAGCATGAGCGGATTGAATCCTGGAGGCAATTGGAGGAGCGGGTTAGCCAGTTATCCGGTGAGGGGATTCGGGTTTTGGAGGTGGGGTGCGATCGCAAAGCCGATGCCCAATGGATCAAGACCCATCTCGCCGCAATTTTGCATCCTCATCAGGAATAAAAAACTAGGGATGCTATCCGTTGGACAGCATCCCTAGTTTTTCAGGATTCAATTCAGGATCAATTTGCTGGAATTAAGCTTCGCGGCGAAGGGCGGCCTCGATTTGTTTGAATTCCAACTCCAGACGATCCTTGAGTTTTTGGGGGACGGGACGGTTGGGGTAGGAGCTATAGTGGCCAGCGAGAGAATTGAGCGCCGTCCGCATGGTGGTAAACGAACTCAGTTTGATGAGGGAACCATCGCGGCGGTAGCGGGCTGAGAAATCGTTGATTTTTTGACGCGCTTCCGACTGGGCTTCTGTGCGATCGGGCGCATCTTTGGGCAAGTTGATGGTCGTTCTTAAAAGCTCAACGAGTTCCAGCGTGTCTTGTCGATAATTACCCGTCAAACTGTCGGCGGCGGCGGGTGATGCCGCAACTCCAACCAGACCGATAAAACTGATAAAGCAGACGAGCGTCAGAGCCACAAGGCGCGACAGAATTTTCTTCATAAAACCTCAGAATTCAAGCAAACCTCACCCCATTCAATGGCCATCCCATGGGCGTTAGACCAGATGAAAGTGGGGATCATCCTTGATTATCTTATCTTGATTGGGGAACGAGCATAGACGAACTTCTCGGAATCCCCTTCTGGATTATGCGAACCGCAGAGATGCAGGGGCGCAGAGGGATTTTAACCTGCTAGCTGCCCCTGATTGGACGATAGGTCTATTGAAGTTGGACAGCGGCTTTCTGAATGGGCAGCACTTCTGCAAGGCTCAACTCATGGTCTGTTGTAATGTGGCCAGAGCAGCATACGGTGCTGAAGTAGATTTTTTGACCCACGACCTGAGAAAAATGCTGTTCCAGAAGCAATCGAGACGTAATATCGCCCAACAGTTCAGCGATGTCTTGGGTTAGTTGATCCGTGTCGTCTCGATGGGTCACTCGAAACTGAAACGGGGTGGCACCCACCAAACCCTTCACTGCCGTATCAAAGGCATCGGCCTGGTGTTGTACAAAAGCCCAAGCTTGGGTTTCCAGGAACTTCCAGGCTTCAGGAAAGAGCGATCGAATCTGGGCGATCGGATTCTCAGCCTGATAAACGAGCGTCGCTGTTTTGCAATCCATAGATGCATCTCCGAATGGGAAACGTTGATTAGCTTATCGCAAGTTTGGGGAGTGGGGTGTGGGGAGTGGGGAGTGGGGAGTGGGGAAATGGGGAAGGGGAAAAGGGGAAAGGGATTACATTGAGTAAGTTTTTGAATGAATTTTTGAAGGAATCTTTGAATGGATCTTTGAAGGAGCCTTAGAGAATTCTCATTTTTGCCTTCATGGATCAATTCCAAGCAGCCACCCCAAATCCCCCTTTACCCATTCCCCATTACCCCTTCCCCTCTCTGCGTCTCTGCGTCTCTGCGCTCACAAAGGATCGGCATAGACGCTATGAATTCTCCGCCTGCTGTTGCTTACGCTCCTGGAGTTTGAGGAGGATTTCGGCATGGACTTCGCGGGTGATGGGGTAGAAGTAGGCCAACGCAAGGCCGCAGATGAGAGCCAACGTGGGAATTGGGCCGATCGCCAGCCGAATCGCAAAGAGCGCAGACTCGGGCTGTACCGGGGGCGCTCCTCCCGTGCTTTCGATATAACCCGCAGCATCTAGCGCTTGGCCGACCAGGAAAAGACCGATCGCCAACCCCACCTTCTGCAACAGCACCATAAACCCGTAGAAAATGCCCTCACGCCGCTGCCCCGTATTCAGTTCATCTAGCTCAATTACATCCGGGATCATCGACCAGGGAATGAGATAGGCGGTTGAGACCCCGAATCCAGCCATAATGGCTAGCGGCCACATCAGCAGCGATTGACTGGGTTGCAGAAAAAATAGCCCCGCCTGGGCAATAATCCATAGCACCATACCCATGAAATAAACCGCCTTCTTGCCGTAGCGGGCGCTTACCCGACTCCAAACAAACAGCATCGGCAGCGCCGTCCCCTGAACCGCCAGCGCCACATAGGTGAAAACTGAGGCATCTTGCCGCATCCAGTCCACAACAAAGTAGGGCAAAATCGCCGAGGTCACCTGTACCCCCAGCCAGGAGCAAAGATAAATGCCAATGACAAACAAAAAAGGACGATTGGTAAAGACAATCTTGAGTTGTTCCAGGTAGGGCAGAGATTCTTCCACATCGCCCACAAACTGGGGATTGTGCAACGCCACCTCATGGGAGCGATCGCGCGTCCCAAACACACACCAATACAGCGGCACCGTCGAAAGAATTGCACAAACCGCACCCAAAATCAGATAGCGTTCGCTGGGCTGGGGAACCACGGCAAAAATCACCTGCGCCAAAATCAGCGACAGAATGCTGCCCCCAATGGAAAACGTGAAGCGAAAGCTATTGAGACTGGTGCGCTCGTTGTAGTCCTGAGTCAGTTCAGGGGTCAAGGCCGTGTAGGGCAGATTGACCATGGTGTAGAAGGTGTTGAACAGGATCGCAATGATGATGTAGTACCACAGCAACCCGGTTTGGTTCACCGCCGGATCATCGCTAAACTTAGGGACAATCCACTGCAAAAAGAAGGTCAAACCAAAGGGGATCGCCCCCAGCAGCATCCAGGGATAGCGCCGACCCCAGCGGTGGGAACGAGTGCGATCGCTCATCACGCCCACAATCGGGTCATTGATCGCATCCCAAATCTTGCCCACCATCAAAATGCTGCCTGCCACCGCCGCATTCATCCCGGCCACGCTCGTAAAAAAGAATAATAAAAAGAAAGCCAAAATATTGGCCGTAATCGCAGGCCCCAAATCCCCCGCCCCATAGGCCAGCTTCGTGCTGAAGTTCATGGGTTTGAGGGCTGGCTGAGGGGTTTTTGACAAGGAATCACTCATAGGAGAACAAAAGAGAAGTTTTTGAAATCTGGGAAAAGAGGTAGAGGAAGCAAAAAACTCCCCCGCAAGCAGGATGACTCTTAATCTTGCCTTGTGATGCCTCTTCTGGAATCAAAGGTTAAGAAATCTCTACCCAGGGGAGCGGGAGGAGGGATAGGGAGATGGGGGGATGGGGAGATGGGGAGCAGTTCTGGTCAACTCGACTCAGGGATGGTGTTCTAGAAGTCGGGGTGTTTAGCGATCGCACTGGCATTGGTCTAATGGATCTTTGGCATCAGCCAATAGACTTTAGTTAAAACTCTGACTTCTGGTTAGCTGAGTGTCCTAGAAGTGCGATCGCCCCACTCCAACCCAGACCTACTTTGCTGCGATCGAGACTAACCTCCCTTGCACCGAAGCTGTCCTCAATCCCAACGACAATAACCTCGTTCTAGTCAAGGTCATCCTCCCTCCCAACGACGATAAACCCATTTCAATCAAGGTCATCCTCCCTCTCAATGACGAGGATCTTGTTTCAATCAGAGTTATCCTCGCTTCCAATGACGATAACCTCGTTTCAATCAGGGTTAACCTCCTTCCCAGCGACGATAACTTGGTTTCAATCAGAGTCATCCTCACTAAAATTCTGGATAACCTCCCTCCAAACTAGAATCACCCCACTCCCCACTCCCCACTCCCCACTCCCCACTCCCCACTCCCCACTCCCCACTCCTCCCCACTCCCCACTCCCCACTCCCCACTCCCCACTCCCCACTCCCCACTCCCTCCCCAAGAATTCCAGTTAAAAAAACACGCACTCTGGACTGGATGCTAGATAATGGAGAAGTTTTCTTTCTGGCGATCTGATCCGAAAGCGCTAGAAGCAGAAGCAATTTCTCAATCTCTCAACCCTCTAGTCATTCTTAGTCATCTTTCAGAGCCATGCGAACTCATTACTGCGGTCAACTCCGAGCCGAACAGGTTGGTAAAACGGTAACCCTCTTTGGTTGGGTAGACCGACGGCGGGATCATGGCGGCGTGATTTTTCTGGACTTGCGCGATCGCACAGGGATCAGCCAAATTGTCAGTGACCCTGAGCGAACGCCAGACTCCTGCGAGATCGCAGGCGATCTCCGCAACGAGTATGTCGTCAAAGTCACAGGACGGGTGACCAAACGTCCCGACGAATCCCTCAATCCGCGCATTCCCACCGGGGAAGTGGAAATCTACGCCGATCAGATTGAACTGCTCAACGCGGTTCGCAAACAGTTGCCCTTCCAAGTTTCCACCTCAGAAACCGAGTCTGTGCGCGAAGACTTGCGCCTCAAGTATCGCTATCTGGATTTGCGGCGGGAACGCATGGCCAAAAATCTTCAGTTGCGCCACCAGGTGATTCAGTCGATTCGGCGATTCCTCGAAGATCAGGAAGGCTTCATTGAGGTCGAAACCCCGATGCTGACTCGCTCCACGCCAGAAGGGGCGCGGGACTACCTGGTACCCAGCCGCGTTAACCCTGGTGAATTTTACGCGCTGCCCCAGTCGCCCCAGTTGTTCAAGCAACTGCTGATGGTGTCGGGAGTCGATCGCTACTACCAAATCGCTCGCTGCTTCCGCGATGAAGACCTGAGAGCCGATCGCCAACCCGAGTTCACCCAACTCGACATGGAAATGAGCTTCATGAACCAGGCCGAAATCCTGGAACTCAACGAATCCCTCGTTTGCCACATCTTCAAACAAATTAAAGGCATCGATCTGCCCCGTCCCTTTCCCCGATTAACCTATGCCGAGGCCATGGATCGCTACGGCAGCGACAAACCCGACACCCGCTATGACCTGGAATTGGTGGATGTCTCAGATCTAATGCAGGATTCCGGCTTCAAGGTGTTTTCAGGGGCGATCGCCAGCGGTGGCATTGTCAAAGTCCTGCCCATTCCCGGCGGCAACGACGCGATTTCCAATGTGCGAATCAAGCCCGGTGGCGATTTATTCAAAGAAGCTAGCGATGTCGGAGCCAAAGGCTTGGCCTACATCCGAGTCCGCGAAGACGGCGAAATTGACACCATCGGAGCCATCAAAGACAACCTCAGCGAAGCCCAAAAGCAAGAACTCTTGCAGCGCACCGGGGCACAGGCCGGATCGCTGCTGCTCTTTGGCGCAGGCGACACCCCAACGGTCAACAAAACTCTCGATCGCCTCCGCCAAGTCATCGCCCGAGAACTGGGACTGATCGACTCGGAAAAGATCAATCTCCTCTGGGTCACCGAATTTCCCATGTTTGAGTGGAACGCCGACGAAAAACGCCTGGAAGCCCTCCACCATCCCTTCACCGCCCCCTACCCCGAAGATGCCCATGACCTGAAAAACGCCCGCGCCGAAGCCTATGACCTGGTGTTCAATGGCTTTGAAGTGGGCGGTGGCAGTCGGCGGATCTATCAGCCCGACCTCCAGCAGCAGGTCTTTGAAGCGATCGGCCTCTCCACCGAAGAAGCCCACAACAAATTCGGCTTCCTCTTAGAAGCCTTCGAGTACGGCACCCCGCCCCACGGCGGCATCGCCTATGGACTCGATCGCCTGGTGATGCTCCTGGCCGGAGAAGAGTCAATCCGAGATGCGATCGCCTTCCCCAAAACCCAACAAGCCCGCTGCCTCCTCACCAACGCTCCCTCCGAGGTCGATACCAAGCAGCTCAAAGAGTTGCATATTGCCAAGATCGAGAAGCCTGGGAAGTAGGGGAAAGAAGGGGAAAGGGGTGCATTGCAAGAATCATTGAAAGAGTTCCAGATGAAGTTCCAAAAGGAATCCAAGAGATCTTCCCTGAACCCGTCCAAGATTCCCCTTTCCCCTTTCCCCTTTCCCCTTTCCCCCCTCCCCCACTCCCTATTTCAGATGCAAATTATCCACCTGATTTAACTGAATCTGCAAATGCTTCTGCCAGGACTCTAGACCTAGGTTGCGTGCTAGCCAATCGGAGGCCAGCAGGCCAAAGCCGTAGCGGCGCAGGCGAAAAGAACGCCTCATAAGCCAATCTTCTAGGGTGAGGAAGGGTTGCCAGGGTTGGGGGTTGGGGGTGGAGAGATTGCTGAGGGGATAGCCGCGTTCGACGAGCATGGAGGCGGTGCGCGATTCAATCAGTTGGATTTCCCAGGGGGAGAGTTTTTGCCGCCACTGGCTGATGTGCTGGGGGTCGGGGAAGCTGTAGGTGGTGGAGGTGGGGTACTGGAGCATGGCATCGTCGTAGGGGATGCCGATAAAATCGCAGATGCGGGTGAGTTGGGCGATCGGGTCTTGAATCAGCGCTTCGTAGGTGACTTCTAGGCGACGGTCAGCCGGGATCTGGGGACGCAGATTTGCCCAGAGATTTTCGGCTTCGATCCAGCGCTCAACACCGCGCCAGACATTGCCAGCCCAGCCCATGCCGACACAGGAACGGGCAACATCACGAGCATCGCGCAGCAGGTGAATGTAGCGGGCATTCGGCCAGAGAAATCTTAGGCGGTTGAAATGATGGTGAACCGTTGCGCCAATGAGGGGTTTTTGGGTGCGATCGCGCTGTTGTGAGAGAAAGCTTTTGACCAGTTCAGCATAGGTCAGGTCACGGTCAACCTGGAACTGGCAAAGTTGAAAAATCCGATTCACCTCTAACCAGGCGTAGTAATCTTCCAGGGCAGGCAGTGTTCCCTCATCGGACATTTGACTGACGATGAAATCAGACTCCACACCCCAGGAAAGCTGGGGATGTTGGTTGAGCATTAGCCGGAGCATGGTGCTGCCCGATCGCTCTGCTCCAACTAGAAAAAACGGGTGTTCGATCGCATCTTGAGCGACGGTTGGAGCTAGGTTCTGACTAGAATGAGGCCGATCGAAAGGGGTGGGTTGATGGGTGTTCTGAGATTGGGCGGCTGAATCCGCAGATTGGGACGACTGAGCGGATGAAGGATTCCGTAATGAGCTCTGACGGGGCAGTTGGCAAGACAGATCACTTGTGCCAACGACTTTAGAAGCGTGGTTCGGTTGAAACATTTTTATTTTACTCACCCTGATTGAAAGACACTCCAAAGTTGAATCCTAGAGGTTCTGTTTTACTCCTGATTAATTGCATAAACACTAAAAAATGAGCCTTGAGCAGAAGACTCCGCCCAGTGCATTCGCGGGTGTAGAAGTGAAAGGCAGTAATACAAACGCAAAAAACAAGCCAGACCCAAAAAAGCAAGACAGACCCAAAAAATAGGCTCTACGTACACAGAGAATTATGATGTAAACATAGCTACCTGTAAATACGCGAATTCGTAAAATTTAAGACGGAATGTTTGTCCCTGAAAGTAGTCCGGCTGTTTAGTGGGTGTAATTAGTTTGGCTCATTCTGTGGAAGCATCTTGTTAAATGAGATGCATTTTGAACCCTAAATTTGCGACACCTAATGATTATTTGAGCCTCACGCGAGGAATGAAATTGATGATGTCTCAGTGCACTGTTAGGTTACGATATCAAGTGTGATTTTGCAAACGCTGAAGAAGAATAATGGGAATGGCGATCGCAATCATCTCCCACAGCAATCTTCAAAAGATGAGTTACACCCTAAAACTATTTATATAAATAGTTTCAAGCATAAGGTGAACCCTCCTGTAGACCAAGGAACAGGCTCAGAAATAGACCTAAAAGATAGGCCTAAAAGACAGGCCTAAAAGACAGGAGGGGAGACAACTTGCAGGAACGGCAATGGTCTGATGTCAGGATTAGTAATCAAGCGATGAATCAGCAAGGACAAGACCTTGACTCGACTCAAAACAACCCCAAGGGCATGTGCTGTCGCAATATCTTGAATGCCTCCAGAACGTCATAGGATGCTATTGAAGGGGATGCTATTGAAGGGGATGCTATCGAAGGGGATGCTATCGAAGGGGATGCTATTGAGGATGCTGCTGCTTTGGCAGCGGCTATTGTGGATCGATCGGGGGGATCGATCGGTCATATTGAACTCTTCAGCGATCGCATATATGAGTTGGAGGATCGCATATATGAGTTGGAGTGGGGCGATCGCTTGATCCCTAACGCAGCGAAATGCACTCCCTTTACCGATAGGTTTGGGGAGCATAGTTTGCGAGAAGCAAGCTAACGCTATACTCCACGCACGCTACAAGCATCGTAGAAATTCTCAGAATTGGTGAGCAAAGGGATGAATTATGTAGGGTGGTCGCGTCGCCATCCACACATTCATCCCCAGATTCAGCAAGGCCGACGATGCTTCTAAAGTGGGAAATTCTGATCAAAAGCTTGACGGGTCATCGGCTGATCGATTTCTAGCCCTTCGCCTCCCAGCAGTTCCAGCGGTTGACCGTCCACTGAAATCCAGACTTGGGCATTGGGGTCAAGGGTAGTGGCGGTGTAAATCACCTGCCCCAAGCGACCCATCATGGAGGCGCTGCCGCCCCCCATTGTAAAATCGGCGGACAAATTAACGTGAATGCCGTCTGGTTTAACTTCCAGGCTTTGGAGCTTTGTCTCGGTGGGAATGGTGGTCGTCAAGGCTGGGTCGGGAGAGCCTTGCAGGACTTGGTCAAAGGCGGCTTTGAGCACCAAACTGGGTTCGGTTTCGGTCAGGGGCACGGCACTGGGAGCTAGTTGCAGGTGATCGCCCTCAGTTTTGAGCCAATAGACCTGCACCGATTGTTCCACGGGTGCTTTAGCGTCTGGTTTAAGCGGTTGCACCGTATTTGAAGTGATCGGTGCGACCGGGGGCGCGGGGGATTGGGCGGGTTTTAGCGTCCACCAGGCGAGGCCACCGCCCGCTGCAATGGCGATCGCCGAAATCCCAACCACAAAAGACAGGGGCACCCAACGAACGGAATGGCGCTCGGTCGCGGGAGGGGTTGCGGGTAAGGATGACGGATCTTGGGCGGGTTGTTGGTCTTGCATAACAAATTCCTCCTAATGTCCTCTCTGATCTCTCCTCTCCGATGTCTCCTCTCCGATATCTGCTCTCTGATGTCTGTTCTTGCGTGATCCCATTCTAATAGAGAGGCATGGAGGCGGAGTCTCAGTACCCGATGGCAACTGATTAGAAAGATAACTACAAAAGTACGGAGGCGCTTTCCAGAAAGGAATGAGGCGAATTCTGGGAGGGTTAATGCTGAGAGGGGTAATTCTGGGAGGGTTAATTCTGCGGGGGTAAGTTCTGCGAGGGCTGATTCTGCGAAGGCGGGTTCTGCGAAGGCGGGTTCTGCGAAGGCTGAGGCTGGAGAAATCTCGGTTCTACCTGAACAAATGCCGCCAGATCGAGGCGATCCGCTTGAATCTCAAGATTCAGGACTCTCGCGGTTAGTCCAGAAGTATCTAGAGTCTTCAGATCAAGCCGCTGTTGAAAGCCTGCGGTCAAGAACAGGGTAATCTCGGGGGGAACCAGGGTTCCACCCAGGGTCAATTGGGGGGCAACCAGTTGTAGCTGCCGCCCTTGAGCGATCGCCAACCCCGACTCTGCCACAATCCTCGTCTCCGTCCCCGACTGCTGCCCTTTCAAAGTCGCTCTCAGTTGCAGCCGATTATTCTCTAAAAAGTCGGCCTCCACTTGGGTAATCCCATAGGCTTCAGGGACGCGATCGCCACTCCCCGGCAAATTGAAGCTGAGAGTTTTGAGGCGATCGCTCACCAACGGCGACTGCAGAAATCGATTCACATCTTCTTCGGTCAGTTCCAAGCGAACCCCCGCCTGCAACGGTTCTGCCAATCGGGGTTGCCCCTGTTGTAAGCTGCCGGGTTGGAGGGCGATCGCATCCGTCTCCAACTCAAGCACCGCAATCCGCAGCCCTGGCCTCGGTTCAACCCCTCGCCCCGCCAACCGCACCCGCTGCAACCGCCCCCGCACCAACTGATAGTTTGGCGCATTATCAATCCGAATCGCCAAGGTTTCGGCTACTGCTAACCGCTGCCGAATCGCCCGCTCAGCCACCGTTTCACTAATCAACCCAATGGGCGCGAGAACACTGAGAAGGGCGGTGAGGAGGATGGTGAAGAAGGACATGGGTGGGGAGTGGGGAGTGGGGAGTAGGGAGTGGGGAGTGGGGAGTGGGAGTGGGGAGGGTCAAGGAATGATCTATGGTGTGGACAGTAGGGGAATTGGGGAAGAAGACACAGAGGAATCCTAGACGAAATTAATGATATCCCTTTCCCCCTTCCCCTTTCCCCTTTCCCCTACTCCCCACTCCCTACTCCCTATTCCCTACTCCCTATTCCCGAATTAGCTGCCGCACCAACTGCGATCGCTCCTTGCTCAACCGACTCAGATCGGGGCTGGCTCTGCCGATAATGTGGCCTTGCACATAGCGAATGCCTAGGCGGTACAGTTGGCCGAGGGAGATGGGGCTGTCTTGGTCGAAGCCTTCGACGACGACTTTGGGGGCACGGAGGCGGGTGCTGCTGGCCAAATCGACGACAAAGCGGAGGGTGATTTCGCTGGCTTCGCGGCCTTGGTAGAGGAGATCGCGATCGATTTTGACATGGGAGGGGTTGAGTCCGGTGAGACGGGAGACGGAGGCATGACCAGCGCCAAAGTCATCGACGGAAAAGCCGATCTTTAAATCTCGGACATATTGACCCAGGTGTTTTTTGAAGCTTTCGATGGTGACCTCTTGACCATTGGGCATGTAGCTAGGTAAGGGAAGTTTTTCGGAGATTTCTAGAATCAGCTTTTCGGGCTGGATCAGTTTGTCCGTAATCACCTGCTGCAATGCCTCAAAGTACCGCTCCTGGGTCAGGGATGGGGGATAGACATTGACCGAGAGATCGCGCAGGTCTTCTTGGCGACGGCCAAAGGGAAACTGGCAGGCATTACGGTAGCTGCGAACGGCTTGTCGGACAAAGAAGGCATCGAGTTCGACCATGAAGCGATCGCCCCACAGTTCCGCTGCCGAAAACAGATCGATCGGCGCACAGTCTTGAATGGGATCGCGCGCTAAAGCCTCCCAACTGTCAATGTAGGGATAGTCGGGATCAAGCCGCAGCACGGGTTCAAAGTAGACCAGCATCTGGGAGAGGCGATCGCAAAATAGCTCAAATCGACGTTGATAGAGCGCCGCAGGCACCCAGCCATAAACCCGGCAAAGGTCATCAAGAATCGTCGCTTCAATCAACGCGGGGGAGATCTGGGTCAGTTCCTCGGTTGCCCAATACAGCGAGAGAATCATCCGGCTAAACACCTGGCTTAGCGCCAGCGAGTTGGGCGGTAACCCCCAAATCGCCATAAACCCATAGCTGGGATGGGTAGGCAACGGCAACAGCACCATTTGCTTGGCAACCCCAGCCACTTCGTAGCTGCGATAGCCGCCTTGTTGCAGCGGTTCCCCCTGATCGTCTCGGTTAGGATGGCTAGGGTGAAAGGGGTTGAAACGCGCCGCTTCGGTATGCTGGGGGGGAGTCAGCAGTTGAGACGAGAGCAGTTGGGCGGAAAGATGGCTGATCATTTCGGCCAGAATGCCATCTGGTAAGGGCTGGTCGGTCTGAACGGGGCTTTCGGCATACTTGAGCCAGTGGTGGCGATCGGCTCTAAAGACCGCCACTCCGTCGGCCTGGAGCGATCGCCGCACCCCCTCCAAAATCTGCCCGGACACGACAGCGGTTGCCCCCTGGGACAAGGTCTGTTCGGGGGAAGCTATTGCCGCCGAATTTGTTGCCGATGAATTTGTCCCCAGCAAACCCACCATCGCTTGAATTAGGGGAGTGTAGGGTTCTAAAGGGTGATTCAGCGGCGTTACATTGAATGCTGGTTGAGGAGCGGTCACAAGAGGATCAGTCACAATTGCAATTCCATATCACCCGAAATTTATCAAGTCGCGATACCAGCGACCTTTAGGGAAATCACCCTAGAGAAAATGCCTTTGGGAAAAATTAACCTAAAAAGTCGTCTGTCGGACCTTCGATCGCAATAACCTGAATTTGGAGAAGGGGGAACTTCAAGCTCTAGAAATTTCTGGCTTTAGGAGTTAATCAGAGGCATGAATCAGAGGCGTTAATCAGCTTTGTTCTATTGAGTATCCGTTCTATTGAGTATCCGTTCTATTTAGTATCCATCGTAGCGGCGAAATAAACTCACCCTCATTTTCATGTCAGTTGACCCATACCCATCCGCTCATACCCGTTCACTCAGGCGAGTTGACTCGTTCGAGTTAACCTTTGCAGACTGCTATTTTTTGATGTGTTACCGAACTTACTCAGTGTGACACTAATTACTCATGGTGAGCGCACCGTAGAGCATTTCTTTGCAATTTCCCCATTTTTCACACCAATCCAACTTAAAGAACGGAATCTCGCAATATTACTTGACAGTACGATTATTACCTGAATGAACAGAATCGGTCGCTCCACGCTCTAGATTCGGTGAACAGGGCGCAATTGAGTTTTGCACAGATGGATGGATGCCTATCCGGCGATCGAAAACGATCCAAAATTTCCCACCTGGGAATCACTCAAAAGTAGGTAATTGCACGGGTTCGTGGAATCTTAGATCGTCAATTTTAAGCAACGAATTTAATCCCTCTCGTTGTAGAGTGAAGGGCGATCGGTAAAATGGTCAGGATGCTTATCACATCGCATCGGTGATCTCCATCACTGCGACTCGATCCGTTTCGATTCGCCTATGCGATTTATCTATGCGATTCGCCTATGCGATTCACTTGGACGATTCACTTGGAACAGTCATCATGAATCTCAACATCTTCCAAGTTGATGCCTTCACCGACCAGCCTTTTGCGGGCAATCCGGCGGCGGTCTGTTTCCTTACCGAGGCTCAACCCGATGGGTGGATGCAAAATGTAGCGCGCGAAATGAACCTTTCCGAGACAGCTTTTTTGCTGCCTGAGCAGGAGGGCTTTCGTCTGCGCTGGTTCACCCCAATCCGCGAAGTAGATCTCTGTGGTCATGCCACGCTTGCCAGTGCCCATATTCTCTGGACTGAAGGCTACCTGCCACCGGAAACGCCAGCCCGGTTTTACACCCGCAGTGGTTCACTCACCGCCACCTATCAAACCACCTGTCAAAACGCCTGGATTGAACTCAGCTTTCCGGCGATCGCCCCCACCAAAGCGATCCCACCCATCTTCCTGGCTCAAGCCCTAGGCATTCCCATCCAGCAGGTCTATGAAAGCAGCCTGGGCTACCTCGTCGAGTTAGACTCCGAAATCACCCTGCGCCAACTCCAGCCCGACTTTACTCTTCTACGACTCGTCCATTTTCATAGTGTCACGGTCACCAGTCGCGCCCATGATGACGAGCGTGACTACGATTTTGTCTCCCGCTATTTTGCGCCCAACTTTGGCGTGGACGAAGATCCCGTCACGGGCAGCGCCCACTGTTGTCTGGCGATTTATTGGCGCGATCGCCTCAGCAAAACCGAATTTACCGCTTACCAAGCCTCAGCTCGGGGCGGCACCCTGAAGGTGCGTTGTGAGGGCGATCGGGTTTTCCTGGGGGGGCAGGCAGTGACGGTGTGGAAAGGGATATGGCTAGTGGGCTGAGCGAACGAGGGGGAAAGGGGAAAGGGAAAAGGGGAAAGGGGAAAGGGGAAAGGGGAAAGGGGGGCTTTCTGGAACCTCCTCGATTTTGGACGGGTGGAAATAAACGTGGAAATAAAGGGGACAGCATAGAGGCTTGGAACAATGAGCCTGTGGGTCTTGTCCTTGACCTAAGAAAGCATCAGGACGCGATCGCCACATTGCCCTAAAGCTCCCCAAAGATTCCAAGAAATTGTCATGCCCTCTCTGCCCTTTCCACTTTGCCCTTCCTCTTATCATGATGGGTAAGATATCAAAGTTTCTGCTCTCTCAACTCGTCTCTGCTTGGCGTTCACGACTATCCCTTAGACCCATGCGAATGCGTCGTTCTCTCAGCTTTACCCTCACCTTCTGTGCAGTCCTATTTCTGCTGCTGGCTTGCTTCAGTCCGACTCCGACCCAAGCTAACCGCTCCACCTCAACGGCTGCTGCGCTAGAAAGTCCAACACCGCTCTCATCGCCCACTTCAATGCAAATAGCCCAAGCCACAGCCCCTGTTTCTTTAGGCACCAACCTGGCGGGCATTGCGGATTGGTCTACACAGCAGCCTTTTCTAGATGTGTTTAAGTCCGGACGCGGCTGGCTAACCCAATGTGCGGGGGATGAACCGGGATGCAGCGGGTCTTGGGTCACGGAAGAGAGCGACAAGCTAGATTTGGATGCATCAGGCTGGGTTAAGTCCTTGCCTGCTCCGGCTGATCCCCCAGAATATACGCGAGTTGCTACCCTGCTCCAACGAGACTTGGGTGTACCCTACCCTGGCGGCAAATATATAGTGCTGTACGACGGTGAAGGCACGATCGAATATCGCTTTGATGCCCAAAAAGATGACGCCGCTTCTCGACCCGGACGGGATGTGATCAATGTCACCCCATCCGATGCGGGGATTTACATGATCATTACCGCCACCGATCCGCGTCAACAGGGCAACTATATTCGCAATATTCGTGTGGTTCAGGAGCGCTACGAATCGACCTTTAGCCAGGAGGTGTTCAATCCTGTTTTTCTCGATCGCATTCGCCAATTCAAGACCCTCCGGTTCATGGACTGGATGCGGACGAATGGATCAAACCAGAGCAGTTGGGCAAATCGTCCCCAGGTCACCGATGCCTTTTACTCCAGCGACAAGGGCGCACCCCTGGAAGTGATGATCGATCTGGCCAATCGGCTCAATGCCGATGCCTGGTTTAACATGCCGCACAAGGCCACCGACGAATACATGAGTAACTTTGCCAAGATGGTGCAAACCCGCCTCAAGCCCAATCTCAAGGCTTACGTGGAGTTGTCTAATGAGGTGTGGAACTGGCAGTTTCCCCAGGCCCACTATGCCTTGGAGCAGGGGCGATCGCGCTGGAACCAGGAGGGCGATGCCTTCATGCAGTGGTACGGGATGCGAACGGCTCAAATGGCAACAATCTGGAAACAAGTCTTTGGAGCACAGCGCGATCGCCTCATTACCGTCATGGGTACCCAAACCGCTTGGCGAGGATTAGAAGACCCGGCCTTGAACTGTCCCCTCTGGGTCAAAGAAGGCAATCGTCCTTGTTATCAAAATGAGGTTGATGCATTGGCGATCGCCGGATACTTTGGCAACAGCTTCGGCTCCGGCCAAAACCAGGCCACCGTAGAATCCTGGCTCAAAGATTCAGACGGCGGCTTTGCCAAAGCCTTTACCCAACTGGAACAAGGCAGCCTCATCCCCCACGATGGCTACGACGACAGCCTCCAGGGCATTGCCGATTCCTTCCGCTATTACAAACAGGTGACCCAGGCCAAAGGCTTACAGATGATCGCCTACGAAGGCGGACAGCATCTCGTCAATGCCGAAAACGAACCGCTCACCAACTTCTTTTTGGCCATCAACCGCCGCCCCGAAATGAAAGCCCTCTACAGTCAACTCCTCGACTCCTGGAAACAAGCCGGAGGCTCCCTCTTCATGAACTTCTCCGACATCGGCAGACCCGGCAAATGGGGTAGTTGGGGCGTCCTAGAAGATGTGGCTCAGGAGCGATCGCCCAAATACGATGCGCTGGTGGAGTTTATTGAGCGAAATTCTTAGCGGAGTGGGGAGTGGGCGAAGGGCGAAAGGGGAAAGGGAAAAGGGGAAAGGGGATATCTCAGAAGATCTCTTAGGGGATGTCTATTACAGATTTCACTGTGATACTCAGTCAACCCCAAGATTCTATCCAAGTCCCCCCTTTCGCCTTTCCCCTTTCCCCTTTTCGCTTCTTCTAAACCACCCGACAAGTCTTCGTATAAGCCGCTTCCTGCCATTTCCGTTTGGTTCTCAATGCTTTAGCCAGCGTGCGAGAGGGCCAGGGAGCGGGATTGTGGAGTGGGCCTTGGGGGGCAAGCCATTGAGCCACTTCTGGGTGAGTGTCCTTGAGGCAGCCGATAAATTCATCCCAGAACCAGGGCCACATGCAATCGTGA
>JALOOP010000427.1 GCA_025454315.1 Oculatellaceae cyanobacterium Prado106
ATCGATGCGCGATCTCAGTTGGTTTCTCCGCTATGTCACCTATGCGATCGTTGCTGGAGATGCCAGCATTCTCACGGTCAATACTCAAGGATTACGCGGAGTAATGCCCGAAGATATTACCGAAGCAACCCTGGTTGCGCTGCGAGAAATGCGCTGGCGATCGCTCCGATATTTTCCCGAAGATGCCGAAGCGATCGCCCTCATTCAAGAACCCTTTGATGCCACGATCGCCGCCTTTCTGGTTGAAAAGCCTGCAGTTCAGGTGCGGTTGGGAACTTCCAGTTATCAGCAAGGGTTGCAACTGCCTGAGAGTTACAGTCTGTCAGCACAGCACCTGCGCTTTGTCTGGAAGCCTCACATGGCCGAAACTGAACTGCAAGCGCTGATTCAAGCTGCCTATCGCCAAGTTTTTGAACGTGACATTGTGCGTGAACTGGGAGTCGCCCTCACCGGACTCGAGTCCCAGTTTAGAAGCGGTGCCCTTTCAACGAAAGAGTTTATTCGTCAACTGGGTCATTCCCGCCTGTATCGCGATCAGTTCTATGAACCCTTTGTCATTAGCCGAGTGATTGAATTGGCCGTGCGGCATTTTCTGGGACGAGCCATCAGCACTCCCCAGGAGTTTCGCAAGTATTTCGAGGTGATTTCTACAGGCGGACTGCATCACTTGATTGATAGCCTCCTAGACACTTCAGAGTATTCGGATTACTTTGGCGAGGATACGGTTCCTTACCTGCGCGGTTTAGGCCAGGAAGCTCAGGAATGCCGTAATTGGAGCGCTCAAATTCATTTGTTTCAATACCGCACTGTGGTGCAAAAAGTGCCCCAGTCCATGAACTTGCTAGAGCCTCCCGTCCATCCCAACCAACATGCTTATGGGGCTAGTCATGACCCGCTCGAAATCCAATTTGGTGCAATTTTCCCCCCCGCTCCTTTCATCATGGAATCAACTGGGGAAAGCCTGTTGATTTTCTAGAGCATCGAATGTGCCTTAAGGTGCAATTGCCTAAGAACGGCAGCGATTCACCGCCTCACGCCCGGTTGAGCCTGAACCTGCTCCAGCATTCCCCCGATGCCGTGATCCAAGCCGCCTACCGTCGGGTGTTTGGGCGAGAAGTCTTTGCGACCCAACGGCAAACGGTCGCGGAGAGCCAACTCAAGGCTGGAGAAATCACCGTGAGAGAGTTTATCCGGCAGTTGGCCAAGACTTCCGTGTTTCGTCAGATCTACTGGGAACCTTTGTTGGTGACCAAGGCGATCGAATATATTCATCGGCGACTCTTGGGACGCCCCACCTGGGGGAGACGGGAAATCGAACCTTATTACGATTGCTGTTCACATCAAGGATTTTATGGATTGATTGATGCGATCGTCAATAGCGCCGAATATTCCAAAACTTTTGGTGAGGACATGGTTCCCTACGAGCGATATCTCACTCCCAGAGGATATGAAATGCGATCGCGCCATCGTCCCTCCGGTACTGCTAATCCTCGATATGGCGATCGAGTTTCAGATGGAACTTGGGTACAACAGGCGATGGAGCGAGTGCAGCCCAATGGCCAGAACGGTCATGGGCAGACCTCCGGGAATGGAGCGATCGCCTCCCATGCGATTCTCTCCCAACCCGAAGTTCCGAAAGACGAGATTCAGATTGACGAACCTTGCGAAGTTTAGTCTTGTGCTTTCCACCTTGTTCTTTTGGAGTCCTATTGGAGAATCACTCTATGAGACAGTTTCACCGATTTCACACCAAACCCTATGCTCCCCCTCCTGCAATCCCTGTAGAAGAAGTCTCCGACCCTGAACTCAATCACGTTCCCTGGTGGATTCCTGGCCATCAATGGGTGTCGATCGCCTGGTTTGGTGGTGTCCAAGTCATCACGAGGAGAAGCAAACGATGAGCTTAGTCAAACAGGTGATTGAAACCGCTGACGAAGAACTTCGCTATCTTACCCCTGGTGAACTTCAGATGTTTCAGGGTTTTTGCAAAACGGGGGAAAGACGCATTCGCATTGCCCAAACCTTAATGGATCACGAAGCGGATTTGGTCAAACTTGGTTCTCGTCGCTTTTGGCAGCGTTGCCCCATTACCCCAAGCAACAGCGGCAATCCTCGTAAAACGGCTTCTTGCCAGCGAGATCAGGGTTGGTATATCCGATTGATTGCTTACTGTGTTTTGGCAGGAAGTGAGCAGCCATTAGCAGACATTGGCACCCTTGGCATGAAAGAAATGTATCGTTCTCTGGGAATCCCTTTAGCAAACTGGGCTGAAGCCGTGAAATGTCTCAAAGAAGAAACCCTGCTGCTGCTCAAGGACGATGCCGCCGAAGTCGCTCCTTATTTTGATCATATTCTTCAGTTTTTAGCATTACCTGGAACGCCCTACTTTGTCTCTGGGAAATAGGAGGACACATGACGATTGCAATCCAACGGGGAATATCCCTGCGAGATGTTTTTCAAGAAATTGATGATTGGTTAAAGCGCGATCGCTTTGTCTTTATCGGTTGGTCAGGACTACTATTATTTCCTTGTGCCTATTTGGCGATCGGCTCCTGGTTCACCGGAACCACCTTTGTCTCCTCCTGGTATACCCATGGTTTAGCCAGTTCCTATCTAGAAGGCTGTAATTTTCTCACCGTTGCCGTCTCTACCCCAGCCAATAGTCTTCAGCATTCGCTATTGCTGCTTTGGGGGCCAGAATCGCAGTGGGACTTTACCCGCTGGTGTCAATTGGGAGGACTCTGGACATTTACGGCCTTTCACGGTGCGTTGGCCTTGGTGGGATTCTGTTTACGCCAAATGGAAATTGCTCGCTTAATTGGCGTGCGCCCTTACAATGCGCTGGCTTTTTCAGCTCCGATCGCCGTTTTTGTCGCCACATTTCTGGTTTATCCACTCGGACAGTCCGGTTGGTTTTTTGCACCTAGTTTTGGCGTTGCGGCTATTTTTCGATTTATTCTGTTTGTTCAGGGATTTCATAACTATACGCTTAATCCCTTTCATATGATGGGGGTTGCAGGGGTGTTGGGCGGTGCGCTCCTCTGTGCGATTCATGGCGCGACCGTTGAGAATACGCTCTTTGAGGATACCCGCAGCTTCAACACGTTTCGCGGATTTAGCCCTTCCCAGGGAGAAGAAACCTACTCCTTTGTTACGGCTAATCGCTTCTGGTCACAGATCTTTGGCATTGCCTTTTCCAATAAACGTTGGCTCCACTTTTTTATGCTATTTGTGCCTGTGACCGGACTGTGGATGAGTGCGATCGGCATGGCGGGACTAGCGTTTAACCTGCGTGCCTATGACTTTATCTCACAGGAAATTCGTGCTGCTGAAGACCCAGAATATGAGACCTTCTACACCAAGAATATTTTGCTCAACGAGGGGCTGCGCGCCTGGATGTCCGAAACCGATCAAATCCATGAGCATTTCGTCTTTCCTGATGAGGTGCTGCCTAGAGGCAATGCGCTATAGCAGGTGCTATTGAAAAACGAAATTAAGCAAGTGCAATCCAGCAGGACTGTTTAAGCAATCAGGTTTGATCTTCTCTCCCACAGAACCAGAGAAAATCATCCAATTTCCCTGTGTTTTTCTATCTCTGCGGTTCAAATCGAATCGTTCAGATGCTTTTCTCTTCATGTCTTGAGCCAAGGTAAACTGTCATGGAAACTCCCTTTAATCGGTCAGTGGTGACAACCACTCGAACCAGTACAGGTATCAGCATCAACACTACCTATGAAGGCCGCGATGAAGCCTCAACTGGCTATGCGTGGTGGGCTGGCAATGCCCGATTTATCAACTTGTCCGGTCGGTTTTTAGGAGCGCATGTTGCCCATGCAGGATTAATTGCTTTCTGGGCAGGTGCCATGCTGCTGTTTGAGGTTGCCCACTACACGCCAGAAGAACCCATGTATGAACAGGGTTTAATTTTGATGCCCCACATTGCTACGTTAGGATTTGGGGTTGGACAGGGCGGCACAATCATCGACACTTTTCCGTTTTTTGCGATCGCCGTTCTCCACCTGATTGGTTCTGCGGTGCTGGGTTTAGGAGGCGTTTACCACTCTATTCGCGGCCCTGAAAAACTGGCAGGCTTTTTTGACTTCAACTGGGCAGACAAAGATAAAGTCACTAGCATTCTGGGCTATCATCTCATCGCTCTAGGAATTGCCGCCTGGTTATTAGTGGGAAAAGCCATGCTCTGGGGTGGACTCTATGACACTTGGGCACCGGGGGGCGGTGATGTTCGTTTGGTGACCAATCCCACGCTAAATCCCCTGGTGATCTTTGGCTATCTGCTGCGATCGCCCTATGGTGAATCCGGTTGGATGATTGGCGTGAACAATTTGGAGGATATTATCGGGGGACATATTTGGATGGGTAGCATCCTGATTTTGGGAGGGATCTGGCACATTCTGACCCAGCCTTTTGCATGGACGCATGGCATCTTTACCTGGTCGGGAGAAGCCTATCTGGCGCAGAGCTTAGGTAATATCTGCGGACAAGCGTTTATTGCAACGGCCTTTATCTGGTTCAATAACACCGCTTATCCCAGTGAGTTCTACGGCCCCACCGCAGCAGAAGCTTCCCAGGCGCAAGCGCTCACCTTCGTGGTGCGAGATCAGCGTCTAGGCGCAAACGTGGCCTCCGCTCAAGGGCCGACCGGGTTGGGCAAATATTTGATGCGATCGCCCACTGGAGAAATTATCTTCGGCGGCGAAACCATGCGCTTCTGGGACATGCGCGCCCCCTGGCTCGAACCGCTGCGAGGCCCCAACGGACTGGATCTCGATAAAATCCAACATGATATTCAACCCTGGCAAGCCCGCCGTGCCGCCGAATACATGACCCATGCTCCCCTAGGTTCCCTCAACTCCGTCGGCGGCGTCTCCACCGAAATCAACAGCGTCAACTTCGTCTCCCCTCGAACCTGGCTTGCCTCTGCTCACTTCATTTTTGCCTTCCTCTTCCTCGTCGGTCACCTCTGGCACGCCGGACGCGCCCGCGCCGCCGCCGCCGGATTTGAACGAGGCATCGATCGTGAGAATGAACCCGTTTTGTCAATGCCGTCTCTAGATTAGGCGAAGGGCGAAAGGGGAAAGGCGAAAGGGCTAACCCTGGAAATTTGATTAGGCGAAGGGCGAAAGGGGAAAGGCGAAAGGGTTGACCCTGGATCTTTGACGATTCCCTGTTTCATACATCGATTCCCCCTTTCCCCTTTTCCCTTTCCCCCACTCCCCACTCCCCACAAACAGGAGCATCAAACTATGGGACTTCCCTGGTATCGTGTTCATACAGTCGTTCTCAATGATCCGGGGCGATTGATTGCGGTTCACTTAATGCATACTGCCTTGACCGCAGGATGGGCAGGCTCGATGGCACTTTATGAACTTTCTATCTTTGATCCGAGTGATCCAACATTAAACCCAATGTGGCGGCAGGGCATGTTTGTGCTGCCGTTTATGGCGAGGCTGGGAGTTGTAAACTCCTGGAATGGCTGGAATGTGCTGGGGGAAGTTGTGGATTCGCCGGGATTTTGGACATTTGAAACTGTTGCGATCGCCCACATTATCCTAGCAGGACTACTCTTCCTTGCCGCTTGCTGGCACTGGGTTTACTGGGATCTAGAATTGTTTAAAGATGCTAAAACAGGAGAACCATTTTTAGATTTGCCTCGCATTTTTGGGATTCATCTGTTCCTAGCGGGATTGCTTTGCTTTGGATTTGGAGCCTTTCACTTGACCGGCTTTTGGGGGCCAGGGATGTGGGTTTCTGATGCTTATGGCTTAACCGGACATATTGCTCCCATTAAACCTGACTGGGGAGCGAATGGGTTTAATCCCTTTAACCCTGGTGGTGTAGTGGCGCATCATATCGCTGCGGGTATCGTAGGGATTCTGGGCGGCTTGTTTCATATCAGCGTGCGTCCTCCAGAGAATCTCTACCGAGGTCTGCGGATGGGCAACATTGAAACGGTTCTAGCCAGTGGATTAGCGACCTTTTTCCTGGCAGCCTTCGTGGTGTCAGGTACCATGTGGTACGGCAGCAGCACAACTCCCATTGAACTATTTGGCCCAACTCGTTACCAGTGGGATCAGGGTTATTTTCAACAGGCCATTCAACGCCAGGTTCAAACCCAGATCGCCCAAGGCAAAACCCTTTCAGAAGCTTGGAGCAGCATTCCTCAAAAGTTAGCCTTCTACGATTATGTAGGCAACAGTCCAGCCAAGGGCGGCTTATTTCGGGTAGGGCCGATGATTAAAGGCGATGGCATTGCCCAAGCTTGGCTGGGGCATCCCGTTTTTACAGATGCAGCAAACCGAGAACTCACGGTTAGACGAATGCCCAATTTCTTTGAAAACTTTCCGGTTGTCCTCTTTGATCAGGACGACCTGGTTCGGGCAGACATTCCGTTTCGGCGCGCCGAGTCCAAGTATAGTTTTGAGCAAACGGGTGTCACAGCTCATTTCTATGGAGGTGAATTAGACGGTCAAACTCTGACTGATCCCGTTCTCGTCAAACAAGTGGCTCGCAAAGCTCAGTTGGGAGAACCCTTTGAGTTCGATAGTAGCGAAGCGGATGGCATCTTCCGTACTAGTACCAGAGGTTGGTTTGCCTTTGCTCATGTTTGCTGGGGACTCTTATGGTTCTTTGGGCATCTCTGGCATGGGACTCGCACTCTCTTCCGAGATGTCTTTGCCGGAATCAGTCCTGAGTTAGACGAAGAACAGGTCGAGTTTGGCGTTTACCAAAAAGTGGGCGATCCGGATACAAGACGGCGATCGGTCGCTTAGAGCCAATCCGAACTCCCGATTAAACGGGCAACAAAACAGGCTGTGGGGTGTGGCACGAAGCGCCACACCCCACAGCCTGTTTTGTTGCCGCAACCTCTTTTATTGCCGAAGTAATAATTTTGTGGGGATTGGTGAGCAAGCCCTAATTTCTTTTACAAACATCGGCTCCAAATACCTCCTTAGGACTTACGCATTGACAGAAGTCCAGAAGTGTGGTCAGTTGAGAGGAGTCCCCTCGTTGGTATCTAGTTGTGAGAGAACGCTCAAAGCCCTCAACGG
>JALOOP010000428.1 GCA_025454315.1 Oculatellaceae cyanobacterium Prado106
TTCAGACTCCTGATTCCTCCGTTTGAATGGGTTTCGGCAGCTAACGATAAAATCGGGCATTCCGTTTTCCTTTCAAAAGGATGAATCAGCCCTACCCAAAGTTGGGGGCTGGGGGGCGCGACATCTTGGGGGAATGCATGGGGACTTGTGGAGATAGGGTAGAAATCCAAAGGAGGAGTACACAGATTCACTGCGTACTCCTCCTTAGAATCAGGATGTTCAAAATCGGGATGTTTTTTTTCAGCAACAACCTAAGACTTGGTGACCATCATGGGTTCAGTAGTATGTTCCATGACCTGCTTGAATCGCTGTAAGTCTTCATCAAGCTGCTGCTCAGGATTTTCACCGAAGATGGCGGCGGCAATCGCACCGACTGCACCACCGGGAGGATTGTACTGCATCACAACCTTGACTTCGGTACCGCTGCCATTAGCATCATTGAAGGTGACTGAACCGACGCTATCGACATCGGCACCCTCCATCGATCGCCAAACAATCGATCGATTTTCGGTTTCGTCAATGATTTCGGCATCCCATTCAACCTTCATGCCCAGAGGCGCTTTAGCAACCCAGTGGGAATGCTTGTCATCTTTCACCGAGATGGTTTCCAGATGGTTCATGAAGGAGGGCAGGTTTTCAAAGTTGCGCCAGTAGTGGTAGAGTTCATCGGGCGATCGCTTCACCGTAATCGTCTTTTTGACGCTCAGCGGATCGAGCTTTTTCATGGCTCCTTGACTAGCCATGCCCTTACCGTTGAATCCAGCCTGATTAGCCATCTCCTTCAGGTCGGATTTGCCGAGAATATCTTTTTTAATGGCGTTGATCTTTTGGTAAAGCTGTTGGCGATCGCTAGCCGTCAGCAGATAGCGATAGACAAACCAGCCCGTATAGCCGATTCCCACCAGTTCAAACAGCGGACTCATCAGCGGAATCGAAGTGATGAAGCCAATAATCGTAAAAACGAACTGTACTGCAATAAAGGCCAGGATGACATAACCCAGCGCTACAAAAGTCGCTCGGTAATGATGCCAGAATTCGCTTAGGTAAGCGACCGGATCTTTGAAGAACTCAGAGATTCTTTGGCGATCGCGCATCCAAGCTTCTGGTGAAGAGTGGCTTCCCGTCGCGGCTGGGAGCATGTGATCTTGAGGAATGGTCGTGGTTTCAGGAACGGGAATTGTGGCCTGAACTTCGAGGCGATCAGCGTTTCCGTGAATGTTCGTGGACATTGAATCGTTAGCCATGGAATCATTTCCTTGTAAATTCAATGGGCATATTGATTCAATTTAGTCTCCCGGAATGCTTGCAGCATCGAACCTATGGCCGATTTCTCAAGGAGAGGTCAAGAAAACAATTGCCGCATAGAATTTAGCTCAGGAATGAAAAAAAGCAAAAGATTTCAGGCGAAACCTTCCATCAACTTCACCATCAATCTCACCGTCAATCCCATTATCAGTCCAAAATAAACTCCACCGCTTCCTGGTAAGTCCCCATAGGAATAGTTTCAATCACTTCTGAGTGAGAAGCCTCTGAAAACTGAGTGGACATATTTGCAATTTGGTATTGGTCTAACAGTCCCTTCACTTCATCCATCGGATGATAATCTTCATTCGCTTCTTTTTGTCCCATGATCAAGAAATAGCGTGTATCCCCCTGTGCAAGCTGTCTCATCTTGCGGCTATCGCGGTAAGAACAAAGACTATCAATCAGCAATACTCCATGATAAGTTGTGGGATTTCGCAGACTTAGCGCCCAGCCTAAATCCGCCCCAAACGAAAATCCGGCCAAACTGACCCGTTCTGGATCAATTTTGTATTGGGGAATCAGGGTTTTGAGATTGCGGTTAATGGAAGTTTCAAAGCGTTCGATCGTGGCTTCAAAGCCGCCTTCGCTGCTGTAGTCGGCACGGCTAGCGCTACCGGAGGGCAGGATGAGAATGTAGGGCGTTTGGCTTTGTTGATACACCTCTCGGAAAGCCCAGTTGAAGAAACGGCAGGAGGTGCTGTTGGTGTAGGGAAGCAGCACCAGGGCTGGATAGGTTTTCCGCTGGTCATAGCCTGGGGGTAGGACAACGGTGGTGCCATCTCGGGTGGTCGCTTTGGTAAAGCCACTGACATCACAAGCTGCTGCGGATGAGATGGATTCCTCTTGAGTCGGTTCCTCTTGGGTTAATTCTTCGGGTCTAATTTCTTCCGGTCTAACTTCTTCGGGTCTAACTGATTCAGATCTAACTTCTTCGGGTCTAACCGATTCAGATCTTACCGATTCAGATCTTATAGTTTCAGGTCTGACTGATTCAGGTCTGACTGATTCAGGTCTTACGGTTTCGGGTCTTGCGGTATTGGAGAAAAACGATTCCGGCATGATATTGATCCGCACGGGTTCTTCAGAAACGATCTGATTCGCTCTAGCGGGTGTGGGCGCTGTCTCGACAGAGAGGGGTTCGATAGGAACCACATAGTCTTGCGCCAAGGCGGCACGGGACAATCCGGTTACAAACCCTAATACTAATAAGCTAGATGCGATCGCCCGTTTCATCTGACACTCCTCTGATCTATTCCTTAAGACATTACCGTATCTCTCTCAAGGTATAGAGTGGAAAACAGAGGAAAGGGTTCCCTAGGGTGCCAGATTGCCCATTGGTTCCTAGTGAAAACCCGTGACAAAAGATTTCGAGCTAATGAAAACCATGGGATCAAGTTTACGATCGCCAATCGTTCTCAGCCTGCTCCAAGACATAGGTGGCGATCACCGCAATTTCTTCAGGCGTTAAGCGATCGCCATAGGCGGACATGATGCCTTTACCTTGGGTGATAATTTGGGCGATCGCTTCGGTCGAATCCATCTGATTTTTTTGCAGGGTTTTCAGCTTGAGGTTCTTGCCCCGGCGAATGATGTTGCCGCCGTTGATATGGCAGCCTGCACAGGTGTTTTCAAAGAGCGTTGCGCCATCTAGACTCGTTGATTCAGTCGGACTGGCGAGGGCGGTTGGGGTGATCAGAAGGAACGTGAAGCAGAGGGTGAGGGCGATCGCCACCACAGAGATTTGAACCCGGAAAAATTTCATAGAAAGGTGTAGAGAGCAAGAGAACGCTTTCAATTTACCACGGCTTTTGGAGAGCTTGGGTGAGGGGGGCGATCGCTAAAACATCAGCAAAACCAAACCAGGATTCAACTCCCGGATTATTCTTCATCAAATTGCCATTGGTAAAACCAGGATTGGCTCTCTCAAATTGACTGTTTCAGAGTTATGTAGTATTTTTGTAGTATTATGTAGTTAGCTTGCAAAGAGGCATGATGTCTAAGACATTCCGCAGCTTTCATCGGCTTCCTTGATTTCTCATCGGCTTTTTCGGTGAGATAACTTTTCACATCTGCGGCACAGAGGAGCTTTCCATGCCCTACGAATCACTCAATCTCTCTACTCAATCTCCGGTGCTATCCTGGGCAAACCATGATCTTGGCGCAGCGGAAACCCAGATGGCCAAAAATGTCGCTTCCCTGCCCTTTGTCTTCAAGCATGTGGCGCTGATGCCCGATGTTCACCTGGGCAAAGGTGCGTTGGTCGGGTCTGTTGTAGCGACCAAAGAGGCGATCGTCCCTGCGGCGGTCGGGGTGGATGTAGGCTGTGGCATGAATGCCATCCAGTTTCCCTTCCGGGCAGAACAACTCGACGGTAAACTCAAGCAAATTCGCAGGGATCTAGAGGCGATCGTCCCCGTCGGTTTCAACGAAAACAAAGAAGCCGACAAGCAGGTGCTGAACTGGCAAGGCTGGCAGGATTTCAAATCCCTCCATGCGGGTGTGCAGCACCTGGAATCCAAAGCTCTCAAGCAAATGGGTTCTCTAGGGGGCGGCAACCATTTTCTGGAAGTCTGTCTGGACACCGAAAACCAGGTTTGGCTGATGCTCCACTCTGGCTCTCGGGGCATTGGCAATGTCCTAGCTCAGCGCCACATCGAAACAGCCAAGGAATTGGCTCGTTTAGCCGAGGCCAAACTTCCCGATCTCGATCTCGCCTACTTCGTGCAGGGAACCCCTGAGTTCAATGCCTACTGGCGCGATCTCCAGTGGGCACAGGACTACGCCCGCTACAACCGGGAAGTGATGATGACGCGCTTCCAGAAGGTGGTCGAAAAGCATGTGACTGGCGGCAAGCCCACCAAGCCCCTGCTCAAAGTCAACTGCCACCACAACTATGCCGAAAAGGAAGTGCATTACGGCGAATCGGTCTATGTCACTCGCAAAGGCGCAGTCCGGGCACAGGAAAATGACTATGGCATCATCCCCGGTTCCATGGGCGCAAAGTCGTTCATTGTCAAAGGCAAGGGCTGTGCGGAGAGTTTTTGCTCCTGTTCCCACGGCGCAGGCCGCTTGATGTCCCGCAATCAGGCTAAGCTCAATTTCACGTTAGAAGATTTGATTCAACAAACTCAAAACGTGGAATGTCGCAAAGACGAGGCCATCATTGACGAAATTCCAGGAGCCTACAAGCCGATCGAGAAGGTCATGGCCAACCAAGCTGATCTAGTCGAGGTGGTGGCCACATTGAAGCAGGTTCTCTGTGTCAAAGGTTAGGGGAATCGATAAAAGAAAAGCCTTGCTTCAGTGCCGAGAAGCAAGGCTTTTTCTAAAAGTTGGTCGAGATTGCAGCGATAGGTTCTGTGCAACAGGGACTAAACGCGACCGCGAAGGATTTGTGCCATTTCGTTGGGTTTGGGTGACATCTCCAGGGCGGTTTCTTCGGTGATTCGGCCTCCCTCGTAGAGTTTGTAGAGGGATTGGTTCATGGTACACATGCCGTCGAAGGTACAGCGGGGAATCAGTGCTTCGATTTCGTCCATGTCGCCCCGGCGGATGTAGTCCTTGATGGCATCGGTGTTGATCATGATGTCATGGAAGGCGGCGCGTTTGCCGTCGGTGGTGCGGCATAGCCCTTGGGCAATGACGGCGATCAGGGATTCGGCGATCGCCACCCGCATCGGTTCCTGTTGTTCGGGTTCGTAGAGGTTGAGAATCCGTTCAACGGTTTTGACAGCGCTGTTGGTGTGCAGGGTACCCATGACCAAGTGTCCGGTTTGAGCCGCTTTGAGAGCAGTGTTAACCGTTTCCTTGTCTCGCATTTCCCCCACTAGGATGATGTCGGGATCTTCCCGCAGAGAAGCTTTCAGAGCGTTGTCAAACTTGTGGGTGTGGATGCCGACTTCCCGCTGTTTGATCAGGGAGCGACGGCTGGTGTGAACAAACTCGATCGGGTCTTCGATCGTGATAATGTTCTTCGGCATTTCGGTGTTGATATAGTCCACCATGGCCGCCATCGTGGTGGATTTACCGGAACCTGTCGGTCCGGTGACCAGGATTAAACCTTTGTGGTAGTGGCAAATATCTTTGAAGACGGGCGGCAAACTCAGTTGCTCCATCGTCAGGATCTTCATGGGAATCAAACGCATCACCATGGCCGGTCCGCGCAAGCTGTCAAAGATGTTAATCCGAACCCGTGCAAAGTCGTATTGGGTGGCTCCGTCAAAGTCGAGGGTGTCATGGAAGCGCTGCACTTCAGCATCGCTGAGAATTTCATGCAGCCAACTCATGAAGGTTTCTTTGTCGGTCACGGGGTAATCGGTGACATCGATTTCCCCCCGGTTGCGGAAGCGAGGCACTTCCCCCACGCCCGTATGAATGTCTGAGAAGCCCTTGTCGTAAGCTTCGCGAACCAGATGCGCCATGGTGGGTTGTCCTGGGCTAGGTTTCCCACGACCGCTGGCGGGAGGTGGGGGCGCAGTCGGACGGGGAGCGGCGGCGGGAGGGGCAGCAGGTGCGGGTGGTCTGACCGCAGCAGGAGGAGCGATCGGGCTGGTGGCAAAACTAGAATTGACCGTGGTCACCGAGGTCTGCGGAGCAGCGGCAGCGGCAGCAGCGGGAGGATTGACCGCAGTCGCAGACGGCATCATTTGCGTCGGCTCACTGGCAGCGGGCGATCGCCCCGGCGGCGGGGGTGGCGGCATCCGGATAACGGGGGGATTGCTGGGTGAATTTTGTGGATTGCTCATAGATTCCATTGGCACAAAAGTCCTCAAAGTTAACGCTGTTCGCCCCGCTCCGTGATTTAGCAAGATACACAACCCTGCGAAATCGGCTTGGCAGAATACTAGTCAAGGTTGCCCAGGGATGGGGGTTCTCGCTCAGGGTGGGGAGTGGGGAGT